>NZ_JACSGS010000012.1:0-142222 GCF_014334315.1 Aurantimonas sp. DM33-3 | reverse complement strand
GGACAGCGAGCACGCCTGGCCCGTCGCCCCGAACCTCGTGGCGCAGGACTTCACGGCGGACGGCCCGGACAGGAAGTGGGGGGCGGACATTTCCTACATCTGGACCGCGGAGGGCTGGCTCTACCTTGCCATCGTGCTCGACCTCTTCTCCCGGCGCGTCGTCGGCTGGGCCACGAGTGACCGACTGAAGCGCGACCTCGCGGTCGAAGCGCTGCGCCGTGCTCTCGTGGCTCGCAACCCGGCGCCGGAGTTGGTGCACCATTCCGACCGTGGGTCGCAATACTGCTCTGTCGACTATCAGGCGCTGCTCCGAAGGCGCGGCATCCTGATCTCGATGAGCGGGCGCGGGAACTGCTACGACAACTCGATGGTGGAAACGTTCTTCAAGACCATCAAGTCGGAGCTGATCTGGCAGGTCGCATGGCAATCCCGCAAGCAGGCCGAAAACGCCGTCGCCCAATACATCGACGGGTTCTATAACCCTGTCAGGCGCCATTCATCGCTCGGCTTCCAGAGCCCCATCGCCTTCGAGCGAAACGCCCGGGAAATGAGCTAAACGCTCTCCACAAAAGCCGGGCAAGTCCAAACACCTCCTGGTTCCTCAGTTGGTGCTCTCCACTTTTCCCGGGCAAGTCCACATTGCCCGTCTGCTGACGCTGAAGCGAGATCATTTGACGAAGAGCGAGACGGTCACGGTCGCCGCGATCGAAGCCGGAGTGCCCACCCTGGCCAAGGCAAGAGAGTTGATCGACCGGTTTCATGCCATGATCCGCAGCCGAGAAGTCGGGGATCTGTCGTCCTGGATTCACGATGCCGAGGGAAGTTTGTTAGCGTCCTTCGCTCGCGGCATCAGTAAGGATGCATCCGCAGTGCAGGGCGCGATTACCGAACCGTGGTCGAACGGCCAGACGGAAGGCCAGGTGAACAAGCTCAAACTCGTGAAGCGGCAAATGTACGGGCGCGCCAAGCTTGATCTTCTCGAGGCCCGCTTGCTCGGCGCAGCCTGATCGTCATCGAATGTGCGTCAGACCCAATTTTGGACGCCGATAGGGGGTCAATTTTGAAGGCCGTTTGACACCGCTGACCTCGAAAACCCCTTTCATTGTAGATGCATCCCGTTCCGAACCTCACACGATTGAATGGGCTGGCGAGGAGAATGCAAGGTGCAATGAGGGGAAGCCTCGATTTGCCGTTGGCTACACACCCCCGGTAACGTCCAGCACCTGCGTTGCGGAGAGGTTTAGATGCTGAACAATCATAAGCAGTTCGTGGCGTGGCGACGGCAGGTCTTTGTGCGCAATCCGCACCGAGGCCTGAACATCCTTTACGCAGGTCTCATCTCGAGAAGTGGCATCTACTTGATCGGATGCGCAGACGAGATCGTCTATGTCGGTCAGTCATTAGACCTGACGGAACGCCCGATTGATAGCTTGGGCCGCTACTACCACCGTGTTCCTGACGTTTCATTGCCGTGGTCTCTTGCTCTGGCCCCCTGTCCATCGGACGAGATGCACGAAAGAGAAAGCACGGCCATTCGTGCCTTTGCCCCAAAGTTCAATACTTCGATCCCCAGCATCCCTAGCAGCGAAGGACGGATGCCCGAGATCGTTGGTTACGCTGCAGTCTTTGGGGATCAGATCAGTACGGGAGGTGCTTTCGAAGATGAGAATCTCCGCCGGCAGATGAAGCGCGCAGCTGGAAACCCATCTCCACCTTGGCGTCAGGGGAAACAGCGAAAGAAGACCGGAAAACGCGAGCCAAAGCCTGTGCTGCCGCCCTTCGACCCACCTGCCCAGCTTACGGGCGAGGAGCTTCGAGAGGCTTGGCGGCGCTATGGCGTCCCGTACGCTGATCCCTTGGTGTATCCAATCAGTCTTTGCGATGACGGGTCGGTTGTGACCCGTGACGGAGAGTTCATTGGCACATGGGGAATGGATCAGTATGACGCGCCTTCGTTTGCGCCTGATGGCGGGACAGTCCCCTTGCTTGAAGCACCACTCGTCGGTCTTCTTTGCATGTGCATTCGCGACTGGTATGAGGAAAAGACCGGCGAGAAATTGTAGATGGCCGACTGCCGTTCAGGTTCAATGGTCGTGGGCCGCGAAAGACAGCTTTGACCGCTTCGGCGACATTTGTGCAGATCGCGGCGAACGACAGGTTACGGGGAACGGAATCTGTCGCTTCACTGTCCGGAATGGGCGCCATGCAGACCGACAGATTTCGGCTGGACAGGGCCGAAAGGAGACTGTCGGCTTCGGAACATCACAGGCGAAAAGCTGACATGGATCCGATCCGCGAACTCCCATACGGGCCCGCAGCATGGCGCTGCATCATGAGGCCGGACAGATGGCAGCGCCCGACTACGCCAATACCCAAATTTACCTCTTCCTTCTTCGGGGCGTCCACAGACGTCATTCGGAATCGCCGAGATCCGAAATGCCGCATATCGTGGACGGCGCGCATTTTATCGCGTCGGCTTTGCCGAAGCGGCACGCTGCCGAGGTTGTCGATTGAACTGGATCGCCCGCGGTCGCAGTACGGGAAAAATCAGCCTGAGCAGGCCGGCATCGTGGCGTGATCCTAGCCAAGTCGAAGAGCGCCGTCCTCCATAATTGTTGGTGGCTAGAGCGTCGGACGCTTAATCAGACGCATATCCCGCGGCCTTGAGGTAGTTCCAGCACTCTTCTGGTTCAAAGAGGCCGCAGATATCGCCGATGGCCTTCCAGAGATCGTCGAATGTTCTGGCGGCAGCCTTGCGCAGATGTGCCTTCAGCTTTGAGAACGCCATCTCGATCGGGTTCAGATCCGGCGAATAGGGTGGCAGGAATAGGAACCAGGCGCCTCTTCGTCGAAGGCACTCGGCCGCCCGCTGACTTTTGTGGACAGCAAGATTGTCGAGAATGACGATGTCGCCTTTGCGCAGCGTCGGCGCGAGCTGGGTCTCGATGTAGGTGTCGAAGGCGGATCGGTTGAGCGGCCGGTCGATGACCCAGGGTGCGGTTAGTTCGTGGCAGCGCAGGCCGGCAATGAAGGTCTGGGTGCCCCAGTGGCCGAAGGGTGCGTCGGCGCGCAGTCTCCGGCCGCGCCGGCTACGGCCGCGCAGCCGGGCCATCTTGGTCGTCACCGACGTCTCGTCGATGAACACCAGACGCTGCGGCGCCAATCGCATCCGGGGCTGGCGCTTGGTCTTCCAGACCCGGCGCTCCTCACGCACGCCGGCGCGTGCGCATTCCGACGCCATCAGGCATTTTTTTATATGTGAAGCCGCGCCGGCACAGAAAGCGCGACAGCACCGCCGGGGCTGCGGTCACGCTGTGCGTCTCCATCAGCAGCGCGGCCAGTTCCGGCATGGTGATGTCGGGCTTGGCTTCGACGGCGCCGATCAGAAAGGCCTCAAACACCTCCAGCTTTCCGCTACCGCGAGGGCGGCCCTGCTTGTGCGGTGCGATCGATCCTGACCGGACCCGCCGCTGGTCCAGCTTGATCGCAAAGCTCTCGCTAACGCCAAAATGGCGAGCCGCCGCCCGACGAGACTGACCCTTGTCGATGAAGCCGGTGACCCGTTCACGCAGATCAATCGAATAGCTTTTGCTCATGATCCACCTCCAGCACGAGGGAATCACGGTGAAGGCTTAAAGGGAAGCGGGCCGGGGATTCTGGGATTCAGTCCGACGCTCTAGACGGCGCCGGAGTTGGGGGATCGTGATGCGGCCCTTATTTGCCCTTGAACTGCGGAGGCCGCTTCTCGCGGAACGCCACCCGGCCCTCGATCCGGTCCTCGGAGTCACGCAGTATGCCCCAGGTCATATGTTCCTCGTTGATCGCCGCGTCGAGCTTCATGTCGAGGCCCCGATAGACCAGGCCCTTGACGGCGCGCACCGAGAGGGGGGCATTCGCCGCGATCTGAAGCGCGATCTCGCGCGCCTCGTCCATCAGCCGGTCGGCCGTTACGACGCGGCTGACCAGCCCAATGCGCAGGGCTTCCTCGGCGTCGATCTGCGCGCCAGTCAGGAGCATGAGCATCGCGTTGGACAGGGCCACCGTGCGCGGAAGGCGCTGGGTTCCGCCGGCGCCGGGAATCGAGCCGACCTTGACCTCGGGCAGGGCGAAGCATGCGTGTGACGCGGAGATACGGATGTCGCAGGCCAGCGCCAGTTCAAGCCCGCCGCCGAGCGCCATTCCGTTGATGGCGCAGATGACCGGCTTGAGCGTGCCGATGGCGCGTTGCCAATTGGCCGCCGGCGGGTGATCGCCATAGGTCAGCTCGGCAAAACTTTCCTTCGGCGGCATGGTCTTTTTCAGGTCGGCGCCGACACAGAACGCCCGCTCTCCCACGCCAGTGACGATGATCGCCCGGATCTCGTCATCGGTTCGGGCGATCTCGAAGGCGTCGACGAGTTCCTGCTGCGTTTCGGGATCAAGGGCGTTGAGCGCCTCGGGCCGGTTCAGGGTGAGAGTGAAGATTCCATCGCTCTTGGAGTGTTCGAGCATGTGCGGTTCCCGCTTGCCGGAGTGTGTCGTGGAAGGCCGGCGGCGTCCATGCCGCCGGGTAGGAGACGGATCAGGTCAGGTCCGCCAGTTCGAACCGCGGCAGGACCACGCCGTCATCAATTCTGACAAGAACCAGCCTGACCCGTTTGCCTATGACGTTCTCGGACGGGTCCTCGGTAAGGTTCGAGATGACCATCGGCCCTTCGTCCAGCCTGACCGCGACGACGTTGTAGGGGGCGGGGTATTCCGGCAGGTAATCCTTGCGAAACATTACCCAGCTCGCTACCGCGCCACCACCCGACACCGGCTTCCACGTGGAAGTGGTGGACAGGCATTCATGGCAGGCCGGTCCGGGCGGATAGCGCCAAGCGCCGCAGTCGTCGCAGCATTGCAGGCGCAGTTCGTTGTGGGTTTCGAGCGCCTCCCACATCGGTCGATCGTAGAAGCCCATTATGCGGGAGGGTGTTCTGGCCGTCTGCATGTCAGTCCCTTCCGTAAATGATCGAAACGGCCTTGCCGGCCACATCGGACGAGTAGTGCACGCGTTTGGCGTCGGCGATTTGGCGGTCGCCGCATTCGCCCCTGAGCTGGCGCACGCATTCAACCTGGTGCGCCCAGCCTTGCATGTAGGTTTCCGATAGATGGCCGCCGGAGGTGTTCGTCGGCAGCTGCCCGCCAAGCCCGATGCCCTTTTCCGACATGAACTTTCCAGCCTCTCCTACTCCGCAGTAGCCGTAGCCTTCGAGCGCGAGGGGGATGTGGACCGAGAAGCTGTCATAGACCTGGAAGATGTCGATATCCTCGGGGCCGAAACCCGAGACGTCGAAGATCTTGCGCGCGACAGCCTGTTGCGCCGGCCGGTAGAAGTCGGTCAGGCGGGGCTCGAGGCTGGTGGCGTTGCGGTTGAGATCAAAGCGCCCGGTGGTCTCGATCCAGACCGGTTTGCTAGAAATCTTCTTGGCGATGCTAGCTTCGGCGATGATAAGTGCCACTCCGCCGTCGTTAATCTGGCAGTAGTCGAACAGCCTCAGTGGCTCGGTGATGTAGCGGGCATTCATGTAGTCGTCGAGCGTGATCTCCTTGCGCTGGATGGCGTTCGGATTGCGCGCCGATCCTTGCCGCTGCGCGACGGCGACGTGACCCAACTCGCGCTCGGTGATGCCGTAGCGGTCGGCATAGGCGCGGAAGGTCATGGCGTAGAGTGCGCCTTGCGAGGTCATGCCCCAAGGCGCGTGGTAGACGTAGGAGAGGAACATGTTGCCACCCATCGCCTGAGGACCGCCATATTGCGTGCCGGCTGAGCGCTGGTCGTTGCCGTAGACCAAGGCCACGACCTCGGCCGCGCCGGTCTCGATGGCCTGAACTGCCTGGAGGACCGAGAGGACGGCGTCAGCTTGGTCGCCCCAGCGGACGTCCATGTTCAGGATCTCGGCCATGCGCTCGTAGGCTGTTTCGGGCCCGACGATCAGGCCGTCGATCTTGTCGCGGGTCAGACCGGAGTCCTTGAGCGCCTCGCGGAAGGCCACGGCTCCGTAATAGTAGGAATCTCCGGGCTTCTCTCCGGCGCGGACCCTCGTCCAATCACCCACCCAGTCCGAATGGCCGACGCCCACGACCGCTGCGCTTCGTTTCATTCCTAAACCCTTTCCGCCACTCGGCGCTGTGTCCCCGTTTCCGGCATCATCTCTGATCACCTCGTCATTTCCGTCCAATTCGCGCGGCCCGTCAGGTCGGCTGGCTTGGCGCGGTCGACAGGACGCCTTCGCGGACCAGCCGCAGGAAGGCGCTCTCGCTTCGCCCGAGCAAGCCGACAACCACGCCATGGTTGTCGGCCCCCAAGTCGCGGGCCGGTGTCTCGATCTCCAGGGGCCGGTCGCCGTAGCGCCAAGGCAGCCCTTTTGCCGCTTCGCCATTCGGGGCGGTAGCGAAGGCGAGGCTTGTCTTGGCTTCGCGCACCATCTCCTCGACGCGAACCACCACCCGTGCGCATGCGCCGAGGGCGGTCAACTCGGTCACAGCATCCACGCCGTCGAGTGCCCTTACAATATCCGCGACGTGCTTTCGAACATCGCCCCTCGCACCCGCCGCGATCTCGCTGGTGATCAGAAGTGACCCGGCAGGCAGACTGACCGCGACCCATTTGCCATCGCGGCTTGCGTAGATGCCTTCATCGTTGAGCCCTCGGCGCACCGGGGAATTGGTCCTGTCCGTTGCGCCACGAACGGCGGATACGAGATGCTCGCCCAAGAGGAATGCTGTTACCTCGCGCTGCGATATATCGACATGCATGGCTTTACCCGTCCGGCGGGCCTCCAGGATCGTGCTCATGATGAGACCGGCCGCAAACAGCGACACCACCTGGTCGGGATAGTTCAGCGCCTGTCCGCTGATCCTGGGGGGTCCGTCCGCGTAGCGGACCAGATCGGCGAAGCCCGCCGAGGCCTCGAGCGTCGAACCGAACGACACCGCGTTGGCATCGGGCCCCGAGGTGCCTTGGCTGGAGATGGACCCCAGGACGATGCGGCTGTTGTGGGCGCGAAGCGCCCCGAAGCCCACCCCGAGGCGGTCGAGGACGCCGACCCGGAAGTTCTCGACCACGACATCGCTGGCGGCGACAAGGTCGAGAAATAGATCGCGTCCTTCGGGCGACTTTAGGTCAAGACAAACGCTTTTCTTGTTGCGGTTCGTGAAACGAAAGTATGGAGAGTGGTTCCACCAGTTGTCGCCGTCCCCGCTTTCGGCCCATCGACGGAATGGGTCGATGTAGTTCGGACCTTCGACCTTGATCACCTCGGCACCCAGGTCGGCCAGTATCGCCGACGTGCTGGCGCCAGCTGTGATGATGCCAAGGTCGACGACCCGCAATCCTGCCAATGGCTTGTTCACGTTCTCTCCTGAGACTTTCGGTGCGATGGTCAGGCGGCCTCGAACCATGCCGCGGGAAGGCGGGGCAGGCCGTGCCTCGGGGACCCTTTGGCGAGTTCGATGAAATCGCGCGAAAGCATTTGCTGGTCGCCGATCAGGTCGGCTATCTTGAGCACTGGACCGAAGGGCAGCCCGAGCCGGCGGGCCGTCAAGAGGATATCCTCGCGCGGCATGTCTCGCGCCCAGTCGGACACGATCGACACGAATTCCTCGACGTTCCGGCGGCGCGCGGCGAGCGTGGCGAACCTAGGACCGGCTAGGCGCGGATTTTCGACCAGCTCGACCAACTGGGGCATGTTCTTGTCCTGAAGGACCAGCGCGAAATGCCCATCCCGCGCCGCGACGGTCACCCAGTCCTCGGCCCGGCCGATGCCAAGGTCGTCCATCCCCAGCGCCGCGGCCATGTAGTTCTTCCAGTTCAGCCAGAGCGCCACGTCGACGACCGAAACCTGGCCTGGCCTATGTCCGTTGCCGAGCGTGGCGCCTAGGATCGCGGCGACGAGCGCATCGAAGGCCGCCGCCCCGGCGGAGTATGCCGCTTGGTGACCCGGCATCGCCAGCGGCGGACGCCCCGGTTCTCCGAAGATGTCGAGAAGTCCGGTTGCCGCCAGGATCGTCAGTTCGCTGTGGGGCGCGTCGTTATCGAGCGACGACCGGATGAGGACTGCGGCCCCCCGATCCCAGCCATAGGCCAGATCCCGGTCGCTGGTCAGGACGTCGCTGGAATCTTCCGGGACGGTTTTGGCGAATGACTTGCCGCTGCCCAGGAAGGCGCCGATGGCGCTCAGGCCGTCCGCCGCCAAGGGCGCCCAGCCGGCCATGGGGTCGTCTCCATCGGCAGTGACGCAGACTACCCGCGCGCCGAGGTCGGCGGCAATACGGCCTGCAAAGGCGATCGAGATCTGGCTCACGGAATCCAGATCCGGTCGCGGTACTTCCGCGATGGTCCGACCGGCGAGCGGTTTCGGAATCAACATGAAGCCAGTCTCCTTTGCGGCGCGCCCTACTTCATCAGATCCTTTTCTTTTAAGTAGCGCAGGGCGCCTGGGTGAATCGGCGGGGCCACGTCGACCGTTGCGTTCTTGATCGTCACTTGGGCGAAGGCCGGGTTGGTCGGACGCTCACCCTCCCAATAGGCCTTGGTCAGTTCGTAGACCTGCTCCTCCTCGGCGTCCTTGTTCACGAACAGGACCTCGGGATAGGCAAAAGTGTGAACCTCGTCGTCCTGGCCCGAGTAGGTGCCCGCCGGGATCGTCGCCTTGAGCATTGTTCCCTGGTAGGATTCGTTCAGCTTGTCGAAGGCGTCGTCGGGGATGTCGAGCACCCGGACGGGGGTCGATGCCGCCAGTTGCTGGATCGAGCCGGACGGCATTGGCTGACCGTTGCAGGTCGCGTCCGCGACGTTGTTCGACAGCGCGTCATAGCTGCCGCTGGTGGCGATCTCGAGGATATTGAAGTCCTCTGGCTTCATGCCGAGCGCCGCGATCATCGCGCGGTTGATCGCCTGGGTGGCAGTCGCCGGCACGTTGATGTTCAGCCGTTTTCCCTTCAGCTCGCTGAACTTGGTGATGCCAGAATCCGCCCGCACGACGCACTGAAAGGTCGCCGTGGTGACCGGGAACATCCGGCGCAGGGGCTCGAACCTTTCCTTCGCGTCCGGCACCGCCTCGAATTTTCCAGTGCCGCGCCAGGCGTCGCCCAGCTCAGACAAGAGCGTGAGGCCGGAGTTCACGTTGCCCTGCGCGACCAGGCTGAGGTTGTCATTGTAGCCGCCCGACGATTGCGCGGAGACCTCGATGCCGCTCTGTCCCTTGTTCATCGCCTCGGCGATGGCCGAGCCGATGATATAGGGGCCTGAGCCAGTGCTTGACGTCGCGATCGACCAGCGTTCCTGCGCCTGACCTGCGATTGGCATGGCCATGACCGAAAGCGCGAGTCCCAGTGCTACTTGCTTATGTCCCATTGTTTCCTCCCTGCGTGGTTCAGTTGTGGGCGACGGTTCCGGCCATTTTCCCGTTCCTGAAACGGGCGAGCAGCAGGCCGGCGATGATAAGGACCAGCCCGAGGCCGTCCGAGATGTAGTCTGCGTAGATGAGGCCGAGGGCGCCGAGGCCGATCAGGACACGTTCGAGCGGGTTCAGCATCCAGACGCACCAGCCTTGCAAGGCGGCGGCAATGGTGATGGTCGCGATGAAGCCGATGGCGCTGCTGAAGACGACCGCCGCCCAGCTGCCTTGCATCAGCAGCGCGGGCGAGTAGACGAACATGAAGGCGATGGCGAAGCCTGGAACCGAGTAGAGGAACGCCCATACAGCGGTTTTCCACCAGTTCGCCTTGGCGATGGACGCGGCGACCACGGCGACCACGGCGACGGGCGGAGTCGAGCCCGACTTGATGGCGAAGTAGAAGAGGAAGAGATGTGCCGCCAGCATCGGCACGCCGACCGCTGTCAGCGCGGGTGCGACGAAAAGGGCGAGCAGCACGTAGGCGATCGGGGTGGGCATGCCCATCCCCAGGATTGTCGCCGCGACGACGCTGAGGATCAGGGTCATGAACATCATGCCGCCGGTGCCCGACAGAAGGATCTCGGTCAGGCGCGGAGCCAGGCCCGTGGTGACGAGCGCCTGCTGGATGAACCCGATGGCTGCGACCAGCGCGACAATCGAGGCGGCGCTGCGGGCGCCGTCGTCTAAAATGTTGATGAAGCGGCGCAGGCTGAGTCGTGTCGAGGCGCGCAGCATCGCCACCGCGATGGCGATGAGGATGGCCGCCATGCCCGCGTAGCTGGGCGAATAGCCCTTTCCAATGAGAAGGTAGAACAGGACGGCCGGCGGAATGAGCAGGTGCCATCCATCATTTAGGACCTGCCGCCAGCAAGGGATCTCGGACGGATCGAGACCTCGCAGACCCAGCCGCACCGACTCGATATGAACGACCGCGAAGACCGACACGAAGTAGAGGATCGCTGGGATCAACGCGGCGAAGGCGATGGTGGCGTAAGGAATGCCGGTCATGTCGGCCATGATGAATGCCCCCGCGCCCATGACTGGCGGCAGGAACTGCGAGCCCTCCGAGGAGACCGTCTCGATCGCGGCGGCCTTGTGGGCCGGCATGCCGTTCCGCTTCATCAGGGGAATGGTGAAGGTGCCGGTCGTCGCCACGTTGCCGATCGACGAGCCAACCATGGTCCCCAGACCCGCGCTTGCCACGACCGCCGATTTTGCCGAGCCACCGGTGTGGCGGCCGAAGAAGGCGTTGCAGATGTTCATGATGAAGTCGCCGGTGCGCGTCTCGGTCATCGCCGCGCTCAGCAGCATGAACATGAAGAGATAATTGGCGGCGACATCGAGCCCGAAGCCGAAGATGCCTTCAGCGGTGTAGGCGGTCAGGTAGATGAACCGCGGCAGGCTCATGCCGTTATGGCCCATCGCGCCCGGAATCAGGTTGCCGAACAGGATGTAAAGAATGCCGAGAACGCTAAGGATGAAGAACGCTGCGCTTTCGCGCCGTGCCGCCTCGAGCACCACGAGTACCAGCAGCCCCCCGATAACGAGATCTGTCGTCGTTAGGAAGGATGACCCCCAGGACGCGAGGATGCGGTCAAGATTCGCCAGTATGTAGGTGACGGCGACCCAGGTGCAGATCGCGCAGAGCCAGCTGGCCGCCCTCAGCGCGGGCGGTTCGCGACGCGCACCACCCTCGTTGCGCAGGAAGTAGATGGTGAAGGAGAAGCCGAGGAACAGGGCGAGGTGGACCAGCGTTGTCCTATACGGTCCGTAGATGGTCGTGTAGACCATGTAGACTGAGAAGATCAGCGCGACGACGGTTAGGGCCGTCTGGACGATAACTCCGACCCTACCTCCCGTGGTTGCGGCGGAGATCATGCGTGCCAGTCCGTTCGGGCCCTAAGTGGCATGATCACTGGCACGGGGCCGAACTCACGGCCCAAGGCTTCTGTGTCCAGATGGAATCCTAGCCCGCGTATCATCATCACTCCCCCTCTGGCACGATCTCCCGGCGCGCCTGACACGGCCGGTGGCTACCGCGGTCGTGTCGACTCCATACTTCAGGCTTTCGCGACATCTCTTCAAACGACTTCTCGGAAGCCTTTGCATGAGCTAGGATCATGTGAGAGCGGAGAAATGCAAGCATGTTGCCACCCTTGTCCGCCCTCAGGGCATTTGAAGTCGCGTCCCGCCACCTGAGCTTCTCCAAGGCGGCGGAGGAATTGTTCGTCACTCAGTCCGCCATAAGCCGGCAAATCCGGAATCTGGAAGAGTTTCTGGGTCTTCCGCTGTTCGAGCGTCGCCACAGGGCGGTCGTTTTGACGGCCGAAGGAGAGCGTTACAAACGCGATATCGCCGAGATGTTCGTCAAGGCGGACCGGGCCACGCGACGGCTGCGCAGGAAGGATCGGCGAGACGTTCTGAGAATCCAGACTTATACGACATTCACCATGCGGTGGCTCATCCCGAGGTTAAAGCGTTTCAACACGTCCTTTCCCGAGATCGATCTGCGTCTGACGGCCTCGCTGCAACCGGTGGATTTTAACAACACCAACATTCACGGCGCGGTGCGTGCCGGTGCAGGCGAGTGGCACGCGCGCGCCGACAAGCTGTGCGAGACCTATCTGATCCCAGTATGCTCAGCTGATTATCTGGCAAGCGCCGGGGGCGTGATGACCGCGAAGGACCTCGCCGAAGTCACGCTGCTCCATTCCCTCGGGCGGCCGAACGACTGGCGCGCGTGGTTCGCGGCCTGCGGGGAAGGCGCCATTGTGGATTTCGACAAAGGCCACAGCTTTGAGTCCTCCAGCATGGCCTACCAAGCGGCGCAGCGCGGCCTGGGCGTGGCCATCGGGCAGCGGTTCCTGGTGGACGACGACCTGAGAAGTGGCTCATTGGTCGCACCGATCTTGCAGCAGATCCACTCGACAGAAACTTATTATTTTTTGAGCTCTCCCAGATTCGCCGGGGTCCCTTCACTTGAACTATTCCGCGATTGGCTGCTCACCGAGGCGCAGAGTTCAGCACTATCGGCCGTGCGGCAGCATCCTATTGAGCCGCCGCATTCGTTAGCTTGACCTCGGCGAGGCCGGAACACAACGGTGGTTACTGAACCAATCCGCAGACTTTACCCCGGCTACTCAGGGCGAATTCGATGTTTTTACCTGCATAATTATGAAGTGCTCCCGGAAAACAGGATAGTGATGGAGGCTTCGATCCGAGGTCTTCTATTATTCGAGAGAGAGACGGAGAAAATGGCAAATAGAGTTCTGGTTGCTTCTGCATTCAAGGCGAAAGCCGTTCGGGTTCCGATCTCCCTTGGAAATGATTTCCGGTTCAGCATTGGGCCGTAAGCGGAAGGTCTACTTCCAAGCGAAACCCGTAGAAAGCTGCCTTTCCGGTCACGGTATGACTCGGACCTAGTCCTGCTATCTCGTCCGCTGGAAACGCCGACGTTCCCCAACCGCTCTACCTGCGGGCAGGCTTTTAATGGCTCGCCTGTCTTCCGTCGTCTACCTGAGGTCGGGGCTGCCGAGCACGGGAGCCGTGAACCAGACTAAAGACGCATGCACTCCTTTCCTGCTGGCGGCAACGAACAGGCTCGTACGATCCGCAGCCATGACTGGGAGAGTTTGCCGCTCGGCCAACCGGAACTGTGGCCTTCAGGCCTCCGTACCCTCGTTGCGCTCATAATCGATGCCCGCCAGCCGATGGTCACGACGTGGGACGAAGATCGCACTGGCAGAGAACAGCAGCGACTTCGTCGGCATGGCGCACAGGGATGGACGCGTCTTCTGCGTCAACGAAGCCGCCCGCCGCCTCGTAGGGCTGGGGAATGCGGACATCACCGAACTCGTCATCACCGGCTTCTTCCAGCCGGAGCAGATCGAGACGGTCAGACAAGAGGTGCTGCCTGCCGTGCTCCGGGACGGCTACGATCGCAACAAGCGTCAGTCCGAACTCATGCTGACGCTCAAATGCGATCTGAAAACCGATCATACGCATCAATTCGCCGAACCGGGGGATCGACCTCATACCGATAGATTTCCGTTCTCAGGAACCGCAGCTCGGCCTCGCGCTGAGCCTCGTGAACGTCAATATACCATGCGCGCGGCTGCGGGCCGGGATTACCGTTCCAACGGTATCCCCGCGCCTTGAGGACATCCTTGAGGTCGAAGGGCGAATTCTCCGCCCAGATGCGCCAAGAAACGGCACGAGCGCCGTCCAGGAGGCGGCTAAGACCCGTAACACCAGATCGGGGAAGCCTCATTGCCAACAACTCTACCGTCGCGAGACAGTCGTGCATCGCGCGGTGACGGTCGTAGAAGAAACCAGCGGCCTGAGCGAGATAAGCGAGTTTTGTGCCCTCGAACCCCTCCGCAGCCCAATCGATCTGGCTGAACGAGCAAGCCCAGGGCTTCGTTGAGAACACGTCGCTGAATCGTTCGAGAAAGCGGCGGTCGAACGCCGCATTGTGCGCGATGACAAGCGAAGCTGGCGCTGCGAATGCGGCTACCGCTGCGGGATCGATGATCTGGCCGGCCACCATCTCGTTAGTGATGCCCGTGATCGCGGTAATTTCCGGGGCGATAGGCTCGTTCGGCTGACGCAATCCTTGGAAGCTATCGCCCACGTTGAAAATGGTGCCATCCAAGCCGTAGTTGAATGGCGTCATAGCAAGTTCGATGATCTCGTCGCGCTGAGGGTCGAGACCCGTGGTCTCCACATCGACCATCAGGCCAAGGCGCAGCGGGGTGCCGGGCGGCGCAACGGTGGAAGGGCACGGCTTGAGACGCCGGATCACCCGGTAGTCCCCTGTGGCCTCCAGTGTCTGCGCCAGAGTCTCCAGATAGTCAGAAGATGTCATCGTCCAGTGCTTCGTTTACCGCCATCGGCTCCTCACCAGCCGCCGCCGCATCGGCGCCGATCGGACGGAGCGCCAGGCGAATGTCAGCGGCTCGCCCTTCTTCGTGGAACCAAAGATCGACGATGGCGGTGTCGTCGCTTCGCGGTCGCGGGGATGCCTCCCTGACCTTGAAGGTCGTCGGAAGGTTGACCGAGGTTCCGAACACCAGCGCATGTTGCCGAGGCAACGACGGCAACCGCTTCAGAACTGATTCTGAAATGAACGGAGTCATCTGCCGTATCTGAGAAAGATCGTCGGGATTCTGGATGCGGTGAACCAGGAAGTTGGAGCACTGGCTGAGGACCGTTTTGGACAGCTCGCTCGGGCGCTGAGACGCCAGCAGGACGAACATGCCGTATTTGCGTCCTTCCTTGGCGATGCGTTCGAATATCTTGGTCGCGTCCACCGCATAGCGAGATGGCGTCGCCGAAATGTAGCGGTGCGCTTCTTCCAGCAGGAGATGGATCGGAAAGCGATTGCGCGGTTCGGCTCGCCGGAGCAAGCGAAACAGCATCCGCGCGATCACGGCGCTGACCAGCTCGACCACCTCGTCCTCGACGTCATTCATGTCGATAATGATGATCTGATTAGCTTTGGTGTGACCGGCTCCCTTGCCAATCAGGCCCACCAGCCTCGTGAGAAACTCCAGCTCCCCATTGTCGGCGGCTGCACCCACCGCCTCGTGCCGGAGAAACTCATACTCTCGACGATCTTCCAGAGCCTGGAAGCGCGTCACCATCTGGGAGCAGTAGTCGCGGATTTGCCGATTGCCGTGCGCCTCCGCATACAGGATGGCAAGGTCTATCGCGTCGCCGAGAGCAGAAAAATCGAAGGGCAAGTTCTGGTATTCTGGGAGCTTCAGATCCTCTAACTCGAACCCATTCGGGCCAACCAGATAATTATCCAGACCCGCCGGGTTCGCCATTTGACCGAAGTTGATCGCAATGAATGGCCGGATTTTTGCCGCGTTGATTTCGTTCGTGCTGAAGCGATGGAGAATACCAATGATCCGATCATGCTTGGACGGACTCGAAGAGTCGTCGCGCATGATCTGGGTGATGCATTTAGCAAGGATGTGATTGCGGACGCTTTTGAGTTCTGCGGCCCCCACATTTGAAAAGAGGGTGGAAAGCCCGAGGGCCATTCGCAGGATTGGAACTTGGGTGCGCTCGCTGGCTTGCAGCAACAGCTCCCATTCCGCCAACTCCAGGAACCAATGCGGCAGGCGGAAGCCTGCCGCCGTGCCGTCGAGGACGACGCGCTCAACCCCGATTGCCCCTTCTTTCGCAGAAGCATTCAACGCGGCGTGATACTCGCCGTTGACGTCAAAGACAATGAACGTCGCGCCCCGCGCGTGATGCTCTTCCGGTTTGTTGAAAAGGGACTGCAAAACCGAGGCAACCGTGCAGGACTTGCCGCTGCCGGTATTGCCAAGGACGGCGACATGACCGCCAAAGAACTCGTTCAGCCGGACCTTAATGTCGTAGTTCTCGAACACCACCGACTTGCCGATGGGCAGAACTCGATAGCGCGTGGCCCCTTCAGGTTCGCAGGCGCCGCCATCCGGTCCCATTGACGGCTCAATGGCCGCCTCGGTCTCGAAGATGCGATCAAGTTCGCCATCCAGTGCATAGAGCGCGTCAGCATACAGGGACGGGAAGACGGAGACACCGAACCGAAACGTCCCGCCGCGCATAGGCAACATGCCGACAGGCACCACGTCCAGATATTTTGAGGAGCCAGCCCGATCGAAGTCTCCTCGCTCGGATGGAATGCTCGCGTCGCGCTCACGCAGGCCTACAACTTCGACCACGACATATTCCGACTGCGACGGAATCATCAGGAATGATCCCAGCCGGGCCACATAATGCACGCCATCGAAGCCAACGACTGTGAAGTTGTCCGTGCCGACGTGCATCTCTACGACAAAGCGGTCGGCCGCGACCGAGACCACCTTGCCGATCGCGCGCTTGCGATCATCGTGGCTCACGCCTCGCCATCCTTCGGCTCGCCATCCCTTTTCGGGGCCAGCTCCGACAACACTTTGCGAACAGCGTCGTCGATCCTGTCGGTGGGACGCTGCGGCATGAAATGCTCGACGATCATGTCGAAGTAATGCGCGCTCGTACCTTCGGTTGGACCGTTACCCCCAATGATCCAAATGCGCGGGTCGCGCAGCGCCCGCAGCTTGGCGATCTCGCCGGCCGTGTCCGGCGCGGCGAAGATCACCAGACGGAACGTCGGGATCGTCAGCGCCTGGTAGATGATGTTGTTCAGGTGCTCGTCGCCGAAGGCGTAGCCCGCCGTAATGAGAACGCTCTGCTCGCGCACGATCCGGGATTGGAACTCGCGGAACAGGTCTGCGTAGGGCGAGCCGAGCGACGAGTTTTGCTTCGCAGGCGTCGGATAGATCAGCATTTGGTTCGTTGACTCAGGAGGCCAAACCTCCCTGATCGGGAACAGGCCATGATCATCCTCGGTCCAAGTCACCGACCCATGCAATTTGCAGAGATAGACGAAGGCGTCGACGGCGGTCCACTTGCGGCTGGCGACGTCGAGTTGCTCGGCCAGGGCATAGCGGAAGCTTGCCGGGTTAAAGCGACGCTCCACCACGCCGGAAAAGCCGTTGGCATAGGGAATGCCTAGCCGATCCATCGCCAATTCGCTGAAATGGTCGTAGTTGGTCGTGAACACCCACGGCCGGGGCAAGGACCGATCTCGCAGGACCAGTTTCTTGTAGAACCGCTCATAAAGGTCGCGCACGGTAGTGTCGCCCTCTGTGGCGAAAGCCCCTTGGGTGACACGGGTCCACAGGAAGTCCTGAACTTTCTTGATGATACCGTCGAGAACAGTGCGGTACGGATGGAGGCTGGGATTTTCGCTCTGGCGCAGTACGAACCGCTGTGCGAACAGCACCTCCATCAGGCGTTCCAGGTTGCGATTGTAGTCTTTCGCCAAGTCGATCCCGAGCGAATCGAGATAATCGAGTTCGCCCTTGGTCAGCCGCCACGGCGCCGGGTCAGCGCCGATGAATAGCGGATCGTCGTAGAACCCTTCCACCCGTGCATTGAGGGTTTCTCCGCAGAACTCCTTGGCCAAAGGCGCCATGGTCGCAACGCCGAGTTCTTTCTTGTCCTTCATCAGGGAGGAACAGCCGGCACCGAGCAAGAACGCGATATTCTTTGCGTTCATGGCCTCGGAAATCGCCTGGCGGGCGCTTTCGATTCCCTTCTTCCAGTCGAGTTCCGACGGATCGGCATCGCCGTTCCGCAGAAACTGGAATTTTCGCTCGTCTCCGATTTCGCTCATTACCCTCCCCCTGACTTTTCACATGGCCGCCCCGGTCCGCCAGTCGAGCGCGCACCGAACTCCAGGATGACGCCCGGTGCGACGTACCGCGAACTAGCGGAAGTCGCGTCCTCGCGACCAGAGGCTCGCTCCGGCCCGGCGACGAGGTGTCGTAGAAGAGGTGCATCTTCACGGCGAGGGCGCCGACGACCTGGACGGCGGGCTACAGGGCACCGGCACTCATGACGGCCTATCAGGTTTTCGGCGAGTCCGGGACAGCGACGTCCATCTTGGAGCGCAAGAGTGCGATTTCCACCTCAGACTTGCCAACCCCAATCGCTTTCAGGCGCTCCATAGACCCGTCTTTTTGAAGGAACTTGGCGTAGTCGGCATCGAGTTCCTGTTCAGCTTGCTCAAGTCTGTCCCGTTCCTTGCCCGAGGCGGCTTCGAGCTTAACGCGGTTCCACTCGTATTTTAGGATCCACTGGCCATGCCGGACCATGATCTCGCTGGCGAGTTCCATATCCGCCCACCTATGGATGCGTGCAGCCTGATCTAGCTTGCGTGCCGCGTCGATTAGGTTTTGAGCTATCGTCTCTCGTGGATTGAGCCTCATCTTCAGAGCGGACATGTGGGTGCGCAAGGACTGGACGTCTGTCGCCCACTCGACCGAACCGACGTATTTGGGATCCTCTCTGCGAGCAAGCACACGTTCTGCGGCTCCCGAGTAATCGGCGATGGATTTCCGCAGGGCGTCGATCCACTTTGACCGCTCGGCGGTGACGGAGTTGATGTAGACGGCCCGATTGGCGACGCTTGCCGTCGTGCGCGCAGTAATCGCGATGTTGAAGATCGTGATGACTGCGCCAGCAATTGATGCGACTGCCGCGACGCAAGCTACGATCACGGGGATGTAAGCCGGATCGCTGAAGACCTTTTGCAACCAGTCGATCATCTACTCTCCCGAAGGTCCTTCCGCGTCTGTTCTTGCGCCCAATGCCCAAAGGAAGATGGGGAGCCTCTTCGACCGGATCCAGATCCAGTATCGCAGCGTGGCCTGGAACGGAGGAGAGGGACATTCGCATCGTAACGCAAGGTCCACATGCAGCGCAGTCGACGGATAGATGAACTGTCCAGGCTCGCGGGAGCAAAAGGCTCGTGCCTTCGCGGCGACGGGGAACAGACAATCCCCGCCGTCAACGGCGCGCAGATCAATGCCCATCGACGAAGCGGCGACCCTCGAGCCGTCACAGCGCGAGGGGCATCCACGGCCGGTGCGGTCTTCAGCGGACGGCTTACGTGGATGCCGCAAAGCGATAGCGGCTCGTCCACATTTCAATCGCTGGGCGGGGCATCCATGGGCAAGCGGGGGTTCGAGCGGTTCGCATACCAATCCTCGCGCCCCAAAATGACCCGGGAGATGCTCCGCCCTTCGCGGATCATACGAACAGGGCCGCCTGATGCGCATATGCTGGAACGCGCTGAGTCCTTGTTCAACTCGGGGTGGAAACATCAGCTTCAGGGCTGACCGCCTCATGTCTGCTGTCAGCGCAGGGCAACTCGCCTCTTCGACTCCGTAATGTCCGCTAACAGGGAGCAGCGAGCGGGGCCTAAATGACCGAGATGGGCGCACTGCTGCCGTATCCCAGCGAGCATACCGCGACAAACCGGCCTAACAATGCTGTCAGCGAGGTTGGCCGTGGGGAGAGTTCGCCGCCCGACAGAATTACGAACTCGGCGAGGGTTGGGCAGGCGCTAACGCGCAGAAGATGCAGGCCTTTCCGGTTCCGTACTTTTCGGGCGCAGTACAGAGCCTCGGAGAATATCCCGAGGAGAGAGATCCTAAGTGGCTCGCACGGCCAACGCATAGTCATTAGGATTTACGCCAGAGACCGCAGATCAGGGGTTGCGCTCCCAGCCCTCTCGCATCAGAGGACGTTCGAGTGTGAGATAATGGCGGAGAGGAAGGGATTCGAACCCTCGATACGGTCTCCCGTATACTCCCTTAGCAGGGGAGCGCCTTCGACCACTCGGCCACCTCTCCAATTGCGCGGATTACCCGTCGTGGCACGTGCTTGCAAGGGCGTGGGCGAGAAAACTCGTGGGGAATCGCCGTCTTCGCCAATTTCGTTCGTTCCCGGACATGGGGGCGGCGGGTGGCGGCGTGCCTGCGTGCCGGGCTGCGCAGATGAGGCCGCAGCGCGGTTCGCTTGTGAGCGGGTCGGGGCTTCGCTAAAGATCACAGGGAGTTGTCCCCGGGGTTCAGCGGCCGTGCGATCGGGGCGGCGGCAATGGTGTGATCATGCAGAAAAAAGCTTTCGGAATCGTCCTCGTCTGTCTCGTGCTCCTGGCGGCGATCGTCGCCGGCTACTGGGACATGCTGAGCAGTGAAAAGCTGCGGGTGGCGCAACGCGGCGATCCGGCCGAGGTGACGGATGGGGCGGCCGGTGCGGACGCTGGCAGCGAGACGGTTGATGCCGGGGCGGTCCGGGACGATTCGTCGGAAATGGCCGCGGCCGATTCCGAAGCGGATGCAGGGACTGCGTCGCCCGGTGCAGACGTTGCGGACGAACCGTCGGTCACCGAAGGAGACGCGACCGCTTCGGCAACGTCCGATGTCGCGCCGGCCGTCGCGGGGAACGAAGAGGCAGGGCAAGACGCCGAGGCGCAGCGGCAGCCGGCGACCGAGCCGGCGGAGACGGATATCGCGAACGCAGGTGAGGGGGACTCGGGATCTGTCGAGGAATCCTCGGCGTCGACCGAAGCCGGTGGGGTCACGGGTTCGGATGCCACGACCAGCGCAGCTTCCACGCCATCGGCCCGTGATGATGCCGGCGATTCGCCGACGAGCGCTGCGGAGGCTGTCGCGAAGACGTCTGCGAACGGTGGCGAGGCCGGTGCTGGCAGTACGGGCACGGGCGACGTTGCCGGTGGAACGGAGCCTCCCGTGGGAACCGCATCCGACGGCGAGAATCGAACGGTCGCGGGTGCGAGCGAGACCGGTTCCGCGCAGGATGGCGACGCGGCCGCGACCCCGACAGCCGGTGCGGACGTAGCCGATGTATCGGAGAGGCCTGGCAACGGTCGTACGGAGGACGGGGCAAGCGGCGATGCGGTGACGGCCGCTGATGTGACCGGCCTAGTGGAGAATCCGGCGGTAACCGATTCGGTCGACGCTGCCGCGAATGCCGGCGATCGTGACGAGGGTCGCGCCGACGGCGACGCTGCTGCAGCTTCCCAAGCGCCGCGCTTCGATCTGCTGCGGGTCGAGCCCGATGGTTCCACCGTCATTGCCGGGCGGGCGCCGGCCGACAGCAGCATCGCGCTGATGTCGGACAAGACGGTGCTCGGCGGCGATACGGCCGGGATCGGCGGCGATTTCGCGGTGGTGCTCGATGCTCCGCTCCCGCCGGGCGATCATGCGATCACCATTCGCGCGACGTTACCGGACGGTAGCGTCACGCGCTCGCAGGAAACCGCGATCGTCAGCGTTCCGCCGCGCGACCGCCCGGGCGAACTGCTGGCGATGGTCGAGGCGCCGAATGCGCCGACCCGGCTCATCGAGATGCCGGCCGCCGGTGGTGATGCCGCAGCGCCTGGCGCGGCTTCTGAAGCAGCGCAGCCGGCTCTGCCGGCGGAGGCGGGGTCGCCGTCCGAGGCCGAGAAGCCTGAGCCGGCGGATGCGGCCAGCGCATCTCCCACGCTGGGCGAGACGGCTGCACGTCTGCCCGCAGAGGGCGCGTCCGCACCTGCGGACACGGCCGCGGAGGGTACCCCGTCGGTGGCGGTCCCGGCGGAGGGTTCCGCGGACAGTGCCGCCAGCACGTCGGACGAAACGGATGTGACGGCGAGCGATGCGCCGGTGCAGCCGGGCGGCGCCGTGATGCTGCCGCGCGACAGGAGTGCCGACGCCGTGCCGTCGAGCCCGTCCACGGTGCCGCTGCTGCGGGTCGAGGCGGTGGAGGTCGAGGGTTCGCAGGTCTATATCGCCGGCGCCGCCGAGCGCGGGGCGCGGGTGCGGGTCTATGTCGACAATGTCTTCCTGGCCGAGGACGAGGCCGGCTTCGGCGATCGGTTCCTGGTCACCGGCGACACCGGCATGAGCGTCGGCGAGCATCTGGTGCGCGCCGACCAGATTTCGCCGGACGGCCGCGTCGTGGCCCGCGCCGAGGTGCCGTTCACGCGCCCCGAGGGCGCGACCGCCGCGGCCGTGGCGCCGGCGCAAGATCGCGCGCCGCAGGAGAAAGCGTCGCAGGACAGTTCGGCTTCGAACGCGGCCGGGAGCAATGAAGAGGCTTCGTCGGCAAGCGTACCGGACGCGTCGTCGATGGCGAATGCCGAGAATGCGAGCCGGGCGACGGATAGTGCCGGGCTGGTGGATACGAGCGAGACCTCTCCCGAGGCCGGGACCGAGAAATCCGGTCGAGTGACGGTTGCGGACGCCAATGAGACTGCTGCCGGTACGCCGGATGCAGCCGCGCCGGCTCTGGCCGAACCCGCGGCGGGCGGGCCGGGCGACAGCAGCGAGGCCGGGCGCGACGCCACTGGTCAGGAAACCGGCGCCGCCGCCGATGCCGCGTCGGGCGCAACGGGCGAGTCCGGTGGTTCTTCGTCGACAGTCGTGGCGTCCGAGGCTCCCGAGCGTGCGGTCGTTGCCACCAGTCCGGAGCAGGCCGACGCCCAGAGGCCACGGACTGATCCGGCGGGTAGCAGCGCGGGTGACCAGCCCTTGACCGGATCCGCGGCCGATGGCGATGAGGCCGACGTCCCGGTCAACCGGCAGCCGGCGCTCGCCAATGCGGATGGGCGCGTGATCATCCGCAAGGGCGATACGCTGTGGGAAATTTCGCGGCGGACCTATGGTGAGGGCCAGCGCTACACGGTCATCTATCTCGCCAATGGCGACCAGATCCGCGATCCGGACCTGATCTATCCGGCGCAGGTGTTCCGCCTGCCGGAGACGCCGGCGGACGGCGATGCCGGCGAAGGCGACGACGCCGGTGCCATCGAGGCGACGGGCGAAGGTGAAGGCTGATCGCGCCGCGACGCGCAGGGCGGCGCAAGGCCGCAAGATGCGCGGCGTCGTTGTATTCGGCCGGGCGGTGATCTAGACGCGGGCGGACACAGACCAGACGTCGACGGCGCGGCGGGACAGCCCGGCGCGCCGCTTCGTTGGAAAGGATCGACGTGGCGTCAGACCCCGGTAAACGCGTGTCCGGCGATAGCGGCCGGACCTTCGAGACGCTGGCCAATCTGTGGCCCTATATGTGGCCGTCGGAGCGCCCGGACCTGCGGATGCGCGTCGCCTATGCGACGATCTTCCTCGTCCTTGCCAAGCTTTTGACCGTCCTCGTCCCGTATTTCTACAAATGGGCGACCGACGCCCTCGACGGCGCGGATACGGCGACGGAATGGCTGCCGCTGGCGCTGACCGGCGCGATCACGCTGGTCGTCTCCTACAATGTCGCGCGGATCATCTCGGTCGGGCTCAACCAGTTGCGCGACGCCCTGTTCGCGCGGGTCGGCCAGCATGCCGTGCGGCGGCTCGCCTACCGCACCTTCGTGCACATGCACCGCCTGTCCCTGCGCTTCCATCTGGAACGGCGCACCGGCGGCCTGTCGCGGATCATCGAGCGCGGCACCAAGGGCATCGAGGCGATCGTCCGCTTCACCATTCTCAACACGCTGCCGACGATCCTGGAATTCGCGCTGGTCGCGATCATCTTCGGCTTCGCCTACGGCCTGTCCTATCTCGCGGTCATCGCGGCAACGGTCTGGCTGTATGGCTGGTTCACCATCAAGGCCAGCGACTGGCGGATCGCGATCCGCCGCGACATGAACGATTCCGACACCGACGCCAACACCAAGGCGATCGACTCGCTGCTGAACTTCGAGACCGTCAAATATTTCGGCAATGAGGGCATGGAGGCAGAGCGCTTCGACCATTCGATGGCGCGCTACGAGACGGCCGCGACCCGTATCTGGACCTCGCTCGGCTGGCTGAATTTCGGCCAGGGCGTGATCTTCGGCGTCGGCATGGCAATCGCCATGGTGATGTCGGCGCTGGAAGTGCGGGCCGGCACCCAGACGCTGGGCGACTTCGTCTTCATCAACGCCATGCTGATGCAGCTCTCGGTGCCGCTGAACTTCATCGGCTTCGTTTATCGGGAAATCCGGCAGGGGCTCACCGACATCGAGGCGATGTTCGGCCTGCTCGAGGTGGATGCCGAGGTGAAGGATCCGGCCGGCGCGCCGGCGCTGACCGTCACCGAGGGCGCGATCCGCTTCGAGGACGTGCGCTTCGGCTACGATCCGGCGCGCGAAATCCTGAAGGGCATTTCCTTCGAGGTGCCGCCGGGCAAGTCGGTGGCGATCGTCGGACCGTCCGGCGCCGGCAAGTCGACGATCTCCCGACTGCTGTTCCGCTTCTACGACGTGAAGTCCGGCCGCATCCTGATCGACGGCCAGGACATCGCCAAGGTCCAGCAGGCGTCGGTGCGCGGTGCGATCGGCATCGTCCCGCAGGATACGGTGCTGTTCAACGACACAGTTCTCTACAATATCCGCTACGGCCGGATCACGGCCACCGAGGACGAAGTGCTGCGGGCGGCCGAACTGGCGCAGATCGCCGGCTTCATCCGCGAACTGCCGGAGGGCTTCAACTCCATGGTGGGCGAGCGCGGCCTGAAGCTGTCGGGCGGCGAGAAGCAGCGTGTCGCCATCGCGCGGACCATCCTGAAGGCGCCGCCGATCCTGGTCCTAGACGAGGCGACCTCGGCGCTGGACACCCATACCGAGCAGGAGATCCAGACGGCCCTCGATCTCGTCTCGCGGGAGCGCACGACGCTGACGATCGCCCACCGCCTGTCGACGATCATCGACTGCGACGAGATCATCGTCCTGAAGGCCGGTGAGATCGTCGAACGCGGTTCCCATCGCGAACTGCTTGAAAATGCGGGACTCTACGCCGAAATGTGGGCGATGCAGCGCGAGGCCAGCGAGGCCGAGGAAGCCCTGCGGCGCGCCCGCGAGGCGGACGAGTTCGGGATCGTCGATCGCCGGCGCACGCCGGAGACGTGATTTCGGTTCTCGTAAGTAGCCCAGAGGAACCGTCTTTGCTTTGCCGCCATTGCCCCTTATCCGACCGGCAGGCGCAGCCGCGTCGCCAGTTTTGAAGGAACCAGACAGCCAGTGACCATCTTCACTTCGATCCGCAACGCGCTCGTGCCGATCCACCGGGCGGGATATCCGTTCATCGCGGGCTTCTTCGTCGTCTCGCTGGTCCTCGGCTTCCTGTGGGAGCCTCTGTTCTGGGCTGGCCTCGTCCTGACCGCATGGTGCGCCTATTTCTTCCGCGATCCCGAGCGCGTCACGCCGGTCGCGGAGCATCTGGTGATCAGCCCGGCCGATGGCCATGTCTCGCTGGTCGGCCACGTCATGCCGCCGGCGGAGCTGGACCTCGGCACCGAGCCGATGCTGCGCATCTCGGTGTTCATGAACGTGTTCGACTGCCACGTGAACCGCGCGCCGATGCGCGGTCGGGTGCGGCTGATCTCCTATCGAGAGGGTGAGTTCCGCAATGCCGAGCTCGACAAGGCCAGCGAGGTCAACGAGCGCTCCTCGATGGTGATCGAGGGACCGCGCGGGGAGATCGGCGTGGTGCAGATCGCCGGGCTGGTCGCCCGCCGCATCATCTGCTGGTCGAATGTCGAGGACCGGATCGAAGCCGGCGAGCGCTTCGGCTTGATCCGCTTCGGCTCGCGCCTCGACGTCTATCTGCCGGACGGCTTCGTGCCGCGGGTGGCCGAGGGCCAGCGCGCCGTGGCCGGTGAGACGATCATCGCCGAGTTCGGCGAGAACCTGAAGACGTGGCCGTCGAGGCGCGACTGATGGCGATCGAGTCGCCGTTTCCGCCCTTCGATCCGGGCAAGCCGGACGCCGAGGACGACAAGGTTCGTCGGCGCATCCCGTTCCGGCATATCGTGCCCAACCTCATCACCATCCTGGCGATCTGCGCCGGGATGACCGGCATCCGGCTGGCCTTCGAGGGCCGGTTCGAACTGGCCGTCGGCATGGTCCTCGGCGCCGCGCTGCTCGACGGCATCGACGGGCGCGTCGCGCGCCTTCTCAAGGGGCAGAGCCGGTTCGGCGCCGAGATGGATTCGCTTGCCGACATCGTCAATTTCGGCGTGGCGCCGGGGCTCGTGCTCTATGCCTACATGCTGCACGACGCCGGCTCACTCGGCTGGATCGCGGCGCTGCTCTACGCCAGTGCCAGCGCGCTGCGTCTGGCCCGCTTCAACACCATGCTCGACGACCCCAAGCGGCCGAAATGGCAGTCGGCCTTCTTCGTCGGAGTGCCGGCGCCGGCGGGGGCGGGGATGGCGATGTTTCCGATCTACCTCAGCCTGGCGGGTTTTGAATCCGGCCTGCCGGAGGTCACCGCGGTCGTCGCCTCGGTCTATCTGGTCTTCATCGGGCTTCTGATGGCCAGCCGCATTCCGACCTGGTCTGGCAAGGGCGCCGGCATCCGGGTGCGGCGTGACTACGCCATCCCGATCATGCTGGCGGTCGTCTGCTATATCGCGGTTCTGTTGAGCTTCTTCTGGGCGACGGCGACGCTGACGGTGCTGGTCTATGGCGCGTCGATCTTCTTCTCGGTCCGTGCCTATCGCCAGCGGCAGAGCCGCGAAGCCGGACGCAGCATGTCCGGCATGTCGCTCTAGGGCGACCCTCAGGCGGGGTCGCGATAGTCCAGGAAGCGATCCTGCCGCACGTCGAAGAGCTTGCCCGTCGCGGTCACGTCGGCGAAGGCAAGGGGCACGATCTTGGCTGCGACCTCGCGCGGGGTCGGCAGGGTCTTGGCGTCCTCGCCCGGCATCGCCAGTGCGCGCATGGCGGTGCGGGTGGCGCCCGGATTGACCGAGTTGACGCGCAGCGGCAGGTTCTCGGTCTCGTTGGCCCAGGACTTCACCAGCGCCTCGCAGGCCGCCTTGGTGGCCGCGTAGAGCGACCAGTAGGCCTTGGCGGAATGCGCCGCGCCCGACGACATGATGATGGCGCGCCCGGCATCGGACTTGCGCAGCAGCGGGTCGGTGGTCCTGATCAGCCGCCAGGTGGCGTTGACGTTCACCGTCATCGTCTTGTCGAAGACCTTCGCCTCGATATGGCCGATGGGCGCCAGGACGCCCAGGAGGCCGGCATTGGCCACCAGCACGTCGAGCTTGCCCCAGCGCTCGTGAATCGCTCCGCCGAGACGGTCGATGCCGCCCATGTCGGTCAGGTCCAGCGGCACCAGGGTGGCCGAGCCACCCAGCGCCTTGATCTCGTCGTCGAGCTCCTCAAGACCGCCCACCGTTCGCGCCACCGCGATCACATGCGCGCCCTCGGCGGCGAGGCCCTTGGCGATCTGGTAGCCGATGCCACGCGAGGCGCCGGTGACCAGTGCGACGCGATCCTGAAGCTGCTTTGTCATCTGCTGTCTGCCGGTAGAATGGATATGGTCTGGGGTCTCAGCCGGCGCCGCCGAGCAGCGTCAGGGGACGGACGTTCTCGACGCCTTCCTGATCGGTCAGCGAGGTCGGATAGTCGCCGGTGAAACAGGCGTCGCAGAATTGCGGAGCCATCTTGTTGCGCGACGGCTCGTCGGTCGCCCGGTAGAGCCCGTCGATCGACAGGAAGGCAAGGGAGTCGACCTTGATGAAGTCGGCCATCTCCTCGACCGTCATGCGCGAGGCGAGCAGCTTGGCCTTTTCCGGCGTATCGACACCGTAGAAGCAGCTGGCACGGGTCGGCGGCGAGGCGATGCGCATGTGCACCTCGGTCGCGCCGGCCTCGCGGACCATCTGGACGATCTTCTGGCTGGTGGTGCCGCGCACGATCGAATCGTCGACGAGGATGACCCGCTTGCCTTCCAGCATGCGCCGGTTGGCGTTGTGCTTGAGCTTCACGCCCATGTGTCGGATCGAATCCGTCGGCTGGATAAAGGTCCGGCCGACATAGTGATTGCGAATGATGCCGAGCTCGAAGGGCAGGTTGGATTCCTGCGCGTAGCCGATTGCCGCCGGAACGCCCGAATCGGGAACCGGCACGACCAGATCGGCCTCGGGATGGCTCTCGCGGGCTAGCTCGCCGCCGATCTTCTTGCGGATCTCGTAGACGTTGCGGCCCTCGACCGTGGAATCGGGTCGGGCGAAATAGACATATTCGAAGATGCAGAAGCGGGCGCGCCGCGCCTGGAACGGGAAGATGCTCTCGATGCCGTCGTCACTGATGACGACCATCTCGCCGGGCTCGATGTCGCGCACGAAATCGGCGCCGATGATGTCGAGGGCGCAGGTCTCGGACGCCAGGATCGGCGAACCTTCGAGGTCACCGAGAACCAGCGGGCGGATGCCCAGCGGGTCGCGCACGCCGACCATCTTCTTCGACGACAGGCCGACCAGCGAGAAGGCGCCTTCGAGCCGCGTCAGCGCGTCGACGAGCTTTTCCACGAACAGCCGGGCGGCACTGGTGGCCACCAGATGCAGGATCGTCTCGGTGTCGGAGGTGGAGGAGAAGATCGAGCCGCGGCGCTGCAATTCGCGCTGCACGGTCATGGCATTGGTGATGTTGCCGTTGTGGGCGACGGCGAAACCGCCAGCCGACAATTCGGCGAAGAAGGGCTGGACGTTGCGCAGGCCGCCGCCGCCGGTGGTGGCGTAGCGGGTGTGGCCGATGGCCGAGGAACCGGGCAGGCGCTCAAGGACCGCCTGCTTGGTGAAGGTGTCGCCGATCAGACCGGCGTGGCGCTCGACATGGAACTGGCTCCCGTCGAAGGAGACGATGCCGGCCGCCTCCTGGCCCCGGTGCTGCAGGGCATGCAGGCCGAGCGTGGTCAGTGCGGCCGCATCGGTCCGTTTGAAAATGCCGAAAACGCCGCACTCTTCGTGCAGCGAGTCATCGCCGAAAGGCGTGTCATCCATCGATTTTATCCGCCGTTTGCCGTTGTCGGTCGGCCGTCCGTTAGATGCCCCACCCTATACGCGCTTATGTCGTCGCATGCGAGGCGGTGAGCGAAGAGATCATGCCGCAGCCGCAACGCCGGCTAGTTCGCCGGCTGCGCGGGGGTGTCGGTGCCTTCGATGACACCTTCGATCGAGGTCGGCTCGCCGGGCGTTGCCGTGCCCTCGGGAACGCCGTCCGCATCCTGCGGTCCGCGGATGCTGTCGAGGATGACCTCTTCCGGGTTGTCGGGCAGGGCGGCCACGAGCTGCTGGCCGAGATTGTCGAGGAACGGCTTGGAGCGCGCACCGGCGATCCAGTCCGGCTGGTTCTCGGGGGCAAGCCAGTTGAAGAACAGCATCGCCACGACGACGAGGAGCAGGCCGCGCACGGCGCCGAAGATGAAGCCGAGCGTGCGGTCGAGCGCACCGATGCGGCTGTCGATGATGAAGTCGGCGATGCGCAGGGTGATGAAAGAGACGATGATCAGGACGACGAGGAAGATCGCTGCGGCAGCCGCCACCATGGCGACGGTGTCGGAGGCGATGTACTCGGCTGCATAGGGGGTCAGCGGCTTGTAGAAGAAGAAGGCCGCGGCTGCCGCGACAAGCCACGAGACGACCGACAGGATCTCCCGCGAGAAGCCGCGGACCATGGCGAGCAGCGCCGAGACCAGCATGATCGCGAAGAGAATCGCATCGAGAAGCGTGACGGTCATGAAGGATGGCCCCGTAGGCATATGGATCGTGCGGGCGGGCGCGGGATCGTCCGGGCTGCCCCGCTCGCCCACGCTGTAGCGCTTTTCATGACAGTTTTACACTAGGGACTTGCCGGAAAATCAAGCCTCGCTCCCATTGCCGCCCGCCGCGACCCGCGCGACAAGATCGGGCAGGGCCTCGATCTCGTTGGCAACCATGTCGCGGGTGCGCGGCAGGTCGGGGCTGCCCGACGGCAGGACGGCCTGCCGGAAGCCCAGCTTTTCCGCCTCCTTCAGCCGCTGCGCCGCCTGGCCGACCGGGCGCACCGAGCCGGACAGGCTGATCTCGCCGAAATAGACGCAATCGGCGGGCAGGGGCGCGCCGCTGAGCGAGGAGACCAGCGCCGCGGCGACGGCCAGATCGGCCGCCGGCTCGGAAATGCGGAAACCGCCGGCGACGTTGAGATAGACGTCATGCTGGCCAAGGCGCACGCCACAATGGGCCTCCAGCACCGCCAGCACCATGGCCAGCCGCGGCTGGTCCCAGCCGAGGACGGCACGGCGCGGCGTGCCGAGGGCCGACGGCGCGACGAGGGCCTGGATCTCCACGAGCACCGGCCGGGTGCCCTCCATGCCGGCGAAGACGGCGGCCCCGGCGGCCTTCTCGTTGCGCTCGCCGAGGAACAGCTCGGACGGGTTCTGCACCTCGCGCAGGCCGAGATCGCCCATCTCGAAGACTCCGATCTCGTCGGTCGGGCCGAAGCGGTTCTTGACGGTGCGCAGGATGCGGTAGTGGTGCCCGCCTTCGCCTTCGAAATAGAGGACGGCATCGACCATGTGCTCGACCACCCGCGGGCCGGCGATCTGGCCTTCCTTGGTAACGTGGCCGACGAGGATGACGGCGGCGCCGCTCGCCTTTGCAAAGCGGATCATCGCCTGCACGCCGACCCGCACCTGGGTCACCGTGCCCGGCGCCGATTCGGCGAGGTCGCTCCACAGGGTCTGGATCGAATCGATGATGACGAGGTCAGGACGCCGCGCTTCGGCAAGGGTCGCCAGAATGTCCTCGACATTGGTCTCGGCCATGAGCTGAACGTCGGTATCGGCCGCGTTGAGCCGCTGGGCGCGCAGCCGCACCTGCGCCACCGCTTCCTCGCCCGAGACGTAGACGACGCTGTGCCCGCGCCGTGACAGGGCGGCGGCGGTCTGCATCAGGAGCGTCGACTTGCCGATGCCGGGATCGCCGCCGATCAGGAGGGCCGAGCCGCGCACGATGCCGCCGCCGGTCGCCCGGTCGAGCTCATCGATGCCGGAGACGATGCGCGGCGCCTCTTCGAGTTCGCCCGACAGCGGCAGCAGCGCCGAGGGCGTGCCCTTGCGGCGACCGCGCTGGGGCCCGCCGCCGATGCCGCCGGAGGCGTTCTCCTCGACGACGGTGTTCCATTCGCCGCAGGATTCGCACTTGCCCTGCCAGCGCGTATAGACCGCGCCGCAGCTCTGGCAGATGAAGGAAGGTTTCGCTTTGGCCATGGCGCCTTCTTGGTTTCCAGGCCCCCGTCAGTCAAGAACAAAACAAAAACAAGCCCACGGTCGACCCGGCATCGAGCCGCGATTTTGGTGCCGGCCAGCGATCGTCGGCACGGCAAGGGTTCGGCAATCTCGTGGTGCGATGATGGCCGCAACCTGAGCGCGAGGCGACGATGCTGATCATCGGTTTCTATCTCGTGGCGGTGAATATCGCCGCCTACTGGGCCTTCGTGTTCGACAAGACCAAGGCGCGGGCCGGGGTGCGCCGGACGCCGGAGAGCACGCTTCTGCGCTACGCGCTGATGGGCGGCAGCGTCGGAGCCATCGCGGCGCAGCAGATCATCCGCCACAAGACCCGCAAGGAACCGTTCCGCACGCAGCTCTGGGCGATCGCCGCCATGCAGGTGCTTCTGATCGTGGGGTTCGGCATGGCGGCTCTCACGCTGGGGGCCGATACGGTGCAGCAGTGGATCGTGGGGCAGATCGGCTAGAGCCAGCGGCGCTCGACCCTCGTGCCGAGGCCGGTCAGCAGTTCATAGGCGATCGTACCGGCCGCATTTGCCACCGCGTCGATCGACAGGTTCGGGCCGAAGAACTCGGCCCGATCGCCGGGCGCGAGTGCGTCGTCCGGGACATCGGTGACATCGAGAAGGGTCAGATCCATCGAGACGCGTCCCAGGACGGGCACGCGCTGCCCGGCGACGACGGCCTGGGGTCCGGGCCGCACGTCGCGCACCACCACCCCTGCGCCCGAGGCGGCGCGGTGGTAGCCATCGGCATAGCCGAGGCCGACCGTCGCGATCCGTGTGTCGCGGGGGAGCGGCGCAGCGGCGCCATAGCCGGCGGCCTCGCCGGCATTGGCGGTGCGGATCTGCAGGATGGCCGCGGTGAGGCGCGCGACCGGCCGCAGGACGCCGCGCGAAGCCGGCCCCGCCTCGCCGCCATAAAGGGCGATGCCGGGGCGGGTGAGGTCAAAGCCGAATTCGCTGCCGAGGAACACTGCGGCGGAATTGGCCAGCGATCGCGGCACGCCGGGAAACAGCGCGGCCAGTTCCAGAAACCGGGCCTGCTGCCGCGCGCTCTGGTCCGTCGGCTCGTCGGCCGAGGCGAGGTGGCTCATCACCAGGGCCAGATCGAGTTCACCGGATGCGGCGAGGTCAGCTGCGGCTTCGGCATCGGCGCGGTCGAGCCCCAGCCGGTTCATGCCGGTCTCGAGCTGGATCGCCGCCGGGGCACGCCGGCCGGCCAACTTCAAACCGTCACGCCAGACAGCGATGTCGCCGGGCGTCGAGAGGACCGGGGTCAGACCGGCGTCGAGATGCAAGGGAACGCCGGCGGGTTCGAGCCCCTGCAGGACGAAGATGCGCGTCGGCGCGGTGCCGTCATCGGGACGCGTCAGGGCATCGAGCGCGGCCCGGACGATCCGGCCCTCCTCGGCCCAGGCGACGAAGAAGTCGCGGCAGCCCGCAGCCTGGAGCGTGCGGGCGGTCTCGGCGGCGCCGAGACCATAGCCGTCGGCCTTGACCGCGGCGCCGGTGCGCGCGCCGGGATTGCGTGCGGCCAGCAGGGCCCAGTTGGCGGCCAGCGCCGCGCGGTCGATCTCGACCACGGGCATGCGCCCAAAATGGTGCGGAGCAGTCACGGCCGCACCGGCTATTCGAACCGTTCCGGCAGATAGCTGTCGTCGGCGAGATCGGTGAAGCGGGTGTATTCGGCCTGGAAGGCGAGGGGCACCGTTGCGGTCGGGCCGTGACGCTGCTTGGCGATGATCACCTCGGCCTTGCCGCGGGTCTCGTTCAGCGCCTGCTCCCATTTCAGATGGTCGTCCGTGCCCGGCTTGGGCTCGCGGTTGGCGAGGTAATATTCCTCGCGATACACGAACATCACCACGTCGGCGTCCTGCTCGATCGAGCCCGACTCACGCAGATCGGCGAGCTGCGGTCGCTTGTCGTCGCGGTTTTCCACCTGACGCGAGAGCTGCGACAGGGCGATGATCGGGACGGCCAGCTCCTTTGCCAGCGCCTTGAGGCCGGTGGTGATCTCGGTGATCTCCTGCACGCGGTTACCCTGGGTGCGGCTCGAGCCCTGCATCAGCTGGACATAGTCGATGACCATGACGTCGAGGCCGCGCTGGCGTTTCAGGCGCCGTGCCCGCGCCGAGAGCTGGGCGATCGAGATACCACCGGTCTGGTCGATATAGAGCGGGATCCGCTGCATGGTCTCGGAGCAGCCGACGAGCTTGACCAGTTCCTGATCGTTGATGTTGCCGCGCCGGATCTTCGAGGAGGAGATCTCCGTCTGCTCGGAGATGATGCGGGTGGCGAGCTGCTCGGCCGACATTTCCAGGCTGAAGAAGCCGACGACGCCGCCGTTCTTGGCCTTGAAGGAGCCGTCTGCCTGCTCGGCCGGCTCGTAGGCGGCGGCGATGTTGAAGGCGATGTTGGTGGCAAGCGAGGTCTTGCCCATGGCCGGCCGGCCGGCAAGGATGATCAGATCCGACGCCTGCAGGCCGCCCATGCTGCGGTCGAGGGCGCTGATGCCGGACGAGACGCCCGACAGGCCGCCGTCGCGGTCCTTGGCGGCGGTCGCCATCTCGACGGCGAGGGTCACGGCTTCGGTGAAGGACTGGAAACCGCCATCGTAGCGGCCGGTCTCGGCCAGTTCGAACAGCCGGCGCTCCGCGTCCTCGATCTGCGCCTTGGGCTCCATATCCAGCGGCGCGTCGAAGGCGATGTTGACGACATCCTCGCCGATGCGGATCAGCGAGCGCCGGATGGCGAGGTCGTAGATCGCCCGGCCGTAGTCGGAGGCGTTGATGATCGTCGTCGCTTCGGCGGCCAGACGGGCGAGATACTGCGCCACGGTGAGGTCGCCGACCTTGTCGCCGGCGGCCAGGAACGTCTTGATCGTCACTGGATTGGCGATCTTGCCCATCCGGATCATCTCGGATGTCTTGGCGAAAATCTCCCGGTGCAGGGGCTCGAAGAAATGGTCGGGCTTCAGGAAATCGTGGACGACGTAATAGGCGTCGTTGTTGACCAGCATGGCGCCCAGCAGCGCCTGCTCGGCCTCGATATTGCTCGGAGCCTCGCGATAGAGCGCCGCCGCGTCGTCGTCCATCTTGCGCGCTGCATCCGCCATGCCGCGTCACCTCTGCCATCGCTTCAGGAAGCGTTCTGACTACACCACAGGGCCGTCCGCTGCCAGCGATTCGCACCGCCCGCGACGCCGATCCGGCGGCGAGCGATCCGCATCGGCGAAACCGCCACGATGGGCGGCGTGACGGTGGATAAGATCGGGGATAACCGGCGCAGCTGTTGACGGGTGCGCCGGCTGTCTCTTCGGCGGGGATGGCTATTCCGCGGCCTGCCGGTCCATTTCGGTCCGCTCGGCGGCGATGGGTCGGACGGTGCCCCGCCGCTCCAGTTCGCGCAGCCTGGCTTCGGCTTCCAGCATGTAGTCCCGGGTAATCGGCAGGGTGTCGACCTTCCTCGTCAGCTGGACCTGGAAGACGACGCAATCCTGCCAGCGGAACGCGGTTTCGGAGGCGGCGAGGTAGAACTCCCACATCCGGCAGAAGCGCTCGTCATACAGCGCCTTGGCCTCGTCGCGGCGCGCAGCGAAGCGGTCGCGCCAGTGGCGGATCGTCTCGGCGTAGTGCAGCCGCAGCACCTCGACATCGCTGATGATCAGGCCGGCGCGCTCGACGGAATGGGCGATCTGCGACAGGGACGGCAGATAGCCCCCGGGGAAGATGTACTTGTTGATGAAGGCATTGGTGTTGGCCGGCTCGTCCCAGCGCCCGATCGTGTGCAGCAGTATCACCCCGTCCTCGTCCAGGAGGCGGGCGCACTGGCGGAAATAGTCGTCGTAGAAGTCGACCCCGACATGCTCGAACATGCCCACCGAGACGATCCGGTCGAAGGGGCCGGCGGTGTCGCGGTAATCGGCGATCTCGAAGCGCAGATGGTCGGAGAGCCCGGCCTCGTCGGCCCGCGACCGGGCGATGCCCAATTGCTCGTCGGAAAGGGTGATGCCGGTGACGTCGGCGTCCAGATGGCGCGCGAGATACAGGCCCATGCCGCCCCAGCCGCAGCCGATGTCCAGCGTCTTCAGTCCCGGCCGGTCGAAGGCCAGCTTGGCGGCGATATGGCGCTTCTTGGCGAGCTGGGCCTCGTCGAGCCCGGCGCCGGGCCGGTCGAAATAGGCGCAGGAATATTGCCGGTCCACGTCGAGGAACAGGTCGTAGAGCTCCGACGACAGATCGTAGTGGTGCTTGACGTTCCGGCGCGCGCGCTGCGGGGTGTTGTTCTGGATCACCCGGCGATAGATCAGGCGCAGCCGGGCGATCGCCCGCATCCAGGGCTCGTTCTGGGCCTTGTTGCCGGCGTTGCGGAACACCAGCGCCAGCATGTCGAAGATCGTGCCCTCGGTGATGTCGACGCCGCCGTTCATGTAGGCTTCGCCGAATTTCAGGCCGGGATTGATCGCCACGCCGCGTTCGGCGGCGGCCGTGTTGAAGCGCAGATGCACCGGATCGCCGGTGCCGTCGCCCCAACGGGTCACGCCGCCGTCACTGTCGGTCACGGTGAGATCGCCGAAGACGAGAAGATGCTTCAGATACGTCGCGAGTATGCGGTTCATGTCACCACTCCTGCGTCGGCCTGAGCCTGACGGCTCGCGGCGTCACGGGAACTTATCGCTTGGTATGCACTGCCTTCCTTATCTTATGAGCCTGCAGCGCGATGGGAAGAGGGCCCGATCCCAACGCAAGAGGGGCCTGCAATCAATGCCGGCCCCTCTCGTTACGTGTCGCTGCGAATCGCCGGCGCGGGCAGGGCCCGCCGGCGACTGCCGATCAGTTGGTCTCGTCGGACTCTGCGGTCGCTTCGTCGGTCTCGCCGGCTTCGACTTCCTCGCCGTCCAGCTCGTCCTCGTCCAGCTCTTCCTCTTCCTCGTCGATGCCGTAGATCGCATCGGCGGAGGTCAGGTCTTCACCGCGCGCCTGGCGCTCGGCTTCGTCCTGCGAACGGGCGACATTGATCGAGATGCTGACGTCGACCTCGGGATGCAGCGCGATCGTGATCGGGTGCACGCCGATGGTCTTGATCGGCTGGTTGAGCTGGATGTCGTTGCGGTTGACCTTGAAGTCGGCCGCTGCGAGCAGGTCGGCGATGTCGCGGGTGGAGACCGAACCGTAGAGCTGACCGGTCTCACCGGCCTGGCGCACGACGATGAAGCTCTTGCCGTTGAGCGAGGAGGCTACGCCCTGTGCTTCGGCCTTGCGCTCTTCGTTGCGCGCGATGAGCTGGTCCTTCTGCGCTTCGAAGCGCGCCGCATTGGCTTCGTTGGCGCGCAGCGCACGGCCCGACGGCAGCAGGAAGTTGCGGGCGAAGCCGTCGCGAACCTTCACGGTCTCGCCCATCTGGCCGAGCTTGGCGATGCGTTCGAGAAGAATGACGTCCATTGGTCTGTCCTTTCAGGAGGTTTGGTTCTTGGATCAGTTGCGACCGGTCGGTGCCGGATCGTCCGGGCGCCGCCAGGTTTCGTAGATCCCCATCGCCAGAAACAGGACGATCGGGAAGGAAAGCAGGATCAACGCCGCATAGCTGGAGAACAGGACCAGAAAACGGCCCTGGCGTCCGCGGGTTCGGCGATGCAGTGCCGCGAGCCCGACCAGCGTGAAGGCGGCGGCGAAGCCACCGAGGAGCACGTCGCCGAGGAGGCCGATCGTGCCGCCCGCGAAAGCGGCGCCGGCGGCCACCGCGAAGATGACGAGGCTGATCTGCGGCAGCTGCGCGCTTGTCGGAATGTCGTCCTTCGGCCGCGGCAGGCGGCCCGACACGCGCACGATGGCGGCGCCGAGATACAGCCCGACGATCAGCGAGATCGCCAGGACGGCCGGCTGGACGAAGGGAACGAGGCCGATGATCAGCTGCGCGATGGCGCGGCGCTCGTCGTCGGTCGCCGTGTCCATGGCGCCGCCGCTCTGGCGCAGGGCGTCGACGACAGCCGGGATGAAGTCCTCGGGGTCGAAGCCGAGATACCAGCCGAGAAAGATGCAGGAGCCGACCGCCATCAGCGTGATCGCCATGAGCACGCGCGACAGCGGATACCAGTCGAGGGGCGGGGCGGCGTTCGCGGCACCCAGCGGGCGCGGCGCATCGTCGGCCAGCGGGCGGGCCAGCCCGACGAGATGACCGGCGACGGCCGTCGGCAGCGCCATGGAGGCGAGCAGCGTCAGCGCGCTCGGCACGGACTGGGCGATGGCATAGATCGCCGCGGTGGCGACGGCGGCGGAGACGAAACCGGCGGTCGATCCCCAGCCGAGGCTGGCAATGGCGATGGGAATGGGGGCGGCCAGCGCAAGGCTGACGGCGGAGCTCGACTGCAGCACGATACCGGCGAACAGCAGCGCGCTGGCAAGGCCGGATATGATCGCGATGATGATGGCGGTGGGCTGCATGAACTCGTTCGCTGTCCTGCTCGTGGCAGTTAGAGGCCAGATGCCCCAACTCGGCTTGGCGGACGGTCGCGGCACCATGCCGGCTGTCGTCCCGTCATTCCGGCGCCGCCTGATGCGTCCGGAAAGCCGGCGGCGCCATGAGCGCCGCCGGAGATGTGGTCGGTCCTACTTCAGGACGTAGGGCAGAAGGCCGAGGAAGCGCGCACGCTTGATGGCCTGGGCAAGAGCCCGCTGGTTCTTCTGCGACACGGCCGTGATGCGCGACGGCACGATCTTGCCACGCTCGGAAATGTAGCGCTGCAGGAGACGTACGTCCTTGTAGTCGATCTTCGGCGAATCGGTGCCGGCGAACGGGTCGGACTTGCGACGGCGATGGAAGGGCCGGCGGGTGGGAAGCTGGGCGATATCGACCATCTTGGCTTACTCCGAATCGGTGTCGCGGGGGCGGCGGGGACGGTCGTCGTCGCGGTCGCGGCGCGGGCCGTCTTCGCGGTCACGACGCGGGCGGTCGCCACGATCGCCACGGCGCGGACGATCGTCGCGCTTCTGCATCATGGCCGACTGGCCTTCCTCGTGCTCTTCCACGCGGATCGTCATGTAGCGCAGGATGTCTTCGTTGAAGCGCATCTGGCGCTCCATCTCCTGCACCGCCGCCGACGGGGCGTCGATGTTCATCAGCGTGTAATACGCCTTGCGGTTCTTCTTGATGCGGAAGGTGAGGGTCTTCAGACCCCAGTTTTCCACCTTGCCGATCTTGCCGCCATTGGTCTCGAGAATGCCGCGGAGCTGCTCGACGAGCTGCTCGACCTGCTGGTTCGAGATATCCTGGCGCGCGAGAAATACGTGCTCGTACAGAGCCATGCGCTATCGCCTTTCCGTTTCACGTTCGCATTCGCCCGGGTACAGCGGCTAAGCCTCAACGACTTTCGTGCGAAACCCGCGGGAAGCAGGACGATCGGAAAGGCGTCAGTACAAGAACGGTCGAGAGCGGAGACACGGGAAACCGATACCTTTTGGCATCTGTTGTCGACGACATCGACAGCTTTCCGTTCAGCCCCCAGCTGAGACCCGGACAATGAGGAGGGTGCCACTACCCGCTTGCGCGGCGTTTGGCAAGTCCCGGCGGACATTTGCCACGCGGGCGCCGCGCGTCGGCCGGGCTTTCGCGCCCGGGCTCCAGCACGGATCGGGCCGCCTGCTTGACAGGACGGGCTTGACCAAACCATTGCCTGCACTCGTTTTGCAACCAGCAACACAAGGGAGAGCCGCATGACCACCGCACTGGTCTTTCCGGGACAGGGCAGTCAGAGCGTCGGCATGGGCCGCACTCTCTATGACAGCTTCGAGGCCAGCCGTGCCGTCTTCGACGAGGTCGACGAGGCGCTCGGCGAAAAGCTGTCGGAGCTGATCTTCGAGGGACCCGAGGACCGGCTGACGCTGACCGAGAATGCCCAGCCGGCCCTGATGGCGGTGTCGATGGCGGCGATCCGCGCCCTGGAGGCCGAAGGCTTCTCGGTAGAGACGGCGGCTTATGTCGCCGGCCACTCGCTCGGCGAATATTCGGCACACGCCGCGGTCGGCGCGCTGTCGATCGGACAGACGGCGAAGCTGCTGCGCATCCGCGGCAATGCCATGCAGGAGGCCGTGCCGAGCGGTGCGGGCTCGATGGCGGCGATCATCGGCCTCGACGCCGAGGCGGTCGCCAAGCTCTGCGAGGACGCCGCCGAGGGCGAAGTCTGCGAGCCGGCCAACGACAATGGCGGCGGCCAGATCGTCATTTCCGGCAATGCTGCGGCGATCGACCGTGCGATTGCGCTGGCGCAGGAGCGGGGCGCCAAGCGTGCGCTGCCGCTGTCGGTGTCCGCGCCTTTCCACTGCCGGCTGATGCAGCCGGCGGCCGATCGCATGGCAGAGGCGCTGGCCGATGCCGAGATCCTGGTTCCGCGCGTTCCCGTCGTGACCAACGTGACGGCCGGACCGACTTCCGACCCCGCCGAGATCCGCGAGCGGCTGGTGCGGCAGGTGACGGGCCAGGTGCGCTGGCGCGAAAGCATCGAATGGCTGGCGGCCAACGGCGTGAATTCGCTGGTCGAGATCGGCAGCGGCAAGGTCCTGACCGGGCTCGCGCGCCGAATCGATCGCAGCCTCGAAGGGCGCGCCATCGGCACCGCGGACGATGTCCGCGCTTTCACCGCCGGCTGATCATCCTATCTAGAGAGAGCCGCAGGCGCCTGGCGCTGCGGAGCAGACCATAACGGAGGGAATCCGACATGTTCGATCTGACCGGGCGCAAGGCGCTCGTGACCGGCGCCAGCGGCGGCATCGGCGAGGCGATCGCCCGCGCCCTGCACGGCGCCGGTGCGACCGTGGGCCTGCACGGCACCCGACGCGAGAAGCTGGACAACCTGGCCGCTTCGCTGGGCGAGCGAGCGATGGTGTTTCCCGCCGATCTGTCCGACCGGGCCGAGCAGAAGCGGTTGGCCGAAACCGCCGAGGCCGAGATGCAGGGCGTCGATATCCTGGTCAACAATGCCGGCATCACCCGCGACGGGCTGTTCGTGCGCATGTCGGACGAGGACTGGGACGCGGTGCTGGAGGTCGATCTGACGGCGGCGTTCCGCCTGACGCGCGGCGTGACCCATCCGATGATGCGCCGCCGCTTCGGGCGAATCATCAACATCACCTCGATCGTCGGCGTCACCGGCAATCCCGGCCAGGCGAATTATTGTGCGGCGAAGGCGGGCATGATCGGCCTGTCGAAATCGCTTGCCCAGGAAATCGCCTCGCGCTCGGTGACGGTGAACTGCATCGCGCCGGGCTTCATCGCCAGCGCCATGACCGAGAAGCTGAACGACAAGCAGAAGGACGCGATCATGGGGGCGATCCCGATGAAGCGCATGGGCGAAGCCGACGAAATCGCCGCATCGGCGGTGTATCTGGCGTCCAACGAGGCCGGCTACGTCACCGGCCAGACCCTGCACGTCAACGGCGGCATGGCCATGATCTGAGGGCACGGCTGCCCCGCCGCTGGCCGCTTGGCCACCGCGGCAGGGCATGCTATGCGCCGGCACTTCGAATTTTCCGCTGTCGTTGCCTGCGGACTGGCCGCGACGAGGATGACCACAACGCTTGATAATGCGTCGTGCCACGTCTAACGAAAGCGGCGAAACCAATCGCAATAGAGGACTGACAATGAGCGATACCGCTGAGCGAGTGAAGAAGATCGTCGTCGAACACCTGGGCGTCGAGCAGGAGAAGGTCACGGACAACGCGAGCTTCATCGACGATCTGGGCGCCGACAGCCTCGATACGGTCGAGCTCGTCATGGCTTTCGAGGAAGAGTTTGGCGTCGAGATTCCCGATGATGCCGCCGAGACCATCCTGACGGTCGGCGACGCGGTCAAGTTCATCGAGAAGAACCAGGCCTGACCCAATCGGGCGGCCTAACCGCCTGGGCGAAGAGCGATTGATGAGACGAGTAGTCATTACAGGCGTCGGCATGGTCACGCCCCTCGGGGCGGGTGCCGGCGTCACATGGAAACGTCTGCTGAACGGCGAAAGCGGCCTGAAGCGTGTCGACAACTTCCAGGTCGACGACCTGGCGTGTCAGATCGCCGGGCAGATTCCGCGCGGCGACGGCCAGGACGGCACCTTCGATCCGGACCACTGGATGGAGCCGAAGGAGCAGCGCAAGGTCGATGACTTCATCATCTACGCTGTCGCAGCTGCGTCCGAGGCCCTCGACGATGCCAACTGGCATCCCGAGACCTACGAGGACCAGATCGCTTCCGGCGTTCTGATCGGTTCGGGGATCGGCGGCCTCCAGGGGATCGAGCGCACGTCGCTGATCCTGGCCGAGAAGGGCCCCCGGCGCATCAGCCCGTTCTTCATTCCCGGCAGCCTGATCAACCTGGCCTCAGGCCATGTGTCGATCCGCAATGGATTGAAGGGCCCGAATCATTCGGTGGTCACGGCCTGCTCGACCGGCGCGCATGCGATCGGCGACGCGTCGCGACTGATCGCGCTCGGCGACGCCGACGTGATGGTGGCGGGCGGTGCGGAATCACCGGTCGGCCGCCTCGCAATGGCCGGCTTTGCCGCCTGCAAGGCGCTGTCCACCCACTTCAACGACAACCCGACGGCCGGTTCCCGGCCCTATGACCGCGACCGTGACGGCTTCGTCATGGGCGAGGGTGCCGGTGTGGTCGTTCTGGAAGAATACGAGCACGCCAAGGCGCGCGGCGCGAAAATCTACGCCGAGGTCATTGGCTACGGCATGTCGGGCGACGCCTATCACATCACGGCTCCGGCCTCCGACGGCGACGGCGCGTTCCGCTGCATGTCGGCGGCGATGAAGCGGGCCGGCGTGCAGCCGTCCGAGCTCGACTATGTCAACGCGCACGGCACCTCGACGCCGCTGGGCGACGAGATCGAGCTCAGGGCGATCGAGCGGGTGGTCGGCGATGCCGCCAGCGGCATCACGATGTCGTCCACCAAATCCGCGATCGGGCATCTGCTCGGTGCGGCGGGCTCCGTCGAGGCGATCTTCTCGGCGCTGGCGATCCGCGACAATGTCGCACCGCCGACGCTGAATCTCGACAATCCGTCGGTGGAGACCAAGATCGATCTCGTTCCGCACGAGAAGCGCGAAAAGCGCATCGACGTGGCGCTGTCGAACTCCTTCGGCTTCGGCGGCACCAATGCTTCGCTCGTGCTGCGACGCGTGGCCGACTGACAACGATGGCGGCGGCGCATGATGCCGCCGCTGCCGTTCGGGCTTTCGCCACAATCCGATGGTGCTTCGGCAGCCACGAGGCAATTTCATTCGGGGGTATGCGGTGACCGACGAACGCGGCGAGGGCGCTCGCTCAGGCAAGGGCCGTCGTGGCCGGGGTCCGGCTCCGGCGCGCAAACGCTCGCGGGCTTCCCGCAACCAGCTCGTCATCTTCCTGAATTTCTGCCTGTCGGCCGCGCTCTTCGTGATGCTCGCGGCCGGTGCGCTGATCTATTGGGGCGTCGGCCAGTTCGAGGGCGCCGGCCCGCTGCAGGCCGAGACCACCTATGTCGTGCCGCGCAACAGCGGCTTGCAGACGATTGCCAGCGGGCTCGAGCGGGAAGGCGTCATCAGCGACGCCACCGTCTTCGAATACGGGGTGCGCTTCGCCGGGACTGCGGGTGACCTGAAGGCCGGCGAATACGCCTTCGCCCCGGGCACCTCGATGCGCGAGGTAATGGAGAAGCTCCGCGAGGGACGCTCCATCATGCATTCGGTGACCATTCCGGAAGGTTGGACGGCGGAACGGGCCTTCGAGCGGATTGCCGCCGAGCCGTCCCTGACCGGCGACATGCCGGAGATGGTGCCGGAAGGCACGCTGATGCCCGACACCTACCTGTTCCAGCGCGGCCTGACCCGCAAGGAAATCGTCAGGCGGATGCGCGAGGCGCAGAACAAGCTCGTCGCAGAGATCTGGGAGACCCGGGCCGACGACCTGCCGATCGACGATATCGGCCAGTTCCTGACCCTCGCCTCGATCGTCGAGCGCGAGACCGGCATCGCCGGCGAGCGTCCGCATGTCGCCTCGGTGTTCGTCAACCGGCTGCGCAAGGGCATGCGCCTGCAGTCGGACCCGACATTCCTCTATGGCGTCTATGGCGGCGCGGGCAAACCGTCCGGCAAGCCGGTGACCCAGTCCGACATCGACAGCGACACGCCCTACAACACCTACAAGATCAAGGGTCTGCCACCCGGTCCGATCGCGCTGCCCGGCAGGGCCGCGCTGGAGGCGGTCGCCAATCCGCTGGAGACCAAGGACATCTACTTCGTGGCCGACGGCACCGGCGGCCATGTCTTCGCCGAGACGCTGGACGAGCACAATCGCAACGTCCGCGACTACCGTGCGCTGGAGCGCCAGAACCGGGCCGAGCAGTAGCAACGCCGCCGTTCCCGGCGGCGCGAGGGGGAGAACCGCGATGCCGGTGCAGAGCATGACGGGTTTTGCCCGCCACGAGTCGACGCAGGCCGGCGCCGAGTTCGTCTGGGAGCTGCGTTCGGTCAACGGCAAGGGGCTCGACCTGCGGCTGCGTTTGCCGCAGGGCTTCGAGGCGATCGAGGCGGATCTGAAGCGCGCAGCCGCCACCTGGCTGAGCCGCGGCAACATCCAGGCCAATCTCCAGATCCGGCGCGACGAGACGGCGCCGGCCTTTACCATCAACGATGCGATGCTCGGCCAGCTTCTGGCGCTGTCCAGCCGGCTGGTCGCCGATGGTCACGCCGGCCCGCCGAGCGCCGACGGCATCCTGGCGATCAAGGGGATCGTCGAGGTCGCCGAGAGCCGCCTCGACCCCGAGGAGCGCGAGGCGCAGCTCGCTGCCGCCAGGACGACCTTTGACGCCGCTGTCGAGAGCCTTGTGGCCGCGCGGCAGGCCGAGGGCGCGGCCCTTGCCGATATTCTCTCCGAACGGCTCGCCGAGATCGAACGGCTGGCCAATGCGGCCGAGGCCGACCCGTCCCGCAGCATCGAGGCCTGCCGGGAGCGACTGCGCGCGCAGGTGGCCGAACTGATGGGCGCCGACGAGCGGCTCGACGAACAGCGCCTGCACCAGGAGGCGGCGATGATCGCCGCCCGCGCCGATATCCGCGAGGAGATCGACCGGCTGCAGACCCATGTGGCCGCGGCGCGGGCGCTGCTGTCTGCCGGCGGGCCGATCGGCCGGCGCCTCGATTTTTTGTCGCAGGAATTGAACCGCGAATCGAATACGGTCTGCTCCAAGTCGAATGCGACTTCGCTGACCGCCATCGGACTGGAACTGAAGGTGGCGGTCGATCAATTCCGTGAGCAGGTGCAGAACATAGAATGACGTCGATTTTCGAAACGGAATCGGGGGCGCCGATCGCACGCCGTGGGCTGATGCTGGTGCTGTCGTCACCGTCCGGCGCCGGCAAGTCGACCATCGCGCGCAATCTCCTGGAGTCCGATCCCGGCTTCCAGCTCTCGGTCAGCGTGACCACGCGCAAGCGGCGGGCCAGCGAGATCGACGGCGTGCATTATCGCTTCATCGACCGCGCCGAGTTCGAGCGGCTGCGTGACGGGGGCGCGCTCTTGGAATGGGCCGAGGTCCACGGCAATTTCTACGGCACGCCCCGGGCGGCGGCCGAAAAGGCCATGCGCGACGGTCGCGACATGCTGTTCGACATCGACTATCAGGGCGCGCTGCAACTGCAGGAGCAGGCCAAGGCGGACGTCGTCTCGGTGTTCATCCTGCCGCCGTCCATGACCGAACTGAAGACCCGCCTCCTGCGGCGCGCCGAGGATTCCGGCGAGACCATCGCGGTCCGTCTGAAGAACGCCAAGGTCGAAATCGAGCGCTGGCGCGACTATGACTACGTCGTCGTCAACGAGGATTTGGACAAGGCGTTCTCGGCCGTGCGGTCGATCATCAACGCCGAGCGGCTGCGCCGCGACCGGCGGCCCGGCCTGTTCGACTTCACCGCCGAACTTCTCTCCCAGACCGTCTGCTGAGACCGGCGCTTGCGCCCGTCACCGGCTGACAATCCGAGTCAGCCGGCTAGTCCAACCTGTTGGCAAGGCGAACGAATTCGCTGATCGAAAGGGTTTCGGCCCGGCGCTGCGGATCGATGTCCGCCGCCACGAGAAGCGCTTCGCCGCCAAGGCTCTTCAGGCTCTGACGCAGCATCTTGCGGCGCTGGCCGAAGGCGGCTGCGGTCACGCGTTCGAGGGCTGCCAGGCTCGCCGCCTCCGGCTCGGCGCGCGGCCGGAGCTGGATCACCGAGGAGGTGACCTTGGGCGGCGGCGTGAAGGCTTCCGGCGGCACGTCGAAGAGGATCTTGGCCTGCGTCCGCCACCCGGCGAGCACGCCGAGACGGCCGTAATGCTTCGAGCCGGGCACCGCGACGATGCGTTCGGCCACCTCGCGCTGGAACATTAGGGTCAGGCTCGACCAGATCGGCGGCCATTGCGGCGTCGCGATCCAGTTGAGCAGCAGCTGCGTTCCGACATTGTAGGGCAGGTTCGCGACGATCTTCAGCGCGTCGGCGCCGGCGGGGCGTGCAACCTCCGCCAGATCGAAGTCCAGCGCATCGGCGCGGCGGATCTCCAGCCGGCCGGGATAGTGCGCCGCGATGGCCTCGAGCGCCAGAATGCAGCGGCTGTCCTTCTCGATGACCACGACACGCGACGCACCTTCGGCGAGCAGCGCACGGGTCAGGCCGCCGGGACCGGGGCCGACCTCGACGATTGTCGCCCCCTCCAGCGGCAGTGCCTGGCGAGCGATCCGACCGGTGAGGTTCAGATCGAGAAGGAAGTTCTGGCCGAGGCTGCGCTTGGGATCGAGACCATGCTCTTCCAGGACCGCACGCAGGGGCGGCAGGCTGTCGATGGGGCTCACGCGTTGGCCGTCGCGGCGCTGCCTGCACCCGTGCCGACCTCGGCCATGCGACCGGCCAGCCGGATCGCCGCGAGGAAGCTGTCGGGTCGGGCGTCGCCCGAGCCGGCAATGTCGGCGGCCGTGCCGTGATCGGGAGATGTCCGGATGATCGGCAGGCCGAGGGTGGCGTTCACCGTCTGGTCGAAGGCCAGCGTCTTGGCCGGGATCAGCGCCTGGTCGTGATACATGCAGACGGCGACGTCGTAGCGGGCCCGGGCCTCGGGATGAAACATCGTGTCAGCGGGCAGCGGCCCGACCGCGTCGATGCCGGCGGCGCGCAGGCGCGCGACGGCCGGGCGGATCACCGTCTCGTCCTCGGTGCCGATCGCACCCTTCTCGCCGGCATGCGGGTTCAGACCGGCGATCGCCAGGCGAGGGCGCGCAATGCCGAGGCGGGCGCTGTAGTCCGCGGCGACGATCCGGCAGGTCGTCTCGATCAGCTCCGCAGTGAGCTGTGCCGGCACGTCGGCGATGGGGATATGGATGGTCACGGGGACGCAGGAGAGGTCCGGACCGGTCAGCAGCATGACCGGCGTGAAGGGACGTCCGAGCCGCAACTGGCACAGATGCGCCAGATATTCGGTATGGCCCGGATGGTGGAAGCCGGCGTCGTAGAGCGCCTTCTTGTCGATCGGTCCGGTCACGACCGCAGCGGCGCTCCCCTCCAGCACCAGTGCCGTCGCCCGGTCGATCGCCTCGATCGTTCCGGCGGCATTGGCCGGATCGGTCTTGCCGGGCGCATCGGTCTGGCGGTTGACCAGCGGCAGGACGGGCAGGGCGCCGGCAGGCACATCATGCGCTTCCGCCGGATTGTGGATCATCGCGATGGCCAGCTCCCGGCCGAAACGGCGGGCTCGCGCGGCGAGGACGTCGGGATCGCCGATCACGAAGAAGGGCGGCAGATCGGCCCGGTGGTCGCCATGGATGGCGATCACGATGTCCGGGCCGACGCCCGACGGATCGCCGAGCGTCACCGCGATCGGTGCATCCATCGCAAAATCCCGCATGAGCTGCCCCTTAGCGGCGAACGATCTGAGCCCTGTCGCGCAGCTTCTTCAGATAGGCTGCGTCGGGTTCGGCCTGTTCGCCTAGTTTTTCCATCTCGCGTGCCTGGAAGACGAGAGCCGCGGCCTTGTCGTCGGAGATGTTGCGGGTGTTGCACACGGCGATGAACTCGACACCGCGCTCGGTGGCCTGGGCGGGGGTGGCGCGCCCGACGGAGGTCGCCTGAATGTCCTTTTTCCAGCGCGGCGGCAGTTCCGGCTGGGCGACGCGGCCGAGGTCGCGGACGGTCACGTCACGCAGGCCCTTGGCGAATTCGTAGGTGGAATCGCAGGAGCGGAAGCGCGAACGCATGCTCTCGGCCTCGCGCTTGCGCTGCGCCATGAGGGCCGAACGCTGGGCGTCGGGGATGACGAAGATCACCTGCTGGAGCGTGTATTCGGTGGTGCTCGGCTTTTCGCCGCCCTGGGCCAGCATGCGCTGGACCACGTCCTGCTCGCTCAACCGCTCGGTGCTGCGCATGTTGGCTTGGACGGCCTGGCCCCAGCCCATCTGCACGCGGATGTAGTCCTTGAAGCCATCCGACGAGAAACCGGCGCGCGACAGCACCTGTCCGAGCTGCTCGCGGGTCAGCTTGTTCTCGGCGGCGAAGCGGCCGAAGGCCTCGTCAACCGCCTCGTCCGGAATGGCGATGCCGCGGCGCCCGATCTCCTGCTTCTTCAGCGCCTCGTCGATCAGCTCGTCGGTCGCCTTCTGCGTGGCATTGCCGCCGACGCGGCGCAGCTTCAGGAAGGCGGCCCGCTGGCGGATCTGGTAGCTGGTGATCGGCATGCCGTTCACCACCGCCTTGATCTCGCTGGCGGCCTGTACCGATACGGTGGTGGCGGGCAGCGTGGCCGCGGCCGACCCGGCAAGGACGAATGCGAGGGCCGCGCGTCTGGCGACGTTTCCAACGATCATGACTGCTTCAACTCCCTGAATGGTGGCGCGTCCCGCTCCCGCGCCCTGTCCTTCGCCCGCTCATGGCGACCATCCGCCCGGATGTCGCACAGGGCAAGGCTCCCGCAAAGCCGTTTCGCCTGCAAGTCCGGACTGCTCGTAGCGTGCAGCTTTGGCGAAACCGTGATCTGGTCGGCCGTTCACCCGGCGGCGGGGCGAACGGATGTCAGCCGTCGTCGCCGAGATCGTAGGAATAGCCGAAATCGGAAATCGTGCGGAGCCCGATGGTGAACATCAGCCGCGAGGAATCCGATTCCTGCGAATAGCGGTTCACCGTATCCTGGTAGGAGACGAGCAGGCTGAAGCACTCGTCGGCATAGCCGATGCCGAAGGTCTTCTCGACCACCGACTGGTTCTTGATGTCGTAGCCGACCGAACCGAAGGCGCTCCAGTTCTCTGCGAATTTCAGGGTGCCCGAACCGGTGATCTGGCTGCGATCCTCGATCGAGCCATAGATCGGCTGGGCGTCGATGTTGGTGTAGGTCACCGTCGCGGTGGCGTCGGACGAGCCGTAGGTTCCGAAGACGTCGGTGCGCCGGACCGCGAAGCTCTCTTCGTCGAATCGCGCCTGGGTGCCGAAGGTGATGCCGATCGGCGTGCCGACGGCGATCGAGCCGACATAGTCGGAACGGTCGGTCTCCAGACCGGAATCGTAGCCGACCAGCGCCAGATCGGTCTGCGCGAAGGAGTTCACGCCGCCCAGATGGTAGGACTGGCCGAACACCGCGTTGACCGAGTAGCCGCCGTCGAAACTGCCGGCGTATTTGACGCCGACATTGGCGCGCGAGCCGCCCTCGATCCGGTCGTAGCCGGAGAATTTGTCGAGCGCGAACAGATTGGCGGTGTTGAACACCAGCGTCTGCGCGTCCTCGTTGGGCAGAAGGCCGATCTTCTGCTCGTCCGGCCGCAGGATGACCTGGCCGATCGGCTCGATCACATGCGAGGAATCGGCGGTCTCGATCAGATAGGGGTAGCGCGCTTCCATCGCCGCGGTCGCCATGCCGCGCGTGCCGGTATCGTCCAGCGACAGGACGCCCTGAGGACCGTAGGTATTATTAAAGCCGCTCGCATACATGTCGGCAGCATAAAAATCGCCGCGAGCCGACGCCATTGGAGTCAGTACCAAACCGGATTGCATCGTATATGCGTTACGCCACGCCATATCCGTCGATACCCGTGTGTAATCTCCCTCTAATGCGTTGTAGCGCAGGAGATCCGTCCGATACTGGCTCTGACCGGCGGAAGGTGCCCGGCAGGCCTCGTACATGTCGTTGACGAGGTAGAGCGAGGTCGCACAGATCGGGTTGACGGAACCGTCGTCGCGGTGCAGCGACGCGACGTTCATCTCCAGCTTCACTTCGCCGCCGAGAACGCTTTCCTGCTCGATGCGCTCATAGTCGAAGCTCGGCGCCACCAGCGGTTGGGTGTCGGCGGCATCCGGGTCGACCGACTGGTACTGGAACTTCTGGCCGCGCAGGTCGAAATAGCTCTGGTCGCCGAGACCGGTCAGATAGATCTCCGACGTCTTCACGGTGTCGCCGTAGCCGGGGATCTCGTAGGTCGCGGAGAAGTTCTCGTCCGACTGCACCATGACGTCCCAGCCGAGCGTCCAGCGCTCGCTGAGGGCGAACTGCGCCTTCGAGCCGATCATGCCGCGTTCGGTGTTGTCGAAGTCGGGGGAGGCTCTGGTGAGTTCGCCGGTCGTCGTGTTGTAGACGTTGTCGCCGGCAAAGGCGTCCGGGTCGTTCTGGCTGATGCCGGCGGCCTGCAGCGTGAAGAAGCCGTTCTCGAAGGCCTGGCGGTACTCGGCCTCGGCCAGGAAACCCTGCTTGGTGTAGTAGGTGCCGGACAGGGTCACGTCCTTGTCGTCGGCAATGTCGATGAAATACGGGGTGCGCAGGCCGTAGCCGAGATTGCTCGACGACTTGAAGGTCGGGGTCAGGAAACCGGTCTTGCGCTTGACCGTCGGGTCCGGCGACTGGAAGTACGGCATGTAGGCTATCGGCACGCCGAGCAGCTCGAACTTGGCGCCGTAGTAGCGCACTTCCTTCTCGGTCTGGTCCCAGACGATCCTGCGGGCCTTCACCTGCCAGAGCGGCGCCCGATCCGGGTTTTCGCGGCAGGTTTCGCAGGCCGTGTAGACGCCCTGCTGGAAGGTGGTGACGCTGCCGTCCTGACGCACGGCGTCACGGGCGGCGAAACGGGTGTTGTCCGGGGTCTCGATCCGCAGCGCCTTGACGAAGCCATCGCGGAAATCATCGGTGATGTCGATGCTGTCCGCGTAGACCTTATTTCCGTCGGGCTGTTGCAATTCCACATCGCCCGAAGCCACCAGGCGACGGGTGTTCTGGTCATAGGTGACGTTCCGGGCGACCAGCTTGTAGCTGCCATAGTCGATCCGCACACCGCCGGAAGCGGTGACGATCGAGTTGTCGGTATTGTAGGTGACGGTATCGGCTTCCAGGAACATCTGGGCGTCGTCCGGCACTGACATGTCGGCCGGAATGACCGCCTGTGCCCACGCTGCCTGGCCCCCGAAGCCGAGGCCGCAAATGGCTGTTCCCGCAAGGAGAACCGCCCGTATGCCGGCCTGCGCGTCGCGGCGTTCTGCGCGACTGGCCCCCCTCGCAACCATACTCAACCATCCTCTTGATGGAGCAGGATCGTCACCCCAGACAATCCTGCCGCCAAGACCGGAAACCACGCTGCCATAACCGGTGGTACCACGTCATTGCTTCCGAGAGCTTTCGCCAAGAACGTGACGACGTAAAGCACGAATCCGGCCATTACACCGCCCGCAATCGTCCTACCAGACTGGCCCGTGCGCGAAAACCTCGTGGCGACGGTCGCGGCGAGCAAAGTCATGGCGATGAACAGGGCCGGCTGCGCCACCAGCGTGTGGTACTGCATCCGGAAGGCGTCGGTGTTAAAGCCCAGACTTGCGGCAACGTCGATCTTCGAACCGAGCTGCCAGATGGAGATCGCCTCGGGATCGGCGATCCGCTGTTCGACATATTCGGGGCGCAGGCTGGTGGGAAGCTTGTACTCCTGCGGGAATTCCGGCCGGTAGCCGACCCGCGTCACCCGCGGCTTTTCCAGAAGCCAGTACTCGTCGTTGAGAACCGCGCGCGCCGCGTCGATGCGCTCCTTCACGATGCCCTCGTCGTTCATGACGAAAGCGGTGATGTCGCCGAGAACCGTGCCGCCGCGCGCCACCGTCTTGGCGCCGAGGATCGACTGGACTCCGTCGCCCTCCTGACGAAGCCACGGCACGCGGTCCGAACTCGAGACGTCGCCGCCCGCGGTCATGGTGGTCTGCATGTCCTCGGACAGGGTCTTCGTATAGGCGGTCAGCGGATTGTAGACGAAGGTCGCCACGATCCCGATCAGGAACGAGCCCACCACGAAGGGCAGGAGGATCTGCCAAATCGAGACGCCGGAGGCGCGCGCCACCACCAGCTCCAGACGCCGGTTGAGGGTCAGGAGCGTATAGATCGACGAGAACAGGACGATGAAGGGGAAGGCCTGGCCGATGAAGCTCGGCACCCGCAGCAACGAGAAGAGAGCGGTCGCGCCGAAGCCGAGATCCTCGAAGCGGCTGCGACGGCTCACCTCAATCAGGTCGATCAGGTAGATCAGCGCGAAGACCGTCAGCAGCGTCGACAGGAAGCTGACGACATACAGGCGGAAGAAATAGCGGTTGAGGGTCCAGTTCCTCATCGGGCGGCCCCCGCGGCCCGGCGCCGGCCGAACAGGGCGGCATAGCCGTCCTGCAGGGCGGTCGTCGCCTGTTGCAGCGGCGCCCAGCCGGCGAGGTCGAAATTGCGCCAGATCAGCACGCTGTTCAGGGCTATGGCGGCGAGCGGCAGCAGATAGGAGATCACCACCCAGAAGACGCCCTGCTCGATCTGCGAGAGGGTGACGAAGCCGGCGGCTTTCAGCGCCAGCCCGCCGCACAGGCCCAGCGTCATCGCGGGACCGGTGCCCTGGCGGTTGGTCGAGGGCTGGCCGGCAACGACGATCGCCCACAGGACGAAGGCGATGGCGAAGAGCCAGTTGGTCATGCGGTCGGTCAGTTCCTCGGTGAAGCTGTGCGGTCGCTCCTGGTAGAGGCCGTCATTGGGATCGGGCGAGATCAGCGCGGCGGTGCTGCGCTCGGAGGCGCGCACCCAGCTGTTGTCGGTCGCCGGCCGCAGCGCGGCGAGATCGAAGGCATAGGTTTGGAACTGGATCACCGAGACGCTGTTGTCGGCGGTGTTGCGACGGTGGAGCTGGCCGTCGAACAGGAGCAGCAGCGAATTGGCGTCCTCGTCGATGATCTTCGCCTCGCGGGCGAAATAGGTGAGGTCGCTGGCCGGGTCGCGGGTGTCGGCGATCACGAGGCTCTCGACGGTCGCGCCGTTCACGTCGCCGATGCTGATGACGATGCCGTCCTGCACCTGCTCGAACCGGCCGGGCTTCAGAAACAGGGTGATCATGTCGGCATTGATCGAGCGGATACCGTTCTGGAACGCGCTCATCGAGGCCGGCCCGACGACATTGCCGATCAGGAGCATGATCAGGCCGCCCAGAAGGCCGAGGGCGACGATGGGACGCGCGATGACGGCCTGGGAGGCCCCGGCGGCCGAGATGACGGCGCGTTCGGAATCGGAATTCAGCGAGTTCAGCGCCTGGATCGCGCCGATCAGCAGCGCGAAGGGCAGGACCCCGGCGAACAGGTCCGGCAGCAGCATCAGGGCGATCCAGAAGATGTTGCTCGCGGCCGAGGCGCTGGTCTTGACCACGTCGATGCGCGACAGCGCCTGGACGATCCAGACGATCAGCACCAGCGAGGTCAGCGACGAGGCCGCATACACGAAGGCCCGCTTGAAGATGTAGCGTTCCAGAATCGTCATGCGGTTCCGGTTCCCGCGGCTGCAGATTGGCCCATTGCCTCGCTCGATTTTTCACTTGCGGCCGGCGCGGGCCTGGAGAAACAGCCGGCGGCCGGCTCTCGTCGTGGAAGGAAGATTACACCAGCTTGGCTAAAGAAGGGCGAAGAACGATGGTGAACAGGGCGTATCTTCGGCCGCGGGCCTTGCAATGCGGCCCGTCCCGACCATCATTGCCCGCGTCGCCGCATGCCGCCCCCGGACGGCTGTCCCGCCGCGACACGATTTCATTCGACCCGCAGGAGACGTCATGGCCAGCCTTCCCTCGATCGAGTTCGTCGCAAAGGATGCACCAGCCAAGGGTGTGCTGGTCGTCCTCGCCGGCAAGGATGCCGGCCTGGCAGCGGGCGCGGGCGACGCGGTTCGGTCCCTCGTAACGCGGGCCGCGGGCGTCGCCAGGTTCAAGGGCAAGCACCTTGCGACACTCGACGTCCTGGCACCCGCCGATGTCGATGCCGAGCGGCTGCTGGTCGTCGGCACGCATGCCGACAAGCCGCTGACCGATGAGGACTGGCTGAAGCTCGGGGGCGTCATCGCCGCGAAGACCAAGGGTGCCTCCGAGGTGACGATCCGCTGCGAGCGGGCCGACGGCGACGTCTCGGCCGCCGAAGCGGCGATGCTCGCCGCGGGCGCCAGCCTGCGCGCCTATGATTTCGACCTCTACAAGACGAAATCATCGCGCAAGAACGGCGAGGACGAGCCCAAGGTCGCCTCGAAGATCGCCCTGGCCGTCGCCGATGTCGCCGCTGCAAAGGACGCCTACACGGTCCAGGAAGCGATCGCCGCCGGCACGATGCTTGCCCGCGACCTCGTCAACGAGCCGGCGAATGTTCTCGGGCCGGTCGAGTTCGCCGACCGCATCGCCGCGCTGTCGCAGCAGGGCATCGACGTCGAGATCCTCGGCGAGGCGGAATTGCGGGCGCTGAAGATGGACGCGCTTCTCGGCGTCGCGCAGGGTTCGCCGCGGCCGCCGCGCCTCGCCATCATGCGCTGGAATGGCGGCCCGGACGACGAAGCGCCGATCGCCTTTGTCGGCAAGGGCGTCGTCTTCGACACCGGCGGCATCTCGATCAAGCCGGCGGGCTCGATGGACGAGATGAAGGGCGACATGGGTGGCGCGGCCGCCGTGGTCGGCGTGATGCGCGCACTGGCGGGCCGGTCGGCCAAGGTCAACGCCATTGGCATCGTCGGCCTCGTTGAGAACTCCGTCGACGGCAATGCCCAGCGGCCGGGCGACATCGTCACCGCGATGTCGGGCACGACGATCGAGGTGCTGAACACCGACGCGGAAGGCCGGCTCGTTCTGGCCGACGCGCTCTGGTACTGCCAGGACCGCTTCAATCCGAAATTCATGGTCAATTTGGCGACCCTTACGGGGGCCATCATCGTGGCGCTCGGCAACCAGCATGCCGGCCTGTTCTCCAACAATGACGAATTGTCCGACCGGCTGCTGGCCGCGGGCATCGGCACCGGCGAGAAGGTCTGGCGCCTGCCGCTGGCGCCGGAATACGACAAGATGATCGAGGGCAAGTTCGCCGACATCAAGAATATTGGCGGCGGACGGGCGGCCGGTGCGATCACCGCGGCGCAGTTCCTGCAGCGCTTCGTCAACGACGTGCCTTGGGCGCATCTCGATGTCGCCGGAACGGCGATGGGCTCGCCGGCCAACGAGTACAACCAGTCCTGGGCGTCGGGCTTCGGCGTGCGTCTCCTGGACCGGCTGGTGTCCGACCACTACCAGGCCGGCTAGGACGGGGCCCGATGACCGAGGTCCTGTTCTACCACCTGACCCAGAGCCGACTCGAGGAGGCGCTGCCCGACCTTCTCGAAAGGAGCCTGGGGCGGGGGTGGCGCGTCGTGGTGCAGTTCTCCTCGGAGGAACGCCGCGACGCCCTCGACCATCATCTCTGGGTCTATCGCGACGAGAGCTTCCTGCCGCATGGCAGCGATTCAGACAGCAGCGGCGCGTTGCAGCCGATCCTGCTGACCGTCGAAGCCGAGCAGAAGGCCAACGACCCGCAGGTGCGGTTCCTCGTCGACGGGGCCGTGCCGGCGAGCCTCGAGGGCTATGTGCGGGCAGTCTACCTCTTCGACGGCCACGATGCCGAACAGCTCGATCTGGCGCGCTCGCGCTGGAAGGTGGAGAAGGCCGCCGGGCACGCGGTCACCTACTGGCAGCAGAACGACGACAGCCGCTGGATCAAGAAGGCCTGAGGCGGCGATAGCTCTGCCGGATGTCAGCGTTCGCTGCTGTGACCACCGAGCCAGCGTTCGTCGCGCGCATCGGCCGGTGCGGTCCGCCGCGCCAGATGGGGCGGCACCGTCTTCGCCGCGGTGAGCGTCGCCCGGTACCAGCCTGGTCGCAGATGTACGATCAGGGCGAAGGCGAGGAGATTGGCGAAGCTCGCCAGCTCCAGCGTTTCCTCGATCCAGACGGCGTTGCGAGCCTCGGCCCATTCGGCGCCGACGAGCATCAGCGTGCTGGCACCCACCGGCACGAGCCAGAACAGGGTGACCTCGCGGATGCTACGGGCCAGGGGTACCCGGCGGTACAGCAGCAGCGCCACGGCGCCGAGCGCCAGGGCAAACGGGATGACATCCTTGTATGTGCCGGTCAGGCACGGACCACCCTCGTAGAAGCTGCTGGAGCAGGCCGGCGTCTCGCGCATGCTGGCCATGGCGCAGCCGAAGCTGCCGAGCAGCGTCACGTAGAAGGTTTCGAAGTCGAACCGCAGCGCCGCGATCAGGAAGCCGATGGCGGCCAGCGCGACGGTTGCGACCTGCAGCAGTTCATGCGGGCTGTTCTCGGCGATCGTCGCATCGCCGGCGGAGGTGCCCACCAGCAGGAGGCTGCAGGCGACAGCGAACAGAATCGCCCCCGCTGCGATGGCGGCGAACACCACCAGCTCACGCCAATGCAGGCGTTGTCGAACGACATGCAGGATGTCTCCGGGGAGGCCTGACAGGCCGGCATATGAGATGCGCATGCAAGGTGCTTTCCTGAAGCGCTCTCCATGACTGTCCGAAAGGACTGGCGGCCAGAGGGCGGCTTCGACATGGCGGGGCCGCCCCGCGGGGACAGCCAGCGCCGACCGAACGCCGGCAACGACGTGTTGCAGGCGTGTGCAGCCAAGATGTCATTTTCGTGACGCCCACCGCAAGCCGGGGACGTTGCTTGCGACAACGACTATCCGTTCACCGGCTGGCGTCTCGCGGCGGTCGATGGCGCTATTCGGCGGCCATTGCGGAATCATGTTCCTCGGTCAGGCCGAGCCAGTCTTCCTCGCAGGCGGCGAGCGTCTTGGCGGCCGCGGCGCGCTGCTTGTTGAGCTCGCTCGCCTTGGCCGGATCGCTCGTGTAGAGCGCCGGATCGCCGAGCTTCTCGTCGAAGGCCTCGATGGTCTTCTGCAGCCGGGAGATCTGGATCTCGAGCTGGCTGATCTTCTTCCTTAGTGGCTTCAGGGCCTCACGGCGCTCGGCGGCCTGACGGCGCTGGTCCACCTTGGAGACCGGCGCGGGCGCAGGCGCGGCCTCGCCGGCGCTGCCCACGGCCGGAGCACCGCTGCCCTTGGTCGCGCCGGACAGGACCAGCTTCTTGTAGTCTTCCAGATCGCCGTCATAGCGCGACACCGTGCCGTCGGCGACGATCCACAGGCGGTCCATCGTCGCCTCGACCATGTGGCGGTCATGGCTGATCAGGATGACTGCGCCGGGATAGTCGTTGAGGGCACGCACCAGGCTCTCGCGGGCCTCGATGTCGAGATGGTTGGTCGGCTCGTCGAGGATCAGAAGGTTGGGGGCGTCCAGCGTGGCGAGGCCCATCAGCAGGCGGGCCTTCTCGCCGCCCGACAGCTTCTCGGCGGCGGTGTCCATCTTCTGGGTCGGCAGGCCCATCTGCGCCACCTTGGCGCGTACCTTCGGCTCGGTGGCGTCGGGCATCAGCCGGCGCACATGCTGCACGGCGCTTTCGGCCGGGCGCAGATCGTCGATCTGGTGCTGGGCGAAGAAGGCGATCTTCAGCCCCGGCGCCCGGGTGATGGTGCCGCTCTGCTCGCGCAGGCGCTGGGCCAGGAGCTTGGCGAAGGTGGACTTGCCGTTGCCGTTCTGGCCGAGGAGGGCGATCCGGTCCTCGGTGTCGATCCGCAGATCGAGACCCGACAGGATCGGCCGGCCGGGCTCGTAGCCGACCGTCACATGCTCCATGCGGATGATCGGGGAGGCGGCCTGCTTCTCCGGGCCCTCGAAGACGAAGGGCGTGACGTGCTCCTCGACGATGCCCTGCAGCGGCTGCATGCGTTCCAGCGCCTTCAGGCGCGACTGGGCCTGCCGGGCCTTGGACGCCTTGGCGCGGAAGCGCTCGACGAAGGCCTCCATGTGCTTCTTGGCGGCTTCCTGCTTGACGATCGACTTCTGCAGGAGCTCCAGCTTCTCGGCCCGTTGGCGCTCGAACTGGTCGTAGTCGCCCCGGTAGAAGACCAGCTTCTTCTGGTCGAGATGGACGATTGCATTCACCGCGTTGTTCAGGACGTCGCGGTCATGGCTGATGACGATCACGGTGTAGGGATAGCGCGAGACGAAATTCTCGAGCCAGAGCGTGCCTTCCAGATCGAGATAGTTCGTCGGCTCGTCGAGGAGCAGAAGATCGGGCCGCGAGAACAGCACCGCGGCCAGCGCGACGCGCATCCGCCAGCCGCCCGAGAAGGACGAGGCGGGCCGGGCCTGCGCCGCCATGTCGAAGCCGAGGCCCGACAGGATGGACGAGGCGCGGGCTTCCGCTGAATGCGCCTCGATATCGGCGAGGCGGGTGTGGATGTCGGCGATCCGGCCCGGATCGGTCGCCGTATCGGCCTCGGCCAGGAGATCGACGCGCTCGCGGTCGGCCTTCAGCACGATCTCGATCAGCGACTCCTCGGTGCCGGGGGCTTCCTGGGCGACCTGACCGAGGCGGGTGTTCTTCGGGAGCGACACGCTGCCGGTCTCGGCCGCCAGCTCGCCGGTGATGACCTTGAACAGCGTCGACTTGCCCGCGCCGTTGCGGCCGACGAGGCCGACCTTGCTGCCGGCCGGCAGCGACAGGCTGGCATTGTCGATGAGAAGGCGCCCGGCGACGCGCGCGGAAAGATTGGTGATCTGAAGCATGGCGCAGCTTTTGCCACGCCATGACGCAGTGCGGAAGGGGACGATGGGAGACAGTTGCGCGCCAAGCTGTTCGCGACCGGCGCAGCGATCGCTCCCTCGCTAGGAGTATCCGGTCTCGCGCTGGTAGGTCACGAGGTCGAACCCCGGCGCCGCCCGGCCGAATCCGGTAAGGATCGCATGGGCCTGACCGCGATGGTGGGTCTGATGATTGAACACGTGGAGCAGCGCTGCGCCGAGCTTCTGGGTGAAGTCCCGCGGGTCGGAAAGCGAGCGGTAGGAGATCGGACTGTCGAGGTCGTGATCGGTCAGGCGGTCGATCCAGTGGGCGATCCGAGCGTCCTCGGCCTGTCTCGCCTGCTGCAATTCGGCGAAATCCTCGAACAGGATGGCATCGAGCCGGTCCGGCGCGTCGCCGGTGCCTGTGAAGCGCTGCAGCCAGATCCGGTCGGCGACGAGGAGATGGTTGAGCGTGCCCAGCATGGAGCCGAAGAAGACGCCGCGGTCGGTTCGCAGTTCCGCGGCGGTGAGATCGGCGGCGGCACGGTAGAGCCGTTCGTTGCACCAGCGATTGTAGCCAGCCAGCAGGCGGGCGGTGTCGGTCGAGATCATCGCGGGTCTCCGGTATTGGATAGTGGCCAGGGCACGATGGCCGTCGAGAAAATTCCGCGCCTGACCGAAGCTGGCAAGGCGCAGCTTGCGAAATCGCGCCGGGGACGGGGCGGGTGCGCTGCAACGCCTTGCTCCGGCCAAGGCGCGTCGCTATAGGTCGCCCACTTTCCCCGATCCAATCGAAAAGGACTAGGACATGGCGGTCGAACGCACGTTCTCTATGATCAAACCCGACGCGACCCGTCGCAACGTGACTGGCGCGATCACCGCCATGCTGGAAGAGGCCGGCCTGACGGTCGTGGCATCGCGCCGCGTGTGGATGAGCCGCCGCGAGGCCGAGGGCTTCTACGCCGTCCACAAGGAACGTCCGTTCTTCGGCGAACTCGTCGAGTCGATGTCGTCGGGCCCGACGGTCGTCCAGGTGCTGCAGGGCGAGAACGCCATTGCGCGCAACCGCGAGATCATGGGCGCCACCAACCCGGCCGACGCCGCCGAGGGGACCATCCGCAAGGCCTTCGCCCTGTCGATCGGCGAGAACTCGGTGCACGGCTCCGACGCGCCGGAGACGGCTGCGCAGGAGATCGCCTACTGGTTCTCCGAGACCGAAATCGTCGGCTGATCGCCGACGTTTCAGGTGACCGAATGAAGAAGGGAGGCCGATGGCCTCCCTTTTTTCGTTTCAGGTCAGGATGCGCGCGTTTCGGGCGTCAGATCCGGTGCCAGCGATCGGTTGCGGCATCGTCGGTGTCCTTCGCCTCGATCCAGCCGCCGGTGCTGCCGTCGACCAGATGCTCGCGCTTCCAGAAGGGCGCCTGGGTCTTCAGGAAGTCCATCAGATAGGACGCGGCCTCGAAGGCAGCCTGCCGATGGGCGGAGGAGCAGGCGACGAAGACGATCTCCTCGCCGGGCGCAACGCGGCCGTAGCGATGGATCGCACGGCAGCCGAAGAGCGGCCAGCGGGCCAGAGTCTCGCGGGCGATCCGCCTGATCTCGCGTTCGGCCATGCCGGGGTAATGTTCGAGTTCGAGCGCGGCGAGGCGGCCGCCTTCGTCGCGGCAATAGCCCGAGAAGGTGACGAGGCCGCCGATGGCGCCGCTGCCGGTCATGGCCGCGATCTCGGCCGCGATGTCGATGTTCTCCGCCTGGATGCGGACCACCGGCTCAATGTCGGAGGACGAGGCCGGGATGGCGGTTCCCTCAGTCATTTTCAGCCCCCGGTCATGGGCGGGAACAGCGCGATCTCGCGGGCGCCCGCGACGGGTTCGGAATGGTCCGCATGTTCCTGATCGATGGCGACGCGGATGAATTCCGGCGACTGCAGCGCCGCCGCATAGGTCTCGCCGCGCCCCTTCAGCCAGGCCAGGAGATCGGCGACCGTGACGATCCCCGCCGGCAGTTCGACCTCCTCGTCGGAGACGCCGATGCGTTCGCGCACCCATGCGAAATAGGCGAGTTTCATGGGAGAACCTCCTGCAATGGACATCGGGCTGTCGCGCGCGAGCGGCCGCGACGTGCGCGGCTCCGGCCGTCGTCAGTCCGCGATGTGCTTCAGACCGGCGCGGAAATAATCATAGCCGGTGTAGAGCGTCACGATCGCCGAGATCCACAAGAGCACGATCCCGGTCTCGGTGGCGAGAGGGTAGATATCGTCGGCCGCAGGCCCGGCAAGCAGGAAGCCGATCGCCACCATCTGGATGGTCGTCTTCCATTTGGCGAGCTGGGTGACCGGCACCGAGACCTTCAGTTCGGCCAGATATTCGCGCAGGCCCGAGACGAGGATCTCGCGGCACAGGATGACGATGGCCGCCCACAAGCTCCAGCCGGCGATGGTGCCGTCGGCCGCCAGCAGCAGCAGTGCCGCGGCGACGAGGAGCTTGTCGGCGATCGGGTCCAGCATGCGGCCGATGGTCGAGGTCTGCTGCCAGGCGCGCGCCAGATAGCCGTCGAGGAAATCCGTGACGCTGGCCGCCAGGAAGATGAACAACGCCGACCAGCGCGCATAGTCCGGGCTTCGCAGCGTCCCTTCCAGGAAGAAGCAGAGGACGACGAGCGGCACGCAGACGATGCGCGCATAGGTGAGGAGATTGGGTAGGCTGTAGGCGCGAGATGCCATGGAAAGTCCGCTTCGGCTGTGCGTGTCAGTACAAGCCCGCAAGCCGGGCTTTCGTCAACCGCCATTGTCGGCATGACACATGACGGTCAGTTCATCCACGCTCGTGGAAGTGGTCGTAGATCGATTTCGCCATGGCCGCCGAGATGCCCTCGACCTCGCGCAGATCGCTGAGAGCGGCCCGCGACACGGCTTTGGCCGTTCCAAAATGGTGGAGCAGGGCGCGCTTGCGCGACGGGCCGATGCCGCCGATCTCGTCGAGCGGATTCTTCACCAGCTCCTTCTTGCGCCGCGCACGATGGGTGCCGATGGCGAAGCGGTGGGCCTCGTCACGCAGTCGCTGCAGGAAATAGAGCACCGGATCGCGGGGTGGCAGCGAGAAGGGCTCGCGCTCGCCGGTGACGAAGCGCTCGCGGCCGGCATCGCGGTCGACGCCCTTGGCGACGCCGATCGTGGTGACCCGGTCGGCGATGCCGAGCTCGGCGAGGATTTCGCGGACCGCGGAAATCTGGCCCTTGCCGCCGTCGATCAGGACGAGGTCCGGCCATGCGGGCATGGACGAGTCGGACAGGGCGTCCTGTGGATCCTCGTCGTCTTCGGCCTGTGCGGACAGGTCTACCGGGACGTCGCCGTGCTCCTTGATGAGCCGCGAGAAGCGCCGGCGCATGACTTCCTTCATCATGCCGAAATCGTCGCCCGGCGTGATGTCGTCGCCGCGGATATTGAACTTGCGGTAGTGATTCTTGGCAAAGCCCTGAGGGCCGGCGACGATCATGCCACCGACGGCGGCGGTGCCCATGATGTGGGAGTTGTCGTAGACCTCGATCCGGCGCGGCGTGCGCGCCAGCCCGAAGGTTTCGGCGACGCCCTTGAGGAGCCGCGCCTGCGATGAGGTCTCGGCCAGCCGGCGCCCCAGCGCCTCGCGGGCGTTGGCGGTGGCATGGTCGACAAGGTCGCGCTTCAGGCCGCGGGCCGGCACGCCGATCTGCACCCGGTGCGAGGCCTTCAGACTCAGCGCTTCGGCCAGAAGCGGGCCGTCGTCGACCATCAGCGGCAGCAGGACGAGGCGCGGCACCGGCTTGTCGTCGTAGAACTGGGCGAGGAATGCGCCCAGCACCTCGCTTGGCTCCAGCGAGGAATCGGCCTTCGGGAAATAGGCGCGGTTGCCCCAGTTCTGGCCGGTGCGGAAGAAGAACACCTGGATGCAGGTCATGCCGCCTTCCTGGTGGATGGCGAAAACGTCGGCTTCCTCGATCCCGGTCGGATTGATTCCCTGGTGGCTCTGGACGTGGGAGAGAGCGGCGAGGCGGTCGCGGTAGATCGCGGCGCGCTCGAAATCGAGATCGTCGGAGGCCTCCTGCATGGCCGCCGACATGCCGTTCTTGATCTGGTTGGACCGGCCGGACAGGAACGCCTTGGCCTCGCGCACGAGGCCATCATAGTCGGCGATGGAAATCTCGCCGGTGCAGGGCGCCGAGCAGCGCTTGATCTGGTGCAGCAGGCAGGGCCGGGTTCGGCTCTCGTAGACCGAATCCGTGCAGGTGCGCAGCAGGAAGGCCCGCTGCAGCGAGTTGATCGTGCGCCCGACCGCGCCGGCCGAGGCGAAGGGGCCGAAATAGCTGCCCTTTCGCGAGCGCGCACCGCGATGCTTCATGATCGCTGGCGCCTCGTGATCCTCGCTCACCAGGATGTAGGGAAAGGATTTGTCGTCGCGCAGCAGCACGTTGTAGCGCGGCCGCAGGCGCTTGATGAGGTTGGCCTCGAGCAGCAGTGCCTCGGTCTCCGTGCGCGTCGTCACGAATTCCATCTGCCGCGTCTCGCGGATCATCCGCGCGATGCGCTGGGTGTGGCCGCCCAGCCGCGTGTAATTGGCGACGCGCTTCTTCAGCGAGCGGGCCTTGCCGACATAGAGGACGTCGCCGTCCTTGCCGAACATGCGATAGACGCCCGGCTGGTTCGGCAGCCGCTTGGCGAGCGCGGCGATGAGCTCGGCCCCGGTGAGGTCGCCCGCCAGCTGCTGGCCGGCATCGTCCCAGTCGATCGAGGCCAGCAGCGCGGCACTCGCCGCGGCGGCCTCGCCGTCCGGGGCTTCGCTGCTCTCGTCCAGCGGATCGGACTCGGCGGCGTCGATCAAATCGTCGTCTGTCGCTTCAGGCTCGTCGATCATTTTATCCTGGCCGGAGAGGGGCTTGGCGCCGCTTCCGGATATCTAGAATCAGGGTCCGCCATGCGTCGGCCAAGGGATGCCGGTGCGGTTGCGCCCCTTCTATATGATTCCGCACCGGCGAGAATGCAGGGGGGCGCGATCACTTCCGCGCGTCTGGCGAGAGCGCATCATGGCAGGTGTCGCGATTCGGCAACTATCGCTGGAAAACGCGCCGAAACGATGCAGCCAATCGCGATGTCGGCTGTTTCCTTTTGGAACGATCCCCACATCGGATCGAGAGCCATGTGGTTGCCGCGCGCCGAACGGGCGCGCAGGCGCCACGATCGCCGGCCGGGACATCTGCCGGCGGGATCGGGAAGGAGAAGGCGCATGCTGAACCTGCTTCGCAGTCTCGCGGTCGGAACCGCGGCGGCCGTTGCCCTGGTGCCTGCCGCGCGCGCAGCCGACGTGATCTATGAAGAGCCGCAGCCGCCGGTGGTGGCGCCGCTCGCTCCTTCCACGCCGGTCTATGTCTGGTCGGGACCCTATGCGGGCGCCTTCGTCGGCTACAACACGTCGAATTTCGACCAGTCGGCCGGTGCGAGCTTTGACGGCGACGGCTTCGTCGGCGGCGTCTACACCGGCTACAACTGGCAGACCGATCAGTTTGTCTACGGTCTGGAAGCCGATCTCGGCGGGTCGAACGTCGATGCCAGCGGAACGAATGCGACCACCGGTGCGCAGATCGACGCTGACAGCAACATCTTCGGCTCGTTCCGGGCACGGGCCGGCGTCGCGGTCGATCCGTTTCTGGTGTTCGCGACGGGTGGCGTGGCCGCAGCACGCAACGAGCTGTCGCTCAACGGCTTTTCCGACAGCCAGACGAGCATCGGCTACACGCTTGGCGCCGGTGTCGAAGCGCGCGTCAGCGACGATGTGACGACGCGTCTCGAATATCGTTATTCGGATTTCGGCAGCGAGACCTACGATCTCGGTAATACCAGTATCTCGTCGGGCTTTGACGAGCATTCGATCCGGGCCGGCATCGCGCTGAAATTCTAGCGGCCGGCCCGGTCGGAATCAGCTGGCCGGCATGGACGGCTTGAGATCGGCATAGGCCGGGAACTGCTGCTCGAAGCGCTGCAGCCAGGCAGCCAGCTGTGGCCGTTCGCCCTCGATCTTGCCCGGGAAGCGCATGGTGGCCCAGCCGAGCAGCGCCGCGACGGCGAAGTGGCCGATGGTCAGGTCTTCGGGAAGCGCCAGAATCTGCTCTTCCAGCGATGCCAGGCCTCGATCGGCCTTGCGCAGCTGCTTGTCCACCCAGGGCTGGTGGCGCTTGTCCTCGGGCCGGTAGCGGACCTCGTAAACCGACAGGATCAGGGCATCGACGATGCCGTCGGCCGTCGCCTCGACGGTGGCGGCGATGCGCCAGGGCTCGATCGCCTGCGGCACCATCTGGTTGCCACTCATGCGGTCGAACAGGGCGCAGATCACGCAGCTGTCATAGACCGTCGCGCCATCGTCCATGACCAGCACGGGGATCTTGCCGAGCGGATTGGCCTTGAGCAGCTCATCGGGCTCGGCGGTGGTGTCGACCGGCACGGTCTCGACGGCGATGCCGCAATGGCTGGCGGCCATGCGGACCTTGGCGGCAAAGGGGGACGGGGCGGAATAATAGAGACGCATGCTGTTCGACGATCCTATTTGGAGACGTAGCCATACCCGGTGCGTCCCTCCTCCGGGAAGCGGCGCAGCGATTCGCAATTGGCACCATAGACGTGCCACTCGTCGAGACCCAGAACGCAGCCCTCGGCCCGCCAGGACGCGACCGGCGAGAAACCGCCGAGATATTCGCCGGCTGCCGCAAAGCCCATCGGATGCTCGATGACGTAGTAGACCGTGCGGCTGACATGGTCGGACAGAAGGGCGGTCGCCTGGCAGTAGCGGCGCTCGATCGGCTCTGCCGGCAGCGGCTCGCCGGTGCGTTGCGGGAAATAGGCCTTCTCGAACATGCCGCTGAATTCGAGGATCTCCAGCTTCACGCCGACCATGGTCGGCGCGCCGTATTCGAACTGGTCCTCGACCTGCCCGAGGACGTCGGCATCGTCGCAGGCCGGGATCAGCGCGGCGCGCAAGGGGGCAGGCTCCCCGTAGCGCAGATCGGCCGCCTGGGCGGGCAGGGCCGCCACACCGGCGACGAACAGGGCAAGGGCGGCAGCGATGGCACGATACATGGGACAGCCTTCCACGTCGGATCCGTTTGGGTTTCGGTAGCACGAAATCACTGCGGGCGACCTCACGGGCGCGGCGACGACGACGTAAAAACCGAAAATGTTGCCGCGGCGCCGCTTCCCAGCAGCGGCGCGAGGGTCGTCAGCACCTTTTCGGCCTCGGCGGCGAAGACGAAAGGCGGATTGATGACGGTCAGGCCGGTGCCGACGAAGCGTTCGTCGGTCGAATAGGGCTCGCGGAAGAATTCCGCCGTCACGCGCTCGCTGACAGGCAGGGCATCGAGACGCTCGTGCAGGGCCGCGACCAGGGCCGGGCGCTTCAGCGGATACCAGACGGCATAGATGCCGCCGGCCCAGCGCTGCAGCGCCTTGGCAAGTCCTTCAGCGATGGCGTCGACCTCGTCGGTGCGCTCGAAGGGCGGGTCGATCAGGACGAGGCCGCGCTTCTCCTTCGGCGGCACATGGGAGCCGAGCGCCAGCCAGCCGTCGAGGGCGATCGCCTTGGTCTGGACGTCACCGGCAAAGAGCGTCTTCAGCGCCGCGGCATCGGCGGGATGCAGCTCATAGGCGGAGAGGCGGTCCTGCGGCCGCAGCAGGCGCCGCGCGATGAGCGGCGAGCCGGGATAGCGGTCTTCGGAGAGATCGGAAGCCAGCGCCTCGCAGTATTCGGCCAGGAGCGGATCGTCCATGACGTCGGCCGCGGCCTGGACCAGTCGGCCGACGCCATCCGCATGCTCGCCGGTCCGCTGCGCTTCGTCGGATGTGAGCGAATAGCTGCCGCGGCCCGCATGGGTGTCGAAGACGCGGAACGGCTTCTCCTTGCGCTTCAGATAGGCGATCAGCCGGGTCAGCAGGGCGTGCTTGACCACGTCGGCGAAATTGCCCGCGTGATAGGCGTGGCGATAGTTCATCGGGCGTCGTGTTCCTTCGGTGCAGGTGCCCGCGCGCGAACACTCTCCAGCGGCGTGGGGCGATGCCGGATCGCGGCTGGCGAACGCAGTGTTCATCCGCCTTACCGCGCTGCGGCAAGTCCCCATCTCTCGCGGCAACGCCGGCACATGCCGGCCGTCTTTGCATCCGGAAGAGGACACCGCAATGGCTGACGAGAAACTGTTCGAGCCGCTCGATCTCGGCCCCACCCATCTGGCCAATCGCGTCGTCATGGCGCCACTGACCCGCAGCCGCGCCACCGACGAGGGTGATCTGCGCGACATCCATGTCGAATATTACCGCCAGCGGGCCGGCGCCGGCCTGATCATCACCGAGGCGACGAACATCTCGGCGGAAGCGCGCGGCTATGCCTATACGCCGGGCATCTTCACCGACCGCCAGGTGGCGGACTGGAAGAAGGTGACCGATGCCGTCCACGCGAAGGGCGGCAAGATGTTCCTGCAGCTCTGGCATGTCGGCCGCATTTCGCACCCCGATTTGCAGCCGGGCGGCGCGCTGCCGGTGGCTCCTTCTGCGGTGAAGCCTGACATGAAGGCCTTCACGGTCGACGGCTTCAAGGACATTCCGGCGCCGCGGCCGCTCAACAAGGACGAGCTGCCGCGTGTCGTCGCCGACTACGTGAAGGCCGCCGAGAACGCCAAGGCCGCCGGCTTCGACGGCGTCGAGGTGCATTCGGCGAATGGCTATCTTCTCGACCAGTTCCTGCGGGACGGCGCCAACCAGCGCACGGACGAATATGGCGGCTCCATCGAGAACCGCATCCGCTTCCCGCTCGAGGTCGTCGATGCCGTGGTCGGCGTCTGGGGTCCGGAGCGCGTCGGCATCCGCATCTCGCCGGTCAGCCCGGCCAACGACCTGACCGACAGCGATCCCGAGCCGCTGTTCACCCGCTATGTCGAGGAGCTGTCGAAGCGCAAGCTGGTCTATCTCCACGTCGTCGAGGGCGAGACCGGCGGGGCCCGCGATCCGCAGGAGTTCAAGGCCTGGTCGCTGAAGGACAAGTTCGACGGTCTCTACATGGGCAACAACGCCTATGACCGCACGATGGCGATCGAGCGCGTGGCGAATGGCGAGACCGATCTCGCCTGCTTCGGCCGGCCGTTCATCTCCAACCCGGACCTCGTCGAGCGGCTGAAGCTCGACGCGCCGCTGGCCGAATGGGACCAGGCGACGATGTATGGCGGCGACGAGAAGGGGTTCATCGACTACCCGGCCTTGAGCGACGACGAGCGTTCGCGACTGGCAAAGGCAGCGTAGTCGAAGTCGAACACGACGCAGCCAATCTGGACAAGAGAAGGGTCGGGCCGTCGGGTCCGGCCCTTCTTCGCGTCCGGGCTACAGCCGATCGCCGGGGACGATGGTCTTGATCGTGAAAATGAATTGGGGCCCGACCCGCTCTTGCGGTATCGTCGCGCCATGAACAAACCGCTTCCCGTCGCCATCGGACATTCCGCCTGTCCGCATGATTGCCCCTCCACCTGTGCGCTCGACGTCGAAATCCTCGAAAACCGGACGATCGGCCGGGTGCGCGGGGCGGCGGCGAACGACTATACGGCCGGCGTCATCTGCGCCAAGGTCGCGCGCTATGCCGAGCGCATCCATCATCCCGACCGGCTGATGACACCGCGGCAGCGGGTCGGTGCGAAGGGCGAGGGCGGCTGGCGCGAGATCGCCTGGGACGACGCGCTCGACCTCGTCGCCGAGCAGTTCGTGAAGGCCGAGGCGAGGCATGGCTCGGAGGCGGTCTGGCCCTACCAGTATGCCGGCACGATGGGGCTGGTGCAACGCGACGGCATTCACCGGCTGCGCCATGCCAAGCGCTATTCCGGCCAGTTCGATTCGATCTGCACCAACATGGCCTGGACCGGCTGGTTCGTCGGTGCCGGCGCCATGCGCGGCGCCGATCCGCGCGAATTGTCGAAATCGGATTGCATCGTCATCTGGGGCACCAATGCGGTCGCCACCCAGGTCAATGTGATGACCCACGCTGCCAGGGCCCGCAAGGAGCGCGGCGCGAAGATCGTCGTCATCGACATCTATGACAACGCCACGATGAAGCAGGCCGACATGGCCCTGAAGTTGCGGCCGGGGACCGACGCGGCGCTCGCCTGCGCGCTGATGCACATCGCGTTCCGAGACGGCACGGCGGACCGGGACTATCTCGCCCGCTACACCGACGATCCCGCCGGGCTGGAGGCGCATCTGGCCACCCGGACGCCGGAATGGGCGGCCGCGATCACCGGACTCGACGTCGCCGACATCGAAGCCTTCGCCGCGCTGGTCGGCCGGACGCCGCGCAGCTATTTCCGCCTCGGCTACGGGTTCACCCGCCAGCGCAACGGCGCGGTGGCGATGCACGCCGCCATGTCGGTGCCTGCGGTCTACGGCCATTGGCGCCACGAAGGGGGCGGGGCGTTCCACTCCAATTCCGACATCTTCGGCCTCGACAAGTCCGAGATCATGGGGGCAGCCGATCGCGACCCGTCGATCCGCTATCTCGACCAGTCACGCATCGGCGCCGTCCTGACCGGCGACGCCGACGCGCTCGCCGGCGGTCCGCCGGTCGCGGCCATGCTGATCCAGAACACCAATCCGGCCAATGTCTGCCCCGAGCAGCGGCTGGTGCGGCAGGGGCTGCTGCGGGAGGACCTGTTCACCTGCGTCCACGAGCAGTTCATGACCGACACGGCGCAGATCGCCGATCTGGTGCTGCCGGCGACGATGTTCCTGGAGCATGACGACATCTATCGCGGCGGCGGGCAGAACCACATCGTTCTCGGCCCCAAGCTGGTCGATCCGCCGGAGACGGTGCGCACCAATCATTTCGTCATCGAGGAACTGGCCAAGCGCCTCGGCGTCGCCGATCATCCGGGCTTCGGCCTCGACGAGAGGACGCTGATCGACAACATGCTGAAGGCCGCGGGCGATACGGAGGGGTTCGACGGCCTGCAGCGCGAGCGCTGGATCGACCGGCAGCCACCTTTCAAGCAGGCGCATTTCCTGAACGGCTTCGCCTGGCCGGACGGCAGGTTCCGCTTCAGCCCGGACTGGACCGGGGGGCAGGCGCCGAACCGGCCGCCGGACAGCATGGGCCCGCAGGGGCCGGTTGCCGGTCTGCCGGAGTTTCCTGACCACGTCGCGCTGATCGAAACGGTGGACGAGGCGCATCCCTACCGGCTGGCGACGTCGCCGGCGCGGCAGTTCCTCAACTCGACCTTCGCGGAAACCCGCGGATCGCGTTCGCGCGAGGGGGCGCCGGAGCTGCTCGTCCATCCCGAGGATGCGCTGCGCGAGAGCCTTGGGGACGGCGAGATCGTCACCATCGGCAACAGCCGCGGCAGCGTCCGGCTGCCGGTCAAGGTCAGCGATACGGTCAAACCCGGGGTGCTGATCCACGAGGGCCTGTGGGCCAATACGGACTTTCTCGACGGCGAGGGCATCAACGTCCTGACCGGAGCCGATCCCGTCGCCCCCTTCGGCGGCGCGGCGTTCCACGACAACCGGGTCTGGCTGCGGACCGCCCGGGCATAGCCGGCCGGGTAGGCGCGCGGCGTCGAGGCCAGAGTCTCGCGCCGTCTTCAGTGGCTTGGGCAGTGAAGCTGAGGTTCTGAATCAGAGTCCGTTCATGCCGGTAACGCGCTGAAAATACAGACCATACTTGCGTTCTCGATGCCACCCAGTTTCATCTGGACACAAAAAAGCCGGCGCGAAGAGCGCCGGCTTTCCTGTTCGTACGGACCGGACGGTCCGCCGGGATCAGTTGAACTTGTAGGAGACCTTGGCGGTCACGGTGTGGAAGTCGAAATCGTCGTCGACGGCGAAATCGGTCGAGCCACCGACGCCACCGGCGAACGGGCCGCCGTTCAGGCGCGTGTAACCCGAACCACCGAGGTTGGTGTAGAGATACTCGGCACCGAAGGACATGTTGTCGGTGAACTTCACTTCCATGCCGCCGCCGACGGTGTAGCCGAAGCTGTCCTCGTCCTCGGAGACGACGGCCGGCGTCGCGCCGGTCACGGCCGGGGAGTTCGTCGAGAACGAATAGTCGACGTCACCATAGGCCAGACCACCGGTGACATAGGCGAGGGCGCCCGGGGTCACGAGGTAACCGACGCGGGCGCGCACGGTGCCCAGATAGTTCAGCTCGCGGTCGGTCCGGTAATAGGCCGGCGTGGAGGAATCGGCGTTGGACGAGCGGGTGATGTCGATGGCGTTGATGTCGGCGAGGACACCGAAGACGACGCTGTCCATCTGGTAGTCGTAACCGATATGCGCGCCGCCGAGGAAGCTGGAGTCGACATTCGAGTCGAAGTTCGAGCCGAAGGCGGTCTGCACGGCCGAACCGCCGAAGGCGAAGCCGTTGGTGCGCAGGTCGACATTGTCGGGATCCTGCGGGTTGAACGCGCCGCCGCCCTGGACGCCGAGATAGATGCCGGTCCAGCCGGACGCGACCGGGCTGATCTCCATCGGCGCCGGAGCCATCGGCTCTTCGTAGATCACGTCGGCGGCCTGGGCGTAGGTTGCGAAGGTCAGGGCGGTGGAGGCGGTCAGGATCGAGAGAAGGTAGGTGCGCATGGAATTCCTCATTTGTTGATGTCCATGCTTATGCGGCGTTGTACTTGGTTCGCTATGCCCGCTCTGCCACACCTGTGTATTCGCGATCTGGAAATTCATCACTGATGTGTGATGAGGAAATAAATCACTCGAATTCCGAGCTGTGCGCTAAGGCGTAAGACCGAAAAGAAAAGTAAAGCGGCGATCACATTCTTGCTACCGAGCGGTGAGCCGAAGTGTTCCTGCCTAAGCAATATTTGTAACGGCGCATAGCGAAGGCCGCGCGGCCCAAGGCGTGAACTGCGAGGCCAGCCGTATGCTCAGGCCGTCGTCGCGCGGCGGGAACTCAGAGAATAGTCGGGACTGACGGATGTGCCGGGGCAATTCCGCCTCGCGGTCGCACGGACGATCCGCGGGCGAATGGTCCGACGCGCGGTCCGCGGCTCTCAGCCTTCGGCCGCCGCCTCCCGCCATTCAGGAAGCGGGAAGATCCGGTCATAGGCCCAGTTGAAGGCGAAGGCGTAGACCGCATAGAACGCCGCGAAGCTCGCATCCATCAGGAACGCCTGAACGATGCCGATCTCCAGATAGAGCGCGATCACCGGCAGCAGGAAGGCGAGCAGGCAGGCCTCGAACACGATCGCGTGGACGACCCGGATCAGCGGTGTCTTGCGGGTCGTGCCCCGCACGCGCTGCATCAGATGGTCGAAGCCCAGATTGTAGACGTAGTTCCACAGCGTCGCGATGGTCGCGCCGATGACCGTGACGACGCCGATGTCGGCGAACGGCACGTGGAAGAGCCATGCCCCGGCCGGGGTGACGAGGGCCAGCCCGACGATCTCGAAGCTGACGGCGTGACGGATACGGTCGGGAGTTGAGCGCATGGCGACCCTGCTTGTCCTGTGCCGGGTCGTCCCGGCGATATGATGGGAGGAAAGGAAGGTCGTCCTTCACGGCGCATATGGCACCGCGGAGCGTCGATCGCAACGGGCATGCCCCGGCGCAAGCCGGGTCAGGCCGTCATCGGCACGGCGTTGCGTCGCGACGGATCAACCGTTGCGGCGGGCATCCGGCGACACGAGGATCGGGTCGCCGTCGCCGAGGCGCATGGTCTCGTCCTCCACCGGCGGCGCCGGCTTGACGATGGCGCGTCCGTTGGACATGCGCACCGCGCCGTCCAGAACGAGCCTCAGTGCGTGCGGGTAGAGCCGGTGCTCGGCCCGCAACAGCCGCTCGGCGACGGTCTCCGGCGTGTCGCCGGGCACGAGGGCGATGGCCGCCTGGGCGATGATCGGACCCTCGTCCATGCGGTCGGTGACGAAGTGCACCGTGCAGCCATGGATACGCATGCCGGCATTGATGGCGCGCTTGTGGGTGTCGAGGCCGGGAAACAGGGGAAGCAGGGACGGGTGGATGTTGATCAGCCGGCCCTCGAAGCGTCGCACGAAATCCGCCGACAGCAGTCGCATGTAGCCGGCGAGGCACACCACGTCCGGCGCCATCTCGTCGAGTGCCCGGATCAGCGCCGCCTCGTGGGCGGCGCGGTCCGCATAGGCGGTCTGGTCGATGGCGACGGCCGGGATGTCGTAGCGCCGCGCGGTGTCGAGCCCGGGCGCGTCCGGCCGGTTCGACACGACGCCGGCGATCTGGCCGGGGTAGCCCGGGTCCATGCAGGCGGCGATCAGCGCACTCATGTTCGAGCCGCGGCCCGAAATGAGGACCGCGATCTTCTTGCGCCGCACCGCGTTCATGCCAGCGCCAGTGCGCCGTTGAAGGTCACCGCGGCGTCCTGGCGCGGGCGGATGCGGCCGAGCGGCACGACCGTCTCGCCGGCGCTCTGGAGGATGGCGCTGACGGCCGCGGCGTCCGCATCGGAGACCACCACGATCATCCCGATGCCGCAGTTGAAGGTGCGCAGCATCTCGGCCTCGGCGACGCCGCCCGCCTGGGCGAGCCAGCCGAAGACTGGCGGCACGGGAACCGCGAAGAGGTCGATGTCGGCGCGCATCGTGTCGGGCAGGACGCGCGGAATGTTTTCCACGAAGCCGCCGCCGGTGATGTGGGCGAGGGCCTTGATGCCGCGGGTTTCGGCGAAGGCGGCGAGCAGCGGCTTCACATAGATGCGGGTCGGCGCGATCAGCGTTTCTCCGAGGCTGCGATCGGCATCGAAGGGCGCCGGGTCGGAATAGCCGCTACCGGAGCGCTCGACGATGCGGCGGACCAGCGAGTAGCCGTTGGAATGGACGCCCGACGAGGTGAGGCCGAGGATCATGTCGCCGGACTCGATATTGCCGGCCGGCAGGAGGCGGTCGCGCTCGACCGCGCCGACGGCAAAGCCGGCCAGATCGTAGTCCTTGTCGGCGTAGAGCCCCGGCATCTCGGCGGTCTCGCCGCCGATCAGCGCGCAGCCGGCCTGCCGGCAGCCCTCGGCAATGCCCTTGACGATGGCCTCGCCCTCGCTCGGATCGAGCTTTCCGGTGGCGTAATAGTCGAGGAAGAAGAGCGGTTCGGCGCCCTGCACGACGAGATCGTTGACGCACATGGCGACGAGGTCGACGCCGATCGTGTCGTGCAGCCCGGTCTCGATGGCGATCCGCAGCTTGGTCCCGACGCCGTCATTGGCAGCGACCAGCAGCGGATCGTCAAAGCCGGCGGCCTTCAGGTCGAACAGGCCGCCAAACCCGCCGATCTCGCCATCGGCACCGCGCCGCGCTGTGGAGCGCACATGCGGCTTGATGCGTTGCACGAGATCGTTGCCCGCGTCGATGTCGACGCCCGCGTCGCGATAGGTCAGTGGAGTCGTTTCGGCCATGGTCCCCGCACCGTTTTGGTCGAGTTGACATGATCGCCGGCTGTGAGCAAGACCCGGCTTCCAATGCTAAGGATTGTCGCCATGGTACGACAATGACCGGCGACGGACCAAAACACGACCCCGGGCACCCGCTGACCCTGCCGAACATCATCACGATTGCCCGGCTTTGCGGCGTGCCGGTGCTGATCTGGGCACTGATCGAACGCGACTGGACGCTGGCCTTCGCGATCTTCGTCGTGGCCGGCCTCTCCGACGCGGTCGACGGCGTGATCGCCCGGCGCTGGAACCAGCAATCCGAACTCGGCCTCTATCTCGACCCCATTGCCGACAAGGTGCTGCTGGTCTCGGTCTTCGTCGGCCTGGCGCTGCTCGACCGCTTGCCGGGCTGGCTGGCGATCGCCGTGGTCAGCCGCGACCTCCTGATCGTTGCCGCGGTGCTCCTGTCCTACGTCATGGGGCGGCCGGTCACGGTGCGGCCGCTGCTCGTCTCCAAGCTCAATACCGTGTCGCAGATCGTGCTGGCCGGCGTGGCCCTCGGCGAGCCGGCCTTCGGCCTGTCGCTGGCCGCCGAAATCGAATTTCTGGTGGCGGTCACCGTGGTCTTGACCGGTGTGTCGGCCGCCGCCTATCTCGTTGATTGGCTTCGACACATGAACCCCAACGACGATCCGTCCGACCGCAGAGGCGACCCCCAATGACCGATCGAAGCGCGCTCATCCGGCGGCAGGTCCTGTTCTGGAGCGTGGCGGCGCTGGTCTCCATTCTCCTGCTGTGGGTGTTCTCCGGAATCCTCCTGCCGTTCCTGGTCGGCATGGTGATCGCCTATTTCCTCGATCCGGTCGCCGACTGGTTCGAGCGGCGCGGCTTCTCGCGGCTGATGGCGACCATCGTCATCCTGATCCTGTTCGTCCTGTTCTTCGCCGCGGCGATCCTCGTCGTCGTGCCGGTGGTCGGTTCGCAGATCGCCAGCTTCGTCGAGCGCATCCCCGATTATCTCGATCGCCTGCAGGCGATCGCGGTCTCGGCCCGCAGCGGGCCGCTGGCCTTCCTGTTCACCGGGGAGGAGATGAACTTCAAGCAGGACTTCGCCCAGTTCGCCAGCGAAGGCACCGGCATCGTCACGACCTTCCTCGGCGGCCTGTGGTCGTCGTCGCTCGCCGTCGTCAATTTCGTCTCGCTGTTCATCGTCGCGCCGGTGGTCGCCTTTTATCTGTTGCTCGACTGGGACCGGATGGTCGACAAGATCGACGCCTGGACGCCGCGCCAGCATGTCGACACGGTCCGGCGGCTGGCGCGGGAGATCGATCGGTCGGTGGCCGGCTTCGTGCGCGGGCAGGGCAGCGTCTGCCTGATCCTCGGCACGATCTATGGCGTCGGCCTGACCCTGACGGGACTGAATTTCGGGCTGCTGATCGGCCTGTTCGCCGGGTTGATCTCGTTCATTCCCTATGTCGGCTCGGCGATCGGCCTGATCCTCGCGCTGGGCGTGGCGCTGGTGCAGTTCTGGCCGGACTGGGTCTCGATCCTGATGGTCGCGGTGGTGTTCTTCGTCGGCCAGTTCTTCGAGGGCAACATCCTGCAGCCCAAGCTGGTCGGAGCGTCGGTCGGCCTGCATCCGGTCTGGCTGATGTTCGCCCTGTTTGCCTTCGGCGCCCTGTTCGGCTTCGTCGGCCTGCTGATTGCCGTGCCGGCCGCCGCGGCGGTCGGGGTGCTGGTGCGTTTTGCCCTGTCGCAATATCTGCAGAGCGAAATGTATTACGGCCGTACGCAGCCGCAGCAGCCCGCCGTCCAGATCGAGACGCAATCGGCGCCGCCCGCCGTCGGCACCGTGCCGCGCGGCGAGGCGGGCGAGTAGGACGCGATCGCGATGCCGACCCAGATCCCGCTCGAACTGCCGCATGCGGCCTCGCTCGCCCGCGAGGACCTGATCATGTCGCCGTCGAACCGGCTTGCCGTGGAGGCGATCGATTCCTGGCCGCATTGGCGGCATTCGGTGCTTCTGATCGTCGGGCCGCCGGGATCGGGCAAGACCCATCTTGCCAATGCGTGGAGCGAACGGGCAGGAGCGACGGTGGCCCGGCCCGACGCGACCGAGGCGAGCCTTGCGGCCGACGATTTTCGCGTGGTGGTGGACGATGCCGACCGGACGGCCCTGTCCGAGGCCGAACTGTTCGGCCTCGTCAATGCGGCGCGGCTGGGCGGCGGCAGCCTTTTGTTGACCTCGCGGGTGATGCCGCAGGCAATGAATGTCGCGACGGCCGATCTGCGCTCGCGCCTCGCCGCAGCGACCATCGCCGAGCTCGGCGCGCCCGACGACGCGCTGCTGACCGGCGTGTTGATCAAGCTCTTCGCCGATCGCCAGATCGCCGTGTCGCCGAGGGCGGTCAACTATCTCGTGCAGCGCATGGAGCGCTCGCTGGATGCGGCGGGTTTCCTGGTGGCGGAGATCGACCGGGAGGCGCTGGCGACGCGCGAGCGGATCGGCACGCGATTGATCAAACGGGTGCTTGACCGCGGCACCACCGCGATGCGTCATGCGACTGTCGCATCCGGCCGCTAACCGGCGGCGACGGAGGAGTTTGCATGGACGACACCACACCGCCCCGACCGGAACGCAAGCCGCGCGCACCGCGGCGCCGTACGGCGACCCCGCGCAGCAATACCAGGGCATCCGCTGCGGCGGCGCCCGCTGAAAACAACGCGCCCGGCAACGGTGAGGCGAAGGATCTGGCGCGCACGCCGATCCGCCGCAGGCCTGCGAAGGCCCCGGCCAAGTCCGCGCCGACAGAGCAGCGGGCCGCCGACGGCGTGAAGCCGGCGGATGCCGGCTCTGGTCCGCGCAGGCCGGAGGAGGGCGCCCCGGCCGCCGCGTCGACCGACACACGGGTCAGTGAGGCCTCGGTCATCCTCGAGGCCCCGACGGCCGAGGTCGAGGCGCGCACGGCGGCGCAGAACCTGGCGGCCGAGACCGAGCTGCCGGCCGACCGCTTCGTCAACCGCGAGATTTCCTGGCTGCAGTTCAATCGCCGGGTTCTGGAGGAATCGCTCAATCCGGCGCATCCGCTCCTGGAGCGCGTGCGCTTCCTGTCGATCTCGGCCGACAATCTCGACGAGTTCTTCATGGTCCGGGTCGCCGGCCTCGCCGGTCAGGTGCGCGAGAAGATCTCGGTGCGCAGCATCGACGGGCTGACGCCGCAGGAACAGCTCAACCAGATCCTGGTCGACGTTCACAATCTGCAGGAAGAGCAGCAGGCCTCGCTCGCCGAGCTGGTGAAGACGCTGCGCGAGGAGCGCATCCAGATCGTCGGCGCCGGCGATCTCAAGCGCGAGGACCGCGCCTGGCTGGAGAACCATTTCAACGAGACGATCTTCCCGGTGCTGACGCCGCTGTCGGTCGATCCGGCGCATCCGTTCCCGTTCATCCCCAATCTCGGCTTCTCGATCGCGCTGGCGCTGGTGCGCGAGCGCGATTCGCAGAAGATGAACGCCCTGTTGCGGCTGCCCGTGGCGCTGCAGCGCTTCATCCAGATGGAGCCGAACGCGGCGGGCATGACGCGCTTCGTGCCGCTGGAGAGCGTCGTCGCCCTGTTCATCGGCAAGCTGTTCCCCGGCTACCGGGTCAGCGGCGCCGGCACGTTCCGGATCATCCGCGACTCCGATATCGAGGTCGAGGAAGAGGCCGAGGATCTGGTGCGGCTGTTCGAAAGCGCGCTGAAGCGCCGCCGGCGCGGCTCGGTGATCCGCATCGAGTTCGATTCGGTGATGCCGGAATCGCTGCGCAACTTCGTCGCCAACGAACTCGAGGTCCCCGATTCCCGCGTCTCGGTGCTCGACGGCATGCTGGCGCTCGATTCGGTGTCGCAGCTCTGCAAGCTGCCGCGCGACGATCTGAAGTTCACGCCTTACATCCCGCGCTTTCCCGAGCGCATCCGCGAACACAATGGGGACTGTTTCGCGGCGATCCGTGAGAAGGACATCATCGTCCACCACCCGTATGAATCCTTCGACGTGGTGGTGCAGTTCCTGCGCCAGGCGGCGCAGGACCCCAATGTCATCGCCATCAAGCAGACGCTCTACCGGACCTCGAACGATTCCCCGATCGTGCGGGCGCTCATCGACGCGGCGGAATCCGGCAAGTCGGTGACGGCGCTGGTCGAGCTGAAGGCCCGCTTCGACGAGGAGGCCAACATCCGCTGGGCGCGCGACCTGGAACGGGCCGGTGTGCAGGTGGTGTTCGGCTTCATCGAGAAGAAGACCCACGCCAAGCTGTCGCTGGTGGTGCGGCGCGAAGAGGGCAAGCTCGTCAACTTCGTCCATATCGGCACGGGCAACTACCACCCGATCACCGCGCGCATCTACACCGACCTGTCCTACTTCACGGCGGACCCGGCGATCGCCCACGACGTGCAGCTCGTGTTCAACTACATCACCGGCTACGCCGAGCCGACCGAGGTCAAGAAGCTGGCGATCTCGCCGCTGACGATGCGCAACCGGATCGTCGACCTGATCCGCGCCGAGGCCGAGCATGCCAAGGCGGGGCGGCCTGGCCAGATCTGGATGAAGATGAACTCGCTGGTCGATCCGGCGATCATCGACGCCCTGTACCGCGCCAGCCAGGTGGGCGTGGAGATCGACCTCATCGTGCGCGGCATCTGCTGCCTGCGCCCGCGGGTCACCGGCCTGTCCGACAACATCCGGGTGAAATCCATCGTTGGCCGTTTCCTCGAGCACAGCCGCATTTTCTGCTTCGGCAACGGCCAGGGGCTGCCCTCGGAGGGCGCGATCGTGTATCTGGGCTCGGCCGACATGATGCCGCGCAATCTCGACCGGCGGGTCGAGACGCTGGTGCCGATTTCCACGCCGACGGTCCACAGTCAGATCCTGTCCCAGATCATGCTGGGCAACATTCTGGACAATCAGCAGAGCTGGTCGGTAGCCGCGGACGGTACATCGCGCCATATCGTACCCTCGCCGGGCGAACAGCCGTTCAATGCCCAACGCTATTTCATGACAAATCCGAGTCTGTCGGGGCGCGGTAAAGCACTGAAGACGGATGCTCCAAAACTCATTGCAAGACAACGGGCAGAACATTCCCGGTTCGACTGAGCCGATCGCGCAGGGACGGCTGCAGGACCGTCAGCCGGTCGCGGTCGTCGATATCGGGTCGAACTCGGTTCGCCTGGTCATCTACGAAGGCAATTGCCGCTCGCTGACGGTGCTCTTCAACGAGAAGGTCCTGAGCGGTCTCGGCAAGGGGCTGGCGCGGACCAACCGGCTCGACCCGAAGGCCATCGACAGTGCGCTCGCCGCGCTGTCGCGCTTTCGCCGGCTCGCCGCGCAGGCCAATGTGCGCGAGATCCATCCCATCGCGACGGCCGCCGCCCGCGAGGCCCAGAACGGGCCGGATTTCATCGCGGCGGCGGAAGCTGCCATCGGCTGCGAGATCGTCATCCTGTCGGGCGAGGACGAGGCCCGCTACGCGGCCGAGGGCGTCTTGTCGGGGTTCCACAATCCGAGCGGGATCGGCGGCGATCTCGGCGGCGGCAGCCTGGAACTGGTGGACATCGACGCAGGCGGCTTCCAGGGCGGGCTGACCCTGCCGTTGGGCGGGCTGCGACTGCGCGACTTGTCGGAAGGCGATCTGACGCGCGCCCAGGCGGTGGCCGAGAGTCATCTGTCGGCCTGCGCTCTGGCCGGCAAGGGCGAGGGGCGGCCGTTCTTCGCCGTCGGCGGCACCTGGCGCAATCTCGCCAAGCTGCACATGGAGCAGGAGAAATATCCCCTGCATGTGATGCATGGCTACGAGATCGACGCCGCCGGCATCGACGGTTTCCTCGACATGGTCGTACGCACGCCGGCCGACAAGCTGCCGGGCATTGGCGCGGTCTCCAAGTCGCGCCGGCCGTTGCTGGCCTATGGCGCGGTGACGCTGAAGAGCATCATCCGGCACCTGAAGCCGTCGAAGATCGTCCTGTCGGCGCTGGGGGTACGCGAGGGCTATCTGCACTCGCTGCTGTCGCCGGAAGAGCGGGCGAAGGACCCGCTGCTGGAATCGGCCCGCGAATTGTCGATCCTGCGCTCGCGCTCGCCCGATCATGCCCGGGAGCTGGTGGAGTGGAGCCGGCGCACCTTCGAGGCCTTCGGCATCGACGAGACGCCGGCGGAGGAACGGCTGCGGCAGGCCGCCTGCCTTCTCGCCGATATCGGCTGGCGGGCGCATCCCGACTATCGCGGCAAGCAGTCGCTCTCGATCATCGCCCATGCCGCGTTCCCGGCGGTCGACCATCGCGGGCGCGTCTATCTCGGACTGACCAATTACTATCGCCACGAAGGCAGCTTCGAGCAGGTGCACCTGCCGGAGATCGAACGGCTCGTGGACGACCGCCTGATGCGCCGGGCGCGCATTCTCGGCTCGCTGTTCCGGGTGGCCTATCTCTTGACCGCCTCGATGCCCGGCGTCCTCGACCAGATCAAATGGGCGCAAGACCCGCGCGGCGGCTTCACGCTGGTGATCCCGCAGCATCTGGCCGATCTCGTCGGCGAGCGCCCGGAAGGGCGCCTGCAGCAATTTGCCAAGGTCGTGGAGAAGACCCTGCGCATGGAAGTGCGCTGAGGGCCCGATCGCCGCGTCAGAGCGCGACGATCTCCACCTTGCGGTTGCGATAGACGAGGGCGGTTTCGCCCTTCAGAAGGTTCAGCGCGCGGTCGCCGAAGATTTCGCGGCGCCAGCCATCCATCGCGGCGATCGGGGCCTCCTCGCCCTTCCAGGCGAGCTTCTCTAGGTCGTCGCCCGAGGCGATCATCTTGGCGGCGACGCCGTTCTCCTCGACGACGATCTTCAGCAGCACCTTGAGGAACTCAACGGCTGCCGCCGTGCCCTCGGGGAGCTGCGGCGGGCGCGGAATCGACGGCAGGTCGGCGCGCGGCACGGCCTGCGCACGCTGCACGGCGGCGACGATCTCGCGGCCAGCATTGCTGCGCTCGAAGCCCCGCGGGATCGTTCGCAGCCGCGACAGCGACTGTTCGTCGGTCGGGGCCTGCTGGGCGATCTCGTAGATCGCGTCGTCCTTGAGGATGCGGCCGCGCGGCTTGTCGGCCTCGCGCGCCTCGCGCTCGCGCCAAGCGGCGACTTCCTTGAGGATCTGCAGCTCGATCGGCTTGCGCACCCGCAGCTTCAGGCGCCGCCAGGCGTCGTCGGGATGCAGATCGTAGGTCGCCGGATCGGTGAGGACCGCCATCTCCTCGTCCACCCAGCGCGTGCGACCCTTTTCGGAGAGCTGTGCGGAGAGGAAGCGGTAGACGTCGCGCAGATAAGTGACGTCGGCCAGTGCGTAGGCGAGCTGCTGGTCGCTCAGCGGACGCCGGCGCCAGTCGGTGAAGCGCGAGGTCTTGTCGATGCGGCCGTCGGTGGTGCGCGCCACGAGCTGGTCGTAGGCGATCGACTCGCCGAAGCCGCAGACCATGGCGGCGACCTGGGTGTCGAACAGCGGCACCGGGATGATGTTGCCGAGCTTGTGAATGATCTCGACGTCCTGCCGGGCGGCGTGGAAGACCTTCACGATGCGCTCGTCGCGCATCAGATCGAAGAAGGGCGCCAGGTCGAGGCCGTCCGCCAGCGGATCGACCAGCACGGCCAGATCGTCCGACGCCATCTGGATGAGGCAGAGCTCGGGCCAGAAGGTGGTCTCGCGGATGAATTCGGTGTCCACGGTGACGAATTCGGCGGCGGCGAGCCGCGAACAGGCTTCGGACAATTCGGCGGTGGTGGTGATCGTATGCATGGCCATCCTTTAGACCGATCCGCGGCGCGGGCGAAACCCGGAAGCGTCGCGCGCGGACGGAATCTTGACATGGGGCATGACGCATGCGCTTGTCCGCGGCGATTCCGCCGATCGAGAACGACCCGCCTGCGCGCGCATCGACGCAGCGTCGGCGCGGACCAGCCATTAGGAAGAACGCCATGCATCGCTATCGCAGTCACAGCTGCGCCGCCCTTCGCAAGGAGGATGTCGGCAACACGGTTCGCCTGTCGGGCTGGGCCCACCGCATTCGTGACCACGGCGGCCTTCTGTTCATCGATCTGCGTGACCATTACGGCCTGACCCAGGTCGTCGTGGATCCCGATTCCCCGGCCTTCGCCATTGCCGAGACGGTGCGCGGCGAGTGGGTGATCCGGGTCGATGGCGAGGTGAAGGCGCGCTCGGCCGAAACGGTCAACCCGAAGCTGCCGACCGGCGCGATCGAGGTCTTCGCCAAGGAGATCGAGGTGCTGTCGGCCGCCAAGGAGCTGCCGCTGCCGGTCTTCGGCGAGCCGGACTATCCGGAGGACATCCGTCTCAAGTACCGCTTCCTCGATCTGCGCCGCGAAACGCTGCACAAGAACATGATGCGGCGCACGCAGATCGTTTCGAAGATGCGCACGCTGATGGGCGATGCCGGCTTCTTCGAGTTCCAGACGCCGATCCTGACCGCGTCGTCGCCCGAGGGCGCCCGCGACTTCCTGGTGCCGTCGCGGCTGCACAACGGCATGTTCTACGCGCTGCCGCAGGCCCCGCAGCAGTACAAGCAGCTGATCATGATGTCCGGCTTCGACCGGTACTTCCAGATCGCGCCGTGCTTCCGCGACGAGGACCCGCGCGCCGACCGTTTCTATGGCGAGTTCTACCAGCTCGACGTAGAGATGAGCTTCGTCGAGCAGGAGGACATCCTGTCGACCATGGAGCCGGTGATCCGCGACGTGTTCGAGGCGTTTGCCGACGGCAAGCCGGTGAGCCAGACCTTCCGCCGCATCCCTTACGCCGAATCCATGCGCAAATACGGCTCCGACAAGCCCGACCTGCGCAACCCGATCGAGATGCAGGCCGTGACCGAGCATTTCGCCGGTTCGGGCTTCAAGGTCTTCGCCAACATGATCGCCGGCGATCCGACGGTCGAGGTCTGGGCGATCCCGGCCAAGACCGGCGGCAGCCGCGCCTTCTGCGACCGGATGAATTCCTGGGCGCAGGGCGAGGGCCAGCCGGGCCTCGGCTATATCTTCTGGCGCGAAGAGGCAGGTGCCGTCTCCGGCGCCGGGCCGCTGGCCAAGAACATCGGCGAGGAGCGCACCGAGGCGGTCCGCACCCAGCTCGGCCTCGAGGCGGGCGATGCCTGCTTCTTCGTCGCCGGGCGTCCGGAGGCCTTCACGGCCTTTGCCGGCGCGGCCCGCACCCGGGTCGGCGAGGAGTTGAACCTCGTCGATCGCGACCGGTTCGAGCTGGCCTGGGTCATCGATTTCCCCTTCTACGAATGGCAGGAAGAGGAAAAGAAGATCGACTTCGCCCACAATCCGTTCTCGATGCCGCAGGGCGGCATGGAGGCGTTGCAGAACGAAGAGCCGCTGAAGCTCAAGGCGTTCCAGTACGACATCGTCTGCAACGGCTTCGAGATCGCGTCGGGCGGCATCCGCAACCATCTTCCCGAGACGATGGTGAAGGCGTTCGAGATTGCCGGCTATTCGAAGGAGACGGTCGAGGAGCGCTTCGGCGGGCTCTACCGCGCCTTCCAGTACGGCGCGCCCCCGCATGGCGGCATGGCCGCCGGCGTCGATCGCATCGTCATGCTGCTGTGCGGCGCGAAGAACCTGCGCGAGATCGCCATGTTCCCGATGAACCAGCAGGCGCACGACCTTCTGATGGGCGCGCCGAACGAGGCCTCCCCGGCGCAGCTGCGCGACCTCGGCCTGCGCATCGCGCCGCAGGCGAAGAGCTGAGGAGGCTGCCGGGCGGGCACTCCGTCCGGCGCCTCTTCGAACGGCCATGAAAAAAGGCCCCGTGCGTCCAGCACGGGGCCTTTGTCGTTCGAACCGCCGGGATCGGCGGGTTACTTCGCGTCGGCGTTGGCATCGACGGTGAGCGACAGGACCTTGGGCAGGGTCTGCGGAGCGCCCATCGCGGCGCCCATGATCTGGGTGGCGGCGATCGGGTTCTCAGGCGCAATGGTGATCGACAGCGCCTGCGGATCGTTGAGGAACGTCGTCACGGCACCGGTGACCTCTTCCTGGAACTGCGGGTTCTGCAGATAGCCGAGCACCGCCGGCAGCATCGCCGTCAGGTTCTGCACCAGTTCCTCGCGGCTCTGGCCGTTCTCCTTGGCGTAGTAGTCGAGCAGCTTGCCGGTGAGGGATTCGTCGGTGAAGGTGATGTCGGCCGAGTTCAGCGAAAGCTGCGAGATCAGCCCCATCACCGCCATGCCGGTGGCCTGCTGGTTGTCGGGATTGCTCGCCATCTGCTCCTGCAGCTGTGACAGCGAATCCGCGAAGGCCGTCGTGTAGCCGGAGATCGCGTAGGTGAAGGACAGCTCGCCCGCGTCCTCGACCGACAGCAGGAAGGGATCGAGCTCCAGCAGACCGCTCTCGGGCTCCCAGTTCGCTGAGCCGTTCAGCGAGCCGCTGATGGTCTCGTAGCCGACGTCGCGGATGGCCTGGGTCGCCTCGGGCGAGTCGCCCGTCGTCAGGTCGGCGGTGAAGGCGCCGACATTGACCTCGGTGGCCAGGCTGCCGCTGTCGCCGACCTCGTTTTCCATCGACGCGTCGGACAGTTCGAAGACGGTCTTGCCGTCCCTCGCGAGGTTGATGCTGCCGATCGTCGCCTTGTCGAAAAAGAAGCTGGAGAGCTTCATGGCGGCGGGGGCGTTGGCCGTATCGGTGCCGGCGAGCATCAGGCCCTCGATGCTGACATCGCTGATCTGGGCGCGCTTGCCGTCTTCCGTCTGGTCGAGCTCGGGAAAGGCGAGGCGCTCGACCGTCCAGCCCTCGGGCGTCGAACCGGCGACGTTCTCGAAGGTCAGGTCGCCGACATCGGAATCCTCGCCGAAGGAGACGTCCTTCAGGATGACGTTCTCGCCGTCGGCTTCGGCGCTCGAATAGGACATCGAATGCTCGCCGTTCTGCACGAGCGTCTTCAGGCGCTCGCCGAAGGCCTGCGCATCGACCGCGAAGGCCGAGGTCGAGGAGAGGAGCAGCACGGCTGTCGCGGCTGCGGAAATGCCTGTCGTGGCGCGCATGGGAAAACCTTTCGCTGGAAGCCGGTGAGCCGATCCGTCCGGTGCCCGGTCGTCGTGCCCTGCGCGACACATATGGCCAAGTCGCTTCGCCGTTAAAGGGGGGCGCGGCGGCATGCGGCATTTGCCCGTCTGGCCAGCGCCGACAAAGTTCGGGATAAGCCCGTTCCGGTGTTGTTCCCATCCGGTGCATGGCCTAGAGGAAACCGCATGGGCAAGGCTACCGAACCGCCGGCTGGTGGCGGCGACATCGAACCGATCGATCTGAAGGCAGCGCTGGAAGAGCGCTACCTTGCCTATGCGCTGTCGACCATCATGGGCCGGGCGCTGCCGGACGTGCGCGACGGCCTGAAGCCGGTGCATCGGCGCATCGTCCATGCCATGCGCATTCTGCGGCTCGATCCCGGCCAGGGCTACAAGAAATGCGCCCGCATCGTCGGCGACGTGATGGGCAAGTTCCATCCGCATGGCGACGCGTCGATCTACGACGCCCTGGTCCGGCTCTCGCAGGATTTCGCCATCCGTTACCCGCTGATCGACGGGCAGGGCAATTTCGGCAATGTCGACGGCGATAGCCCGGCGGCGATGCGCTACACCGAAGCGCGGATGACCGATGTCGCGACGCTGCTGCTCCGCGGCATCGACGAGGACGCGGTCGACTTCAAGAAGACCTACAACGAGGAGGAAGAGGAACCGATCGTCCTGCCGGGCGCGTTCCCGAATCTTCTCGCCAACGGCTCGTCGGGCATTGCCGTCGGCATGGCCACGTCGATCCCGCCGCACAACGCGGCCGAGCTCTGCGACGCGGCGCTCAAGCTGATCGAGAACCCGGAGGCCACCACCGACGCGCTGCTGCGCTTCGTGCAGGGGCCGGATCTGCCGACCGGCGGCGTCATCGTCGACAACCAGGCGCAGATCCGCGAGGCCTACGACACCGGGCGCGGCTCGTTCCGGGTTCGGGCGCGCTGGGAGACCGAGGACCAGGGCCGCGGCGGCTACGTGGTCGTCGTCACCGAGATTCCGTATCAGGTCCAGAAGTCGCGTCTGATCGAGAAGATCGCCGAGCTGCTTCTGGCTCGCAAGCTGCCGCTGCTGGGCGACATCCGCGACGAATCGGCCGAGGACGTGCGCATCGTCATCGAGCCGAAGAGCCGCACGGTCGATCCCGAGCTCTTGATGGAATCGCTGTTCCGGCTGACCGATCTGGAATCGCGTATCCCGCTCAACATGAACGTCCTGTCCGGCGGCAAGGTGCCCCGGGTCATGTCGCTCAAGGACGTTCTGGCCGAATGGCTGGCGCATCAGCGCGAGGTGCTGGTGCGGCGCTCGCGCTTCCGGCTGGCGCAGATCGAGCGGCGGCTGGAGATCCTCTCTGGCTATCTGATCGCCTTCCTGAACCTCGACGAGGTGATCCGGATCATCCGCGAGGAGGACGAGCCCAAGGCCGTCCTGATGCGGACCTTCGAGCTGACCGACACCCAGGCCGAGGCGATCCTCAACATGCGGCTGCGCTCCCTGCGCAAGCTGGAGGAATTCGAGCTCAAGCGCGAGTTCGACACGCTGACCGCGGAAAAGGCCGAGAAGGAAGCGCTGCTGGCTTCGGACGAACGCCAGTGGGCGGGCATCGCTGCCGAAGTACGCGAGGTCCGCGAGACCTATTCGAAGAAGACCAAGATCGGCCGTCGCCGCACCATGTTCGCCGACGCGCCGAACCGGGCGCTCGACGACATCACGGTGGCGCTGATCGAGAAGGAGCCGATCACGGTCGTCCTGTCGAAGAAGGGCTTCCTGCGCGGCATGAAGGGCCATCTGGCCGACTTCTCGTCGCTGGCCTTCCGCGAGGGCGACGGGCTGCAGCTCGCCTTCCACGCCATGACCACCGACAAGCTGCTGTTCCTGTCGACCGGCGGTCGCGCCTTTACCCATGGCGCCGACAAGCTGCCGGGCGGGCGCGGGCAGGGCGAGCCGATCCGGCTGGCCTTCGAGCTCGAAGACGATCAGGACATCGCGCTGGCCTTCGTCGCCGATCCCGAGCGCCGCCGGCTGCTGGTCTCCTCCGACGGCAATGGCTTCGTCGCCAGCGAGGCCGACATGCTGGCCAACACCCGCAAGGGCAAGCAGCTGATGAACGTTGCAGGAAAGACCAAGCTCGCGCTGGCCGCGCCGGTCGGCGCAGGCGACCACGTGGCCATCGTCGGCGAGAACCGCAAGCTGCTGGTCTTCCCGCTGGTACAGGTGCCGCAGATGACCCGCGGCAAGGGCGTGCGGCTGCAGCGCTACAAGGATGGCGGCCTGTCGGATGCCCGCGTCTTCGCCATGGCGGACGGGCTGACCTGGACCGATTCCGCCGGCCGCAGCTTTACCCGCTCGGAGACCGAGCTCCTGGAATGGCGCGGCGACCGCGCCCAGGCCGGCCGGCTGGTGCCGAAGGGCTTCCCCAAGACCAACCGCTTCGACGGCTAGTCATCGGCCTTGCCCGGCAAGCGGGCGAGGCGATGCGCGAAGGACTGGGCTCGGTGCCCGTCAGCCAGCGCGGTTCGGCCCGGCAAGGCGCCGCTGACCGCGCACCCGCCGCAACTCGGCGACCGAATGGGCGACCAGCGTCGCGATCACCACCCCGCCGCCCAGCATCGCCAGATCGACCGGGCGCTCGCCGAAGATCAGCCAGACCCAGACCGGCGCCAGCACGGTTTCGATCAGGAAGGCCATGGAGACGACCGGGGCGGGCACGAACATCGGTCCGATCGCCAGACAGATCATGGCGACGGGGATCAGCAGGCCGCCATTCAGGATCAGCCAGATGATCGCCTCGGAATGGAGCCCTTCGCCGGCGACGAAGGGCAGAGCGATGATGGCCGGCAGCAGACCGCCAAGCGCCGCGGTGTAGCGCATGTCGGTGCGCGAGCGCCGCGACAGGGTCAGGGCGAGGGCGATCAGGAAGGCGGTCGCCAGCGCGGAGAGGTCGCCCGTCCAGTTGCCGGTCTCAAAGCCCGCGCCGATGATCAGGAGGACGCCGAAGAGCGTCGCCGGGATCGCCAGCACGGTGGCCAGCGGCGGACGCTCGCCGATCAGCCACCAGGACAGGATCGCCGCGAACATCGGGTTGAAGGCGAGGATGAAGACGACATTCGCCGCGCTGGTGTTGAACACGGCGAAGACGAAGGTGGTGGCCGCTACCGAGAAGACGGCAACGATCAAAAGGCCGGTCCAGCCGGCGATCAGCTTCTGGCCGCGCGGATTGCGGATCCGGTCGACCTGCCAGATCAGGAGCACGGCGAGGCCGGTCAGCAGGCCGCGGACCGCCAGCACGGTCCAGAAGGCGCTTTCCGACATGCGGATCAGCGGAATGTCGAAGGACAGGACCAGCCCGCCGATGCCGACGATGGCAAGGCCCTGGCCATAGGACTGGGCCGAAGCGGCGGCTTCGGTCTGGGACGAGACGGCGGACATGGGAACCTGCGAATGGTAAGTTACCCTGACCGGCTATCGTGCCGGGCGCGGCATGGCAACCGGCGCGACGTCCGGCCTCAGCCCTCGTAGCGTTCCCAGCCCTTGGGCAGCAGGTGTTCCTGCGGGCGGAAGCGGATCTTGTAGTCCATCTTGCGCGAGCCGTTCACCCAATAGCCGAGATAGAGATAGGGCAGGCCGAGCTTCCTTGCGCGCTCGATATGGTCGAGGATCATGAAGGTGCCGAGGCTTCGCTCGCTCTCGTCAGGTTCGAAGAACGAATAGACCATCGACACACCGTCGGCCATGACGTCGCTGAGCGCGACGGCGACGAGTTCGCCATCGGAATGCGGGCTGAAGGCCGAATCCGCGCCGCGCCGGCGGTACTGCACCAGCCGCGTATCGACCTGGCTGTCCTCGACCATCATGGCGTAGTCGAGAACGCTCATCTCGGCCATGCCGCCCTCGGCGTGGCGGTGATCGAGATAGCGCCGGAACAGCGAATATTGCTCGCTCGACGGTTCGGCCTGGTCCATCCGGCCGATCAGGTCGCGGTTGCGGGTCGCCACACGGCGCATGGAGCGCGTCGGCTGGAACTCGTCCACCAGGATGCGCACCGACACGCAGGCGCGGCAGCGCTCGCAGGCGGGCCGGTAGGCGATGTTCTGGCTGCGGCGGAAACCGCCCTGGCTGAGGAGGTCGAGCAGCGAGGGCGCGCGCTCGCCGGTCAGATGGGTGAACACCTTCCGCTCGGACTGCCCCGGCAGATAGGGGCAGGGCGAGGGCGACGTGAGGAAGAATTGCGGCGTCTGCGGATGATGAACCGTCAAGGCCGAGCCTCCCGTCTCACAACGAATAATACCATGGGCCCACGATCGAAAATGTTAACCACACCAGAATCACGAGGGGAACACCGGCCTTGGCGAAGTCGACGAAACGATAGCGTCCCGGGCCCATGACCATGAGGTTCGTCTGGTAGCCGATCGGTGTGGCGAAGGATGCGTTGGCGGCGAAGATGACGCAGGCGAGAAAGGCCTGCGGCGGCGCGCCCAGCCGGTTGGCGATGTCGAGCGCGATGGGCGTGAACAGCACGGCGGTGGCGTTGTTCGACAGGAAGTTCGTCATGATCGCGATGACGAGGAACAGGGCCGACAGGATGACCGTCGGCGACTGGCCGTCGAGCGCGGCGACCGTCCCTTCGGCGATCATCCCTGCACCGCCGGTGCGCTCCAGCGCCGTCGCCGCGGCGATTGCCGCGCCCACCAGCATGAAGATCGAGCGATCGACCGAACGCGCCGCCTCGCCGACGGTGAGGCAGCCGGTGGCGACCATGAGGACCGCGCCGGTCACGGCGAGAACATCGATGGGCAAGAGGCCGGTGGCCGAGCCGGCGATGATGCCGAGGAAGATCGCGACGGCGAGCTTGGCCTTGGTGCTCTGCGGGATCGCCTGGGCGCTGTATTCCAGCAGCAGCAGATCGTGGTTGCCCTTGAGCGACGAGATCGCCGCCTCGCGGCCGCACAGGAGCAGCGTGTCGCCGGGCTCCAGCCGAATTTCCGACAGCGCCGAGCGGGCCATGCGGCTCTTGCGCTGCAGGCCGAAGAGGGTGATCCCGAACTGGGTGCGCAGGCCGGAGAACTGCATCGTGCGGCCGGCATAGCGCGAGCCCGGCGCCACCACCGCCTCAGCCATCACCATGTCCGGCCCGATCTTGCGCTGTTCGGCCGAGTAGCCGGACGGGTCGAGCGTCTTGATGGTCAGATTGCCGGCGGCCAGCGCCTTGGAGAAGGCCCGGCGCGTCGCCGTGACGATCAGCCGGTCGCCGGGCTGCAGCGAGACGCCGTCGAAGGGCGGCAGGAAGGTCTCGTCGTCGCGCAGGATCATCCGTGGCATCAGATCGCCGAGATCGGTGAACAGGCCGGCCCGCGCCGTGCTGCCGACGAAGGCGTGCTCCTCGGTGATGTCGATCTCGCCGAGGAACTGTTTGCCGCCGGCATCGACGACGCGGCCTTGCGGGCCTTCGCGCGGGGTGAGGATGCGCGGCATCACCTTGATGACGTAGATGCCGCCGACCACGGCGATGGCGAGGCCCGGAATGGTGAAGTCGAAGAAGTCGAGGGTGATGCCCGAGCGGGCCGCGACGCCCGCCACGAGGAGGTTGGTGGACGAGCCGATCAGCGTCGTGACGCCGCCGAGGATCGACAGGAAGGACAGGGGCATGAACACCCGCGAGGGCGAGATGCCGCGCTGGGTCGCCAGCATGGTGAGGATGGGGATGAAGATCACCACCACCGGCGTGTTGTTGAGGAAGGCCGACAGGACCGCGGCCGTCAGCAGGACCACCGCGATCGCACCGGCGCCGGCCGTGCCGCCGATCCGCGACAGCAATTGCGTTGGCTGCGCCATGGCATCGGTGGCGAAGAGGCCCTGGCCGACGATCAGCAGCGCCAGGACGGTGATCAGTGCCGGATTGGCGAAGCCGGCGAGCAGGTCGCCGCTGGTGACGGCAAAGCCGGCCGCGTCCCGGTAGGGGAACAGGGCGAAGAACAGCAGGAATGCACTGAGAGATGCTGCGGCCACGGCCTCGATCGGCCAGCGTTCCAGCGAATACCCGATCACACTCACCAGGATGAAAAGGTAAGTGACCCAGACGTGTAGCGAATCCATAAACCGCCGCGTTCCGTTGTCCGCCTGACCTTATCCGTGTCGTGGCGGCGAATGGCAACCCGTGGGGTCGATCGAACAGGATCGGCCGAAGCGGAGTTCGGCGCAATCAGCGGCGGGAAGAGCGCGGACGGCGAGGGCGTCCGCGTAGGAAGGTCGCCGGGGTCAGCGGTCGCGGACGACCGCGGTTCCAAGCAACAGGTCGTGCAGCAGCTGCTTGCGGCGCGTGAACAGGGCAACCAGCAGGACGAAGGGCGTCAGCACCGAGACGGAGGCCCAGAACAGGACGCCGTGCAGGACCGCCAGCGTCGGGTCGACCCTTGCGCCATCGAGCCGCGCGACACGCAGGCCGGCCACCCGCATGCCCGGCGTGGCCTGCTTGGCGCCGCCCATGGTGAAGGCGATGTAGACGATGGCGATCACCGGCAGGAGGATCGCGTAGAGGCCCCATGCCAGGCCGAAGGAGACGATGCCGAGGATGAAGACGACGATGGCCGCCGGCACCGACAGAAGCAGCACCAGCGCGTAATCGACCACGAAGGACATCATCCGCCGGGTGCGCACGCCATCATAGAGCCGCGGCGCGTCGAGATCCGTCGCACGCGTTTCGGCCGTCCGGGTCATGGTGTCGTCGTACACGGGCTGTCCTTCGTCGCAGTTTCCTGTCGTCCTCAGATGGTGACGATCACGGCGGCGTGCAACGCCGGTGCCGCAGGGGCGGCTGCCGTGCGAGGCGCGCGCGGCCCGTCAGCGGCGGGGCATGCGCGCGGCGATGGTCGGCGAGAAGTAGCTGAGGATACCGGAGGCGCCGGCCCGCTTGAACGCGGTCAGGCTCTCGATCATCGCCCGCTCGCCGTCGAGCCAGCCATTGCCGGCCGCTGCCATGATCATCGCGTACTCGCCGGAGGTCTGGTAGGCGAAGGTCGGGACGCCGAATTCGCGCGACAGCCGCGAGACGATGTCGAGATAGGGCATGCCGGGCTTGACCATGATCATGTCGGCGCCCTCGGCGATGTCCTGTGCGGCCTCGCGCACAGCCTCGTCGCTGTTGCCGTAGTCCATCTGGTAGGTGCGCTTGTCGCCCTTCAGCATGCCGCCGGAGCCGACCGCGTCGCGGAACGGGCCGTAGAAGGCCGATGCGTATTTCGCCGCATAGGACATGATCAGCGTGTCGCGATGGCCGACCTCGTCGAGCGCCTGGCGGATGCAGGCGACCCGCCCGTCCATCATGTCGGAGGGGCCGATGATGTCGCAGCCGGCTTCGGCCTGCACGACGGCCTGTCGGCACAGCGCCTCGACGGTCTCGTCGTTGAGAATCCGGTCGCCCTCCATGATGCCGTCGTGGCCGTGGGAGGTGTAGGGGTCGAGCGCGACGTCGCAGAGGATGCCGACCTCCGGCACGGCGGCCTTGATCGCCCGGCTTGCCCGGCAGACGAGATTGCCCTCGTTGAAGGCCTCGCTGCCGCGTTCGTCGCGCTTGTCGGCATCGGTATAGGGAAACAGCGCGACAACCGGGATGCCGAGATCCCGCGCGCGCCTGGCGGCCTCGACGCAGCCCTCGACCGAGAGGCGGAAGACCTCCGGCATGGAGGGCACCGGTTCCGGCGCGCCGCCGCCTTCGCGCACGAAGATCGGCCAGATCAGATCGTCGGCGGTCAGATTGGTTTCGCGCACCAGCCGGCGCGACCAGTCGGACTGGCGCAGCCGCCGCATCCGCAGGCCTGCCGTCGCCGCATCGATCCGCGTGGTGATCGAAACTCCAGAATCGCCGGTCCGTGTCATGCGGCAGCATCCTATCTGTCTGTCGGGTGCATCCGTCCCGCGCCTTTCATGGAGAGGCGAGAACGGCGTCCATCATGCGCGGGGCCGATCGCCGCGCGGTCGGCTTCTGCGTATGCCCTCGGCGCCGCGACTTCAAGATTGACGCGCTCTTCGCGTCCACCGTAGGTTCCGGCGCGTCGGGCGCTCGCCCGGCCCGCATGCGGTCATCCGCACGCCATGTCTCCCCGCGCGACCGCATGCAAGGCGGCAAGGGCGCCGAACGGTCCGGAAGGTGGAGCTACGTGATCAAGGGATTTGCCCAGCGCGTCAAGGCCGAAGCGTTCAATCGCGCGCTGGCGGTCTGGCTCTACCGGCTGGCGGCCATCGTGATGTTCGTCGCCGGCGTCGGCTACTGGATCCGGCTCGTCGGCATCGACGAGGGGCCGCTCAACCGCTTTGACCTGATGCCACTGTGGTGGAAGATTGCCGCGCCGGCGCTGGCGGTGCTCTATCCGGTCGCCGGGATCGGGCTATGGCTGACGGTCGGCTGGGGCGCGGTCGTCTGGGTGCTGATCGCCCTGATCGAAGCGGTGATGCATCTCGGCTTTCCCGAACTGTTCGGCCCCAACCTCCTGTGGCTCGGCTTCCATCTGTGGGGGCTCGGCATGCTGGCGGTGATCCGCGCGGTGGGGCTCTACGAACGGCGGCGCCTGCGCGGCTATTGAGGTGGCCTCCATTCCCCGCCTCCGCGGCCCGCCGGGAGGCCGAAAGGAATTGTTCAGATCGGGGATAGGTCTTGTTAATCAAGACTTTGGATGCGCAAGTGTAAGGGCGCATTAAGCCTGCGGTTTAAGTCGAATTTTAGATGCGCTGCCTATGTTGGGTCTCAAGATGGGGTCGATAGAGAACATCCATCAGCTCAACAGCGGAGACTACTATGAACGCTCAGATGAAGGCAGACGCCGCCCCGCAGGTCGGTCCGAAGGATGAACTGAAGTCGCTTTACCTGGAGACGCTGCAGCTGGTCGAGCGGCTGCACCGCCGCCTGCTGGACGTCATCAAGGACGAGTTCGACCGCAACAGCCGCACCGACATCAACGCGGTCCAGGCGCTGCTGCTCTTCAACATCGGCGACTCGGTGCTGACCGCCGGCGAGCTGCGCACCCGCGGCTTCTATCTCGGCTCCAACGTCTCCTACAATCTGAAGAAGCTGGTCGATCTCGGCTTCATCAACCACCAGAAGTCGCGGGTCGACCGCCGCGCGGTGAAGGTGTCGCTGACCGATACGGGCCGCGAAGTCGCCGCGATCGTCGCCGAGCTCTATGACCGTCATATCGGCTCGATCGACAAGGTCGGTGGCCTCGACGAGCAGGAATTCCAGAAGATGAACCGTTCGCTGCAGCGGCTGGACCGCTTCTGGAACGACCAGATCCTGTACCGCCTCTAGACCCAGTCCTACAGACCTCCGCGCATTTGCCTCGCGACCCTCGGGTCAGCGGGGCCTTTGCGGTTCGGACACCACAAGGAGAGGTGTTCGGGATCGCGCAGGGCAGGGGCTCGCCGTCCCGGCGACAGCCTGGCGCCCGAGTTCGCAGCCGGTTCCGGGGCCGGGCCGCCGATTCTCTCGTTGTGCGAACCGGGCAAGAGTGCTCAGGATGGGCGGCAGGAACTCGGATCGTGAGACATGCCGGTGTATCTGGACCGCCTCGTGACCACGCTGGACGCCGCCGCCATGGCAGGCTGCGGTCGGGCGCCCGTCCGGGTTCAGGGAGCGAAGCGTCCGCCACGCGCCGCGATCTTCCAGCCGTTGCAGATTTCCGCAGATTGCCGACGGCTGCTTGAGCTCGCCCCGGACGCACATCGCCTGACCGGCGCGCGTCCCATCCGCGTCTTCCGGCTACGCAGGCCCCTCGGCCACGTCCCGAATGCGCTTTTCCCAAGGGACAGGGCCGCAATTCGGTGCGGCAACATCATCCATTCGCGGGATCGGAAGCTCCCGCTCTCGAAGCGGACGCAAGCATAGGGACACGCATCACCACGCCAGAGCCAAGGGAGGAATTCATGTCCAAGACCAATGGGAGCTGCTGCGCAGGTCCGGGCTATGCATCGCCGCAGGAGGCGATGAAGGCACCGCGCGAGACGGTCGTCTACACGATCTGCATCTACACCGGGACCGGGATCGAGAAGCCCGACTATCTGGCCACCATCGACGTCGATCCGGACAGTGCGACCTATGGCGAGGTGATCCACCGGACCGAAATGCCGAATGTCGGGGACGAACTCCACCACATGGGCTGGAATGCCTGCTCCTCCTGCAACACCGACGGCAGCATGGAGCGCAAGTACCTGATCATTCCGGGCGTGCGCACGACGAATTTCTACATCGTCGACACCGCCACCGATCCGCGCCGGCCGACACTGTTCAAGACGATCGACGGAAACGAGATCAAGGCGAAGACGAACCTCTCGGCGCCGCACACGGTGCATTGCCTCGGCGCCGACATCATCGTGTCGATGCTCGGCGACGCGGACGGCAACGGGCCCGGCGGGTTCCTGCATCTGGACAAGGATTTCAACATCATCGGGCGCTGGGAGGAGGATCTCGGCGCGATGCGGTACAATTACGACTTCTGGTACCAGCCGCGCCACAACATGATGATCTCGACGGAATGGGCCTCGCCCAACACCTTCATGCCGGGATTCGATCTCGAGGACGTGGCGCGCGGCAAATACGGCCAGCATGTGCATTTCTGGGATTTCGCGAATCGCAGGGTCGAGCAGAGCATCGATCTGGGCGCGGAGGGCATGATCCCGCTGGAGGCCCGGTTCCACCACAACCCCGACAGCACGCATGGCTTCGTCGGGGCGGCGCTGGCCTCGAATATCTTCCACTACCACAAGGACAACGGCACGATCGAGATCGAGAAAATCATCGACGTGCCCACCGTGGACGTCGAAGGCTTCCCGGTTCCCATGCCCAGCCTGATCACCGACATCCTGGTGTCGATGGACGACCGCTTCCTCTATTTCTCGAACTGGCTGCACGGCGACCTCAGGCAGTACGACGTGTCCGACCTGGCGAACCCGAAACTGACCGGCCAGGTCTGGATCGGCGGGATGCTCGGCAAGGCGCCGGAGGTAAACGGCCGCACGGTGGACGGCGCGCCGCAGATGATCCAGCTGTCGCTGGACGGCAAGCGGCTCTACGTCACCACGTCGCTCTTCTCGACCTGGGACAACCAGTTCTACCCCTCGATGAAGGAGAAGGGCGGGATCATGCTGATCGTGGATTGCGATACCGAGAAGGGGGGCATGACGATCCGCGACGATTTCATCATCGATTTCAACGACGAACCGCATGGACCGGCCCGCGCCCATGAAACCCGCTATCCCGGCGGCGACTGCTCGTCGGACATCTGGGTCTGACGGGCGGCGGTCATCCGCGTCTGGCTCGGCCGGATGCGGCGTTTTGCGGGAGCGTCGGCATGCGCAGGCATATCATCACATTGCGCAATCGCGGCGGGCTGACCTTTTCGGTGGGCGAGGACGAGCCGATCATCGACGCCGTCGAGGCGGCCGGCCATGTCCTGCCCATCGGCTGCCGCTATGGCGGCTGCATCACCTGCGCCGCCCGGCTGATTTCCGGCTCGGTCCGCCAGCCGAATGGCACGGCGCTGAACCGGCGCCAGTCGGAGGCCGGCTACGTGCTGCTCTGCGTGGCACGCCCGAAGGAGGATTGTGTCCTTGATGTCGGCGTTGAGAGCCATGACCGGCTCTACGTCAATCCGTTCGCCAGCGCCGCGGCGGCGGACCAGTTGGCGCGCGCGAAGGGCAGATGACTGTGTGAGTGGGGATTCGGAAAGCGGGGCGCCGGTCGCGCTGAGTGGTACGGGAGCGCGGAGTAGGAAGGCGGACTGGCGACTACCCGCTCGCCACGTTGCCAGCGCCAGGCAAACGCCCTGGGCAGGCGCAGCCGGATCGCGAGCACGTCGGCCGCGACGCGCATGGCATTCGTCAGCGCCCTGACATGGACGCCGCGAACACACGCCGGAGGCGCTGGATGGGTCCTGCCGTGTGGCAGGCGATTCAAAGGGGGAATGGTACGCCCAAGGGGAATCGAACCCCTCTCTCCACCGTGAAAGGGTGGCGTCCTAACCGATAGACGATGGGCGCAGCGACGGCGTGTATACGGTGAGTCTCCGGCGACCGCAAGAGCCGGAAAAGGGGTTTTTCGCTGTTGCGAGAAGTTTTTGCGACAGGCCGGAATTCTGCGCTTTGCCGGTCGGGGAGCTTTAAAAAGCTGGCCACGCCGGCCTTGGCCGGGCGCCGATCCACCTATGGAACCAGTGGGTTGGCTATTTGCGACCGCGGCAGGACCAGTTCCAGTCGCGCTTGTGCCCGACATCGACGTGGATCGCCTTGGTGTGACAATAGGTGCCGACGCCACCGCGGCCCGGCAGCGAACGCACATAGGCGGCAACGGCCATGTTGTCGGCGCCGGGGATGATGATGTCGGCAGCCTTGCAGCCCATGTGCTGGGAGCGGCGCGCACCGTTGACCCGCTTGTTGTGGGTCGGGCTGCGATAGCCGGAGGTGACGATCACCTTGGTGCCGTAGCGCCGCTCGACACTGCGCAGGATGCGCACGAGGTTCGACGGGAAGCAGGAGGTCTCGACGCTCTCGCGCTGAACCATCAGGCCGTTCGGCGCGAGCCGGGCCATGCCGGTCGACAGCGAGGCGACCCGGTAGGAGGTCTCGACGTCCTCGATCATGTCCTCGTCGGCCGAGGCGCGCTGGCCGATCTCGAACAGCGAGGAGGGGTCCACGCCGGGCAGTGCGTCGGTGCCGGCCGCCGCGCCCTCTCGCTGCAGGACGACGCGCCGCGACTTGCCCTTGTCGACATTGGCGATGGGTGTGCGGGCCTCCGAGCGGGCGAAGAGCGAGGAAAACAGCGAACGGTCGGAGGAACGGCCTGCCGCGCCACTGGTGGACGCCTCGGTCGCATAGGCGACCATGGCCTTGTTCTCGCTGCCGGTCGGAATCAGCGGGGTGGTGGCCGGCATGTCGGCGATGGCGGGCGGCGGCGTCTGTGCTTCGGCCATCTCGGTCACCGGCGCATTGGTCTCGGCCGCTGCGCTCGCAGCTTCGGTGCCCTGCGCTCCGCCGGTCGCCGACGTCCCGGCGTCCGCTTCGGATGCAGCCGCGACATCGACGGCAGCCGCGTCTTCGGTTTCGGGCGCCGTAGCGGTCCCGGCAAATCCGAAGGCCGAGGTATCGTCGATGGCGGAGACGCATCCCGACAGGATCGGCGCGGTCGACAGAAGCGCCAGCATCAGGAGATGCGGCGTCATCGTAAGGCGGCGGTGGCCCGGGCGGTCAGTTTTCAATCGTGTCCCCTCTCGGCAGCGTGTTCGCGAACCCGCCACGTCAGTCCTGCAACGACCCGGCCATCCTGCCGCGTCTCCATGGTCCCCACCATGTGTCGCCACTGACAGTCTCGATGATCTTACCAAGCGTCAGGTCGTGCACGGCGAAAGCATTGTCTCTCAATAACGCTCTGCCGTCTATGGTGGGAATGCGGCGGCACGATGGTCGCCGCATGTCCCGGTGGAAGCTTACCAGCTTCCGGTGTTCTGCATCGAGGTCCAGGGCTCCGCGGGCTCCTTGGCTTCGCCCTTCTGCAGCAACTCGATCGAGATGTTGTCGGGCGACTTGATGAAGGCCATGTAACCGTCGCGGGGCGGGCGGTTGATGGTGACGCCCTTGTCCATCAGGTCCTGGCAGGTGGCGTAGATGTCGTCGACCTCATAGGCGAGATGGCCGAAATTGCGCCCGCCGGAATATTCCTCCGGGTCCCAGTTGTGGGTGAGCTCCAGAAGCGGCGCACGGGTCTCCTTGGCGCCCGGCATGTCTTCCTGCCCGGCGAGGAAGATCAGGGTGAAGCGACCCTTTTCGCTCTCGACACGGCGGGTTTCCACCATTCCCAGCTTGTTGCAGTAGAAGTCGAGCGACGCGTCCACGTCGCTGACGCGAACCATCGTGTGCAGATAGCGCATTCGGTCTTGCCTCTCTTGTGGTGATGGCGCCGATGGTAGCGTGTTTGACCGGTGAGCCAACCCTTGCGGCGCAGAAAAAGCGACGACGGGACACGGGTTCGGCCCCGGATCGGGCAGGGCGCTGGCGGTCGTCCATGGCAGCGATATGTCTGTCGGAGCGGCATCGCAGACGGCGTCAGTTGGTGGCTGCAGCCGGCGGCATCGTTGCTGTCGTCGCGGCAATAGAACGCCGCCATGTCTGGGCGACAACCGGCATATCCTTGGAAAAGCCCGCCGGTGGCCTTGCCCCGATCGGGCTCATTGATGCTAAGTTCGGCCATTGCGATTCGGATGGTGGAAGTACAGGCGGAACCCCGAATGCCGGACAGAATATCTGAAAACGCCGAGGACCGGGCCGGTCGGTCCGACACCGCGGATGTCGGCCTGTCCGTCGTCTCGGGCCATATCAAATGGTTCGACGTCTCGAAGGGCTTCGGCTTCATCGTGCCCGACGACGGCGGCGCGGATATTCTCCTTCATGTCACCTGCCTGCGGCGAGACGGCCATGCGACGGCGCTCGAGGGCGCCCGCGTCGTCTGCGAGGTGCAGCAGGGCGAGCGCGGCCTGCAGGCGTTCCGGGTCCTGTCGATGGACCAGTCCACCGCCGTCCATCCCTCGCAGCTGCCGGCCCCGCGCACCCATTCGGTCGTCACCGCCAGCAGCGACCTCGTCTCGGCCGTGGTGAAATGGTTCAACCGGACCAAGGGCTACGGATTCCTGACGACCGGCGAGGGGACCGAGGACATCTTCATCCACATGGAAACCCTGCGCCGGTTCGGTATGACCGAGCTGCGGCCCGGCCAGGACGTGCTGGTGCGTTTCGGGCAGGGCGACAAGGGACGCATGGCGGCGGAGATCCACCCCGGGACGGGTTCCGTCCAGCCGCCGTCCCACTGAGTTGAGGCAGATCCGATGGCAATGAGACGCGCGATCCTGGCGGCCGGCTTTGCGGCGGCGGCCGTCGTCGGGGCGGCCTATTACGCGGTGGCGGGCAACGGCCTGTCGACGGCGACGCTGGAAACGGCGACCGGCAGCCATGCCATCAAGGTCGAACTGGCGCAGACACCGGAGACGCGTGCCACCGGCCTGATGAACCGCGAATCGATGCCGGCGGACCAGGGCATGCTGTTCGAGTTCGACGAGACCCGTCCGGTCGCGATGTGGATGAAGAACACGCTGATTCCCCTCGACATGCTGTTCATCGATCCGGATGGGGTGGTGAAGCGGGTGAAGACCAACGCCCAGCCGCTGTCGCTCGAGACGATCCCGTCCGGGGCGCCGGTGAAATACGTTCTGGAGCTGAATGGGGGCGCCGCGGCCCGCTTCGGCGTGGCCGCCGGCGACCGACTTCGTCACCCGATCATTCCGCAGCCTTGACTTCCCGACCATTGCCCGCCAAACCCCGCATCGACAGGCACGTCACCAGTGTCCGGAGCGTAGCGCAGCCTGGTAGCGCATCTGGTTTGGGACCAGAGGGTCGCAGGTTCGAATCCTGCCGCTCCGACCAATGGTCGACGGACACCGGTTTTTGACACGGGCGTGGCGAAGCCGCGCCGCCGCCGACGAGGCCCAGATGGTTGCGAGAATCTATCGTCCGACCCGTACCGCCATGCAGTCGGGCAAGGCGAAGACGCGCGATTGGATGCTGGTCTACGAACCCGAGCAGCCCAAGCGCGTCGAGCCCCTGATGGGCTATACCTCGTCCGGCGACATGCTCTCCCAGCTCAGACTCTCCTTCGAGACCCGCGAGCAGGCCGTCGAATACGCCGAGCGCAACGACATTCCGTACCGGGTCGAGGAGCCGAAGGAAACGCGGCGCCCGAAGATCGCGTATGCGGACAATTTCCGCTATGACCGGCGCCAGCCCTGGACACACTGACGGTCGAACCGTCCGTCCCGGTGCCAGGTCGCCTACGGCCCCGTAGCTCAGAGGATAGAGCACCGGCCTTCTAAGCCGATGGTCGCAGGTTCGAATCCTGCCGGGGTCGCCAGAACCACCGACAATACGCCTTACTGTTTCAATGCTTCGTCGCCAAAAGCGTGGATGAAGCCGTTGACGATGGCAGAAACCGCGCGCTCGGACACGTGCCGCGTCGTGCCGTCCTCTTCTCCGAAGAGATTTGGGTGGTATGCGCCGACCCATCGCACCATCTCGAAAGCCGGCCAGTAGTTCACGCCTGCATGTGCCCGCTTCAAAACGACATCAATTGCAGCCCGCAGGACAGACTTGGACACGCAGTCGGCAATAATCGCTGAATCGTACTCGAAGGTCGAGTAGAGCGGCACCGGCGATACGGTGAAAACGATGTTGATGTTGGGATTGCACCGACGCAAGCCTGCGATCACCGCCTCGATGTTGTCGGCGTTCTCTTCCACGGTCGTGGTTCTGAAATCGTTCGTTTTGAGCAGGTGCAGCGTGTTCTTGCCAGCCTGGGTAAGGTGGAAAAGGCCGGTGCTTTTGTCGAAGAAACCCGGTGCCACGCCGAGTGTGTAGATGATGGTGTTCGCACTCGTCAGTGTAGCGCGGAGCGTGTCCGGGGATGCGCCGAAATAGACTTTCAGCGTCTCTATGGTTTCCGGGCTGTAGCGATCGAGCGGATCATTGTTCACCCATTCGATCAGGGCGCGGTTCGCGAACGTGCTGTTGATCAGTTCGCCGAGGCCGAGTGCAGTCGTCTCGACCCCTCGATCCTTCAATGCAATGGCAATGTTGCCGGCAAAGCATGACCCCAGGGTCACGACTCTCGTGTCGCGGCCGATCGGGCGGGTGCCCGCAGCCTTCGTGTTGTCCGCAAACTGCCGTGCGACCTCATCGAGGTCCTGGAATGCGGCGTTTTGTACGGGCCACCGCGCGATTTTGCGCTTCGGCGCCGAGGAATCCAGCCGTGTGAGTCCGTCGAGCATGTAGGCGGCACCGTTCAGGCGGTGGCTCTCGGCTTCCGTCACCGGCGCAAGCCTGACTGACTCGGTCAGATAGGCGCGGGCATCGTCCAGACGCGTCTCGGCAAGGATCAGCCCTTCACCGAGTCGCTCAAGCAGATGCGCCCGTGTCCGCTCGTCGAGCTGAACCGTCGACGACGCCTTTTCGAGCGCCAACGCCGTCTCGAAGATCCCGACTGCTTCTGGCGAGCGTCCCTGGTAGCACAATGCCTCACCGAGCCAGACGTGAGCGGTCACGGACTCCGGATCGTCCTCGACGGCGGAACGGAATAGCCGTTCCGCAGCGACGATCTTGGAAACCTTGCCAGCGGCCCCGTGCAGCAGCGAGACACCTTTGGCGATAACATCGTCGGATACGGTCGCGGACGTCTGATCCTGACCGCTGGCGAGTGCCGTTGTTTCTGCTTCGCAAACAGCGGAAATCTTGACGCAGCTTACGGCGACCGATGCGGTCAGATCATGGGTGCTCTCGACGCCATGATCGGAGAGGCGTCCCGTGCGCAGCGCGTTGATATCCAGTTCCAGCAAGGGGCCGGCCTTGGCATTGTCCGCCGCCCGCAATCGCCAACGCTTGACAGCACGCATGTCCTCCATCGACACATGATAGCTTGTCTCTTCGCAATCCCAGCCGGTCATCGCCACGGTGAGGCTGTCGAGCGTTTCCCTGTCGATCCAGCCGACGAGATGAATCTCGACGTCGTAACATGGCGATGCGGCGATCGTGGCGAAGAGCCGCGTCTCTGTGGCAGGACCTAGCCAGCGTGCATAGCTGCCGTTCTGGATCTGGCGGACGTGCCAGTTGTCCCCCTCGACGGTTTGACTGCCGTGGAGTTCGATAGCCGTCGGCAACGCCGTCTCTGGAGCCTGCCCGACAGCGTCCCGGCTTTTGCGCCAGGCCTGCCTTGCCATCGTACGCAGCAAGTTGCTGCGTTTTGCGCAGAAGCGGCGATGGACTTCCTGGTACAGAGCGACGTCGAACCGGTTGAGCTCCTCCAGCTGCCTCCTGACACTCGGACTGAGGGCGTCCGTCGCCACGCGGCTCGCTGTCGTGTTGAAGCGGTTGTCACTTGGCCACGGAAGCCAGTCCAGCATCGTGCAGAGCATCTGCATCGAATCGTCGTAAGCGGCATGCACGCCGATCAGGTCGAAATCGTCGAGATGTGCCATCGCCAGACTGAAATCCTGTTCGGTCACAGGATCGCTATGGCGCCAGTCATGCGCGAAGAAGCAGGTTTGATGATTGTCCGCGACCTGCCGAACGGCGGGGTCATCGATCCGGACGAACTCCTCGATGGGCCACCGGCGTGCGAGGTCGATCATCTGTTGCGCGCGGGTGTCCTCCACGTCCGCGTGGGCGCGCAGAAACCAGTAGTTCGACAATACCCGGTCGACCGGTTCGCGAACAATCGAGAACAGGAACCGGCTCGGGGGAAGCAGCAGCGTGTGATTGTATGCGTAGTGGCCGATCACCAGACGTTTGCCGGCAAAAGTCTCGGGCTTGAAATTGTCGAACTGTTCGGGGGACGCATTGACCGCCTCTGACAGGTCAAACCGGCTCAGAAGCTCCTGCGATATGGAATGGCCCCCCACTTTGCCGATATGCATGAAACAAACGGGGGAGTTGGGAATGTGTCCCGGTTCTGTCGTCATGCGATTCTTCGATCCGTTCTGAGGCCGCCAGCGGCAGGCCAGGGTGACGTATTCACCGGGCGCGAATAGATGTGCCCGTATGTCGACGTGTCCACGAACCTCGACCTTGCCCGACACCTCGCGGTGACTTCAACCTTCAGATCGTGGATTGTCCGGTCCTTGAATGACCTCCGCGTCACCCGCCTCGTTAGCGGGGGGCGAGATATCCGTGGGTTTCGAGATAGCGCATGATCTGGTCGGCCAGAACGTCCGGTTCTCGTGTTCCTGCCTCCAGCCGGATTTCCGCCTGCTCGGGCGCCTCATAGGGGCTGTCGATGCCGGTGAAATCCTTGATCAGCCCGGCGCGGGCGCGCTTGTAGAGGCCTTTCGGGTCCCGCTGCTCGGCGATCTCCAGTGGGGTGTCCACGAAGACCTCGATGAATTCGCCATCCTCGAACAGGCTGCGCGCCATCCTGCGGTCCGACCGATAGGGCGAGATGAAGGAGGCGAGGACGATCAGGCCGGCATCGACGAACAGGCGTGCCGCCTCCGCCACACGGCGAATGTTCTCGACGCGATCGGCCTCGGAGAAGCCCAGGTCGCGGTTGAGGCCGTGGCGCAGATTGTCGCCGTCCAGAAGATAGGTGTGCCGGCCGCGCGCAAAGAGGCTCTTCTCCACCAAGTTGGCGATCGTCGACTTGCCGGCGCCGGAGAGCCCCGTGAACCAGATCACCGCCGGCGTCTGCCCCATGGCGGCCGCACGGCGCTGCTTGTCGAGATCGAAGGTCTGCCAGCGCACATTGGGCGCATGGGAGCGTTCGGTTTCGGCCATGTCGGCACCATCAATGTCGGCAGGCCGTGACCCGCTGGAAGGGCGATGCAGAGCGTGCAGCCCACAGGGCCGGCTCTTTTCGTTCGCCGGGCAATGCCCGGTTTCGGACACGTCGTCGTGGCATCACCGAGTGCCGGATGGTTGCCGTCAGGTCAAGGAAGTGCGGGACGCCCATGGCCCGTGCAGCGGCGTTTGCCCGCGCCTCTGGACGGTTTTCGCGCCGGTTGCGGCGGGAAGGGCACAGCCGCAAAGCGGATCCGGGCGTATGATTGTTTTCGCACCCTTCACACTCCAGCCACCAACAATCTTCATCGGCTAGTGAGGCGGGTGTGGGCATCATCGACAGGCAGACACGCTTGGAGGCAGACGATGTTACAGGCACGCTCGACGATCCTGGTGGATCATTGCAAGGCGGCCATGGCGGGCGACTTTCGCCATCCGGCCAGTGTGATGAACATGCTGGGGATCGACTACGAATACGCGCAGGACGATCCGCGCGTGGATGTCCGCGTCTTCCATGGATGTACGAACGTCCCGCGGGGACTGCCGTCCTACGTTCGCGCCATCGGTTGAGGGACGCCGCGGCCAGCCCGCAGGCCCGGTATCCAGCCAGGCCGGCCCCGCATCGGCATCGCGACGCGGGGCCCTGACGATCAGCGGCCGTGAACGGCGGCGAAGCCCGCTTCCATGTCCGCCTGCAGGTCGGCCACATCCTCGAGCCCGATCTGCAACCGGATCAGGCTGCCCGCGGCCGGTCCCTTCGCGATGGTCCGGTCGCCCAGCGACGCCGGCACGGCGAGACTCTCGTGCCCGCCCCAGGAATAGCCAAGGCCGAAGACGCGCAGCGCGTCGAGAAAGCGCTCGGCCGCATCCGCATCCCCGTCGAGAACGAAGCCGAACAGGCCACTCGCGCCGCTGAACTGACGCTGCCACAGGGCATGGTCGGGGAAGGAGGGCAGGGCCGGGTGCAGCACCTCGAGAACGTCGTCGCGACCCTCCAGCCATTGCGCCAGCGCCAAAGCGGATGCCTGGTGCCGCTCCAGCCGAACGCCCATGGTCTTCAGGCCGCGCAGGACGAGATAGGTGTCGTCGGGCGCGCCATTGACGCCGAGCTGCATCTGCGTGTCGCGGAGCTGGGCGAGGGTCGCCGCGTTCGCCGACACGCTGCCCATCATCAAATCGGAATGGCCGCCCGGATATTTGGTCAGCGCATGGATCGACAGATCGACGCCATGCTCCAGCGGCCGGAAGAACAGCGGCGTCGCCCAGGTATTGTCCAGCATCGTCACGGCGCCGCCGGCATGGGCCGCCTCGCAGACCGCGGCGACGTCCATGATCTCGAAGGTGTTGGAGCCGGGCGCCTCGAGGAAGACGACCTTCGTCTCCGGCCGCATCAGCCCGGCGATGTCCGCGCCGATATGCGGATCGTAATATTCGACGTCGACGCCCATGCGCCGCAGCGTGCCGTCGCAGAAGCGGCGGGTAGGGAAATAGACCGAATCGACCACCAGGCAGTGATCGCCGGCGGCCAGGAACGCCAGCAGCGGCACGGTGACAGCGGCCAGCCCCGACGGCACGAGGATCGTGCCCGCGGCGCCCTCGAGTTCGCTCAGCGCATCTTCGAGAACCTTGGTCGTAGGGGTGCCGGACAGGGCATAGCTGAACGGTGCCTTGGCCCGGTTCTTCAACTCCTTGGCGGTGGGAAACAGCACGGTGGAGCCGTGCACGACGGCCGGATTGACGAAACCATGCTGCGTGGATGGGTCGAACGGGCCGTGCGCGAGCTGCGTATTCACCCCCAGACGCGTGTTGCCGGGCTGCGCGGATCGAGTGCTCAATTGTTGGGCTTCCTGATTGTTTGCGAGACGTGGATTGCCGTAATCGTCAAAATCGGCGGGAGAAAAGCGTCACATGCTTGACCTGCACAAATTTATGACATGAGATCAAGCCGCCTCGTGAAGATGCGTTTGCGATGCGGCTTTGGCTGCATGGGTGCGTCTCTCAACGACAAAGAAAAGAATTGAACTGAAAACCATGCCTGGAAAGGTTTCCTGATGAAATTGAGACTTTTGACTGCCGTGCTGGGTCTGACCGTCGCCGGAGTGGCCGTCAGCGGTGCGTCCGCCCAGACGCTGCAGACGGTCAAGGATCGCGGCGTTCTGCGCTGCGGCGTCAACACCGGTCTGCCGGGCTTCGCCTCGCAGAACGATCAGGGTGCCTGGCAGGGTCTCGACATCGACTACTGCAAGGCAATCGCCGCCGCCGTCTTCGGCGACCCGTCCAAGGTCGAATACTCGCCGCTGTCGGCCGTTCAGCGCTTCCCGGCGCTGCAGAACAACGAAGTCGACGTTCTGGCCCGCAACACCACCTGGACAATGGACCGCGACACCACGCTGGGCCTGACCTTCGCCGGCGTGAACTACTATGACGGCCAGGGCTTCATGGTGAAGAAGGATCTCGGCGTGAATTCCGCGCTCGAACTGTCCGGCGCGACGGTCTGCGTGCAGAGCGGCACCACCACCGAGCTGAACCTGGCGGATTATTTCCGTACCAACAACATGGAATACAACCCGGTCGTCATCGAGTCCCAGTCGGACGTGAACTCGGCCTATGACAGCGGCCGTTGCGACGTGCTGACCACCGATGCGTCGGGTCTCGCGGCCTCGCGCCTCGAGATGGGCAATGCCGACGAGCACACCATCCTGCCGGAGATCATCTCCAAGGAGCCGCTCGGACCGGCCGTGCGCCAGGGCGACACGGAATGGTTCAACGTCGTCAAGTGGACGCACAACGCGCTGCTGAACGCCGAAGAGCTGGGCGTCACCCAGGAGAACGTCGAGGACATGAAGACCTCGGAGAATCCCGAGATCCGGCGTCTGCTCGGCGAAGACAAGAACTTCGGCGAGTCCATCGGCCTGTCGCAGGATTGGGCCGTGAACATCATCAAGGCCGTCGGCAATTACGGCGAGATCTTCGAGCGCAACATCGGTGTCGATACGCCGCTGGAAATCGCCCGTGGCCAGAACGCCCTGTGGACCAAGGGCGGCCTGCAGTACGGCATGCCGATCCGCTGAGCTGATCAAGCCGGGCCGGGCGCGTCTCTCGCGTCCGGCTCGCCCGGCGTGGCCCGTTTGCCCCTTGCGGCCGCCGGGGATCGTCAACTTCCGCAACGCCCGGGAGCGTAGATGACCGTCGAAACCCATTCCGTGCCGCGTCAGGGCGGCGGGGCCAGTTTCCTGAACAATCCGACCGTCCGCAGCATCGTCATCCAGGTCGCCCTGGTGGTCGGTATCGCGCTCTTCACGTGGTGGATCGTCGACAACACGGCGCGGAATCTCGCAGCCGCCAATATCGCGTCCGGCTTCGGCTTCCTCGCCGAGCGGTCGGGCTTCGACATCGCCATCACGCCCTTCACCTATTCGAGCAACGCCACCTATGGGGACGCGATCCTCATCGGTATCGCGAACACGCTGGTCGTGGCGATCAGCGGCATCATCCTGGCGACCATTGTCGGCTTTCTCGTCGGCATCGGGCGCCTGTCGCGCAATTTCCTCGTCCGCTCGATCTCGACCGTCTATGTCGAGACCTTCCGCAACATCCCGCCGCTGCTGGTCATCCTGTTCTGGTACTTCGGCGTCCTGTCGGTTCTGAGCGGGCCGCGCGGCATCGACGAAAGCCCGGTCGGCGTCTATCTGACCAATCGCGGCCTGCAGATCCCAGCCATCCTGTTCGAGCCGGTCGCCTGGGCCACGCTTGCGGCCTTCGCCGTCGGGACCGCGGCCACGATCTTCTACGCCAAGCGCAGCAAGAAGCATCAGATGGCCACGGGCGAGCGCCGGCCGGTGCTGTGGCCCGCCATCGGCATGATCGTCGGCCTGCCGCTCCTGGTCTTTGTGGCCACCGGAATTCCGGCGACACTGGAATTTCCCACCGCGACACGCTTCAACCTCGCCGGCGGCATCCAGATCCGGCCGGAATTCATCGCCCTGTGGCTGGCCCTGTCGATCTACACCGCGGCCTTCGTGGCGGAGATCGTGCGCGCCGGCATCCTGTCCGTCTCCAAGGGGCAGACCGAGGCCGCCTCGGCGCTCGGGCTGACGCGCGGCAAACTGCTGCGGCTGGTCGTCGTGCCCCAGGCGTTCCGGGTGATCATTCCGCCGCTGACCAGCCAGTATCTCAACCTGACCAAGAACTCGTCCCTCGGACTGGCGATCGGCTATCCCGAACTCGTCGCCGTCGGCTCGACCGTCCTCAACCAGTCCGGCCAGTCCATCGAGGTCGTGGTGATCTGGATGACGGTGTATCTCGGCCTCTCCATCACGGTGTCGCTCATCATGAACTGGTTCAACGCCAAAATGGCGCTCGTCGAGCGATGATCGGGGGCGAATAGATCATGGAAGAACAAGTCGCCCGTTTCGTTTCCACCGAGGAAAAGCTGCCGCTGCCGCCCCCGCCCAGCGAGGTCGGGTTCATCGGCAATGTCCGCCGCAACCTCTTCGCGACGCCGCTCGACAGCGTCCTCAGCGTGATCGCCGGCGCTTTCATCGTCTGGGCCGCGATGAACATCTTCAACTGGGCCTGGCTCGACGCGGTCTTCACCGGCAGCGATCGCACCGCGTGCCTGGTCGAGGGCGGTGGCCATGGCGGCGCCTGCTGGGCCTTCGTCAGCGCCAAGTTCGGCCAGTTCATGTACGGCGTCTATCCGTTCGGCGAACGCTGGCGCATCGACGTCACGGTGGTGCTGCTGGCGCTGCTGGTGGCAGGGCTCGCGATCCCGCGGGTGCCCCACAAGCGGCTGAACGCGATTCTGCTGTTCGCGGTGTTCCCGTTCGTGGCGCTGGTGCTTCTGACCGGCGGCGAGTTCCGCTTCGCCGGCGGCACGGTGGCGCTGGTCTTCCTGGTCGCGGCCGTTGCCACGCTGAGCAGCGTCCTGGCCAAGCCCGACGTCGACATCTCGCAGATGCCGGTCAAGATCGCCGCCGGCCTCGCAGGCTTTGCGCTCCTGCTGCTGCTGGTTTCGGCGGCGGTGGATCCGGATCTGTTCCGCTTCCTCGGCTACCGGTTCTCGATCCTCTCGGTCGCCGCGTTCTTCGCGTCGCTGGCGGCGATCGCGCTGGCAGTCTGGGCCGGCTTCCGTGCCGGGTCCGAGGGGGCGGGCGTCTTCGGGCTGCTGGTACCGACCCTCGCGGCGCTGGCCTTCATGGTGCTGATGACCGGCGATTTCGGGCTCCGGCCGGTTCCCACCAATCTGTGGGGCGGCCTGATGGTGACCCTGGTCGTGGCGGTCAGCGGCATTGCCGCGTCGCTGCCGCTGGGTATCCTGCTGGCGCTCGGTCGGCGTTCGTCGATGCCGGCGGTGCGGCTGTTCTGCATCGTGTTCATCGAGTTCTGGCGCGGTGTGCCGCTGATCACCGTCCTGTTCATGGCGAACTTCATGCTGCCGCTGTTCCTGCCGGAGGGCGTGACCTTCAACCAGCTCCTGCGGGCGCTGGTCGGCGTGGCGCTGTTCTCGGCGGCCTACATGGCCGAGGTCATCCGCGGTGGCCTGCAGGCGATCCCGAAGGGACAGTATGAGGGCGCCGACGCCATGGCGCTCACCTATTGGCAGAAGATGCGGATGATCATCCTGCCGCAGGCGCTGACGCTGGTGATCCCGGGGATCGTGAACACCTTCATCGGCCTCTTCAAGGACACCAGCCTCGTCTACATCATCGGCCTGGCCGACCTTCTGGGCACGGTCCGGCGCGGCTTCAACGATCCCGACTGGATCACCCCCACCACACCGGCGACCGGCCTGGTTTTTGCCGCGTTCATCTACTGGCTGTTCTGCTTCTCCATGTCGCGCTACTCGATCTACACCGAGCGGCGACTGGATACCGGACACAAAAGCTGAAGGAATCTCCCATGGCCGTCGACATCGACACCAAGCCGGGCAATGCAGACCGCATGGCTATCTCCGACGAGATCGCGGTCGAGCTTCTGGGCGTCAACAAGTGGTACGGGGAATTCCACGTGCTGCGTGACATCAACCTGACCGTGCGCCGTGGCGAACGGATCGTCATCTGCGGGCCGTCGGGCTCCGGCAAGTCGACGATGATCCGCTGCATCAACCGGCTGGAGGAACACCAGAAGGGCACCATCACCGTCGACGGGATCGAGCTGACCAATGATCTGAAGAAGATCGACGAGGTGCGCCGCGAGGTCGGGATGGTGTTCCAGCACTTCAACCTCTTCCCGCATCTGACGATCCTGGAAAACTGCACGCTGGCGCCGATCTGGGTCCGCAAGATGCCCAAGAAGAAGGCCGAGGAGGTGGCAATGCACTACCTCTCGCGCGTGAAGATCCCCGAGCAGGCCCACAAATATCCGGGGCAGCTTTCCGGCGGCCAGCAGCAGCGCGTGGCCATCGCCCGCTCGCTGTGCATGAGCCCGAAGATCATGCTGTTCGACGAGCCGACCTCGGCGCTCGATCCCGAGATGATCAAGGAAGTGCTCGACGTCATGGTCGGGCTGGCGGAAGAGGGCATGACGATGCTGTGCGTCACCCACGAGATGGGCTTCGCGCGGCAGGTGGCCAATCGCGTCATCTTCATGGATGCCGGCCAGATCGTCGAGCAGAACGAGCCGGAGGCGTTCTTCACCAATCCCGAGCACGAGCGCACCAAGCTCTTCCTGTCGCAGATCCTGCACTAAGACGCTGCCTGACATTTGCGCGGCCGGTAGCGGCCGCGTAGCAGGCCGATGGAGCAGGGCGGACGGCGCCGGTCTGCCCGGCGCCGTTCCTCCGTCACGGCAAGGGAACCTGATTGTGATCAGTCCGTTGGTGCATATCTGACCCGAGGGGATGCGCCATTGTCTGAACGATCGAGCGAGGGGCGTGAAGACAAGCGTTCCACCACCCTGTCCCCGACGATCGGCCTCGTCACCAACCAGCATATCGAAGCCGGCCCGCGCTGGGCGGTGATCGGGATCTTCTTCATCCTGTTGTTCGGGGCGCTGTATCTGACGGCGAGCTTCGTCCTGCCGGTGATCATCGCGCTGCTCTTCGCGCTGGTGATGAGCCCGGTGGTACGGTTCATGAGGAGGCGGCTGAAGATCTGGGAGCCGATCTCGGCCTTCTTCCTCGTCGTCGGCGCACTGGTGACGATGGTGCTCGGCTTCTACATGCTGAGCGACCCGATCACGAACATCGTCAACGATGCACCGCGCTACGCCGCCGCCGTGGACCAGGAACTGCGCTCGGTGCAGGAGCGGTTCGCCCGGCTGGAGGCGGCGCAGCAGAATGTCGAACAGGCCGCGGGGCGGAATGCGCCCAATGACGGCCAGCCCGACGAGGTCGTCGTCAAGAACCCCGGGCTCTTGGACAATGTGACGACCGCCGCGCCGCAGATCGTCGCTTCGGTGGGCTTCTCGTTGGTCTTCCTGTTCTTCCTGCTGGCGTCGGGCGATCTCTTTTACCAGAAGCTCGTCCGGGCCATGCCGACCCTGTCGGACAAGAAGCGGGCGCTCAACATCGCCCACGAGATCGAGCGCGAGCTGTCGCGCTACCTGTTCACGATCACGCTGATCAACGTCACCCTTGGCCTCACCATCGGCACACTGCTCTGGTGGGTGGGCATGCCGACGCCGATCATCTTCGGCGCGCTGGCGACGCTGTTGAACTTCATCCCCTATATCGGCGCGCTGATCGGCATGTTCCTCGTGGGCGTCATCGCGCTGGCCGAGTTCGGCAGCCTGTCCAACGCGCTGGCACCGGTGCTCGTCTATCTTGCCTGCACGACGGTGGAGGGCCAGCTCGTGACCCCGATGATCGTTGGCCGCCGGCTGGAGATGAACGCGGCCGCGGTCTTCCTGTCGGTGGCGTTCTGGGGCTGGATCTGGGGCGTCGTCGGCATGTTCCTGGCGGTGCCGGTGATGGTCGCCCTCAAGGTGCTGGCAAGTTATGTCGAGCCGCTCGGGCCCTTCGGCGATTTCCTGTCGGTCGGCTCCAAACGACCGACGAACGACGACGACTGACGGGGTCCGCGGCCGGGCGGTCCGTTCCCATCCCACCAGCGCTGAAACAAAAAAGGGCGGCCCGCGGGCCGCCCTTTCCTGCTCGGGTGTAACCGGCCAGCCTAGCGCTGGGCGGTGTTGACCGGCTTGACCAGCGGGGTGATGCGCCGGACGGTGACCCGCCGGTTCTCGCGGTTCTCCGCCTGCGTATCGACCTTCAGGTCCTGCTCGCCATAGCCCTGGGTGACGAGGTTCTCCGGCGGCACGTCGAAATACTGGGTCAGTGCCGTGGCGACGCCGTCGGCGCGCCGGTCGGAGAGGGCGAGATTGGCCCGCTCGCTGCCCACCGCGTCCGTATGGCCTTCGATCAGGAAGGTCTCGTCCGGGTTCTCGGCGATGACCCGTGCGATGGCATCGGCCAGCGCCTGCAGGTCGCCGACTTCCTCCTGGGTGATCTCGGCCGACCCGAAGTTGAAGTTGATCGTGCTGAGATCAATGCGGCGCACCTTGTCCCGCACGCGCTCCGACCGGCGGACCTCGTTGAGGGAGTAGATGCGATCGACGGTCTCGACGGGCGGGGCGACGATGGTCCGGTAGTAGAGCTCCTCGTCGGGATCCGTCACGTCGACGATGTAGTCCTCGCGCGGGATGCGCAGGTCGAGCGGCGGCAGGTCGGCACCCACGTCGCTGTAGTAATAGTCGTCCTGGCGCTCGTCGTCCTGATACGGATCGTAGAACAGCACGACTTCGCTGCCGTCCGGCATGATGCGCGAGCGGCGCACGACGTCGCCGTAGCGGTTGGTGATCGTGACCACCTGGACGCCGTTCGGCCGGACCACCGTCTCGCGGGTGCGATCGCCGCGCAGGCGGTCGTAGTAACGCTCCTGCGCATCGACCGCGATGCGGTCGTCGTCATTGCCGCGGATGAAATAGGCCGCAGCTCCGCCGGCGAGCGCCCCAACGGCACCGGCACCGACGATCGACAGGATGTCGCGATTGCCGACGCGATCGACGACCTCGACGCCCGGCGGCAGCGGCGCCTGCTGGTTGACGGTGGTGTTGTTCACGACGGTGTTGTTGGTGGTCGTGCTGTTGTTGATCACCGTGTTGTTCGTCGTGGTGCTGCCGGCACTGCCGTCCGCCGCTGCGGCGTTCGGCGCCTCGATCCGTTCGCCTTCCTCGGCGGTGATCGGGGTCACCTCGACCGGCTCGGCCAGCTGCTGGACGCGGGCGTCGCTCGCAGCGACCCCGCCTTCCGGCACGGTCTCGGTCTGGACGGATTCGTCAACTGCTTCGGGCTGCGATTCCGGAGCGGTCGGCTCGGGCTGCGCGGCGGTCTCGGCGGCGGGCTGCTCTTCGGTAGCGGGCTGCTGGTCGGCCGCAGGCTGCTCCCCGGTTGCTGCGTCGGCCGGCTGGTCAGGCGACGTTTCCGCCGGCTGTCCGCCGGTGTCGGCCGCGGGCACAGTTTCGTCGGTCGGCGCAGTGGTGTCACCGTCCGTGGTCTCCGGCTCCGCTGCCTCGGCAGGTGCCTCGGACTGGGGCTCGGCGGCCGGCTCGGCCGGCGTGGCGTCGGCATCCTCTGCCGCAGGCGCTTCGGGTGCCACGTCCTCAGGCGCGGCTTCCGCCGCAGGCTCGGACGGGGTTTCGGTTTCGGCGGCGGGCTCCTCTACCGGCGTCTCGGCAGCCGGTTCAGTGGCCTGCGGCTCGGCTGCAGGAGCCTCCTCGACGGGTTCCGCCGGGGCTTCGGCCTCGACCGGGGCCGCTTCCTCGGGAGCCGACTCAGGCTCTGCCTCAGGTGCTTCGGCCTGGGGCTCTGCAGCCTGGGGTTCTTCGGCGGGGGCTTCGGCTGCCGGCGCCGGCTCAGGCGCGACGGGATCTGCCGGCGCTTCGGCCGGCGGTGCCTCGGGTTCGGGTGCGGGCTCTGCCGGCGGCTCCTCGATGGGAGCGGGCTGCGGCTCGGCGGCGGGCTCCTCGACTGGTGCGGCTTCCTCTACCGGGGCGGGTTCCTGCGCAGCCGGAGCTTCCGGCGCGGGGGCCGCGTCCTGCGGCAGCAATTCCTCGGCCTGCGCGACGCGGATGGTCGCCGCCTCCTGCGCGTAAGCGGCGATAGGCCCTGAGAGGGCTGTCGAGGCCGCCAGCGCGGCGACACCGACGAACCTGCCGGTCCTGTTACTTTTCGGCATGTAAATGACCTTTTCGAAACCGTCCCTTGCAGCATTGAGAGGTCGCACGGCCGGTTTCGCGGTCCGGTGCCAGTCCTCCCGCCCGCCATGGCTGCCGGCCGGCTGGCCGGTGCACCCATGTCGAGGCGAGGCAGGAACGTTCCACCGGTGCCGCTGTTCCGCGACGGGCAGTGTTCGGTTGATTAATCCCTGGGCGGGCGCCAGTCGTAGAGCCAGGCGAGATCGCCGGCGAGACTTTCCGCCGAGCGCGATGCCAGCACCGCATTGCGGCCGAGGCTGAGCGGAAACGGCAGGTGATAGACGAAGCGGTGAAAGCCGACCCGCGACCGGACCCTGTCGATCCGTGGCCGACGCTCTGTCTCGTAGCCCCCCAATGCATTGCTCAAGTCGGCGGCGCGATCGAGATGAGTGGCGAGCACCGCCGCATCCTCGATGGCCATGGCCGCGCCCTGCGCCGCATAGGGCAGCATGGCATGGGCCGCATCGCCGATCAGGATCAGGCGGTCATCGAGATGGCGCCAGGGCCGTGCGCCGGTCACCGCTTTCAGGGGCCAGGCCGTGAAGGTGTCCACTGACTCGATCAGGCCGCCGAGCCGCCGGTCCCATCTCGAAAAGCGTGCCGGAAGGTCTGCGGCGTCCGGCGAACCGCCCGCAGGCTCGATGAGGACGAGATTGGTCTCCCGTCCGCCGGTAATCGGGTAGGCGACCGCATGACGGCGCGGGCCCAGCCAGGCTTCGATACCGGCAGGCGGCATAGCCGCGGCGCTGTCGGCAACACGGCCGCGCCAGGCGAGGGCGCCCGTGGCCGCCGGTCCGCCCAGGCCGAGCCGTTGGGCCGTGGGCGAGTTCACGCCGTCCGCGGCGATGACGAGCGGCGTCTGCAGGATCTCGGTGCCATCGGGGCTGATGGCTTCGACGCGCAGATCGTCGCCATCCCGGACGACGGCGCCGATGTCCCGGCCGAGCCGAAGATCGATCCGGCTTGAGGCCGCGGCGGCGCGTACGAGCCAAGCCTGGAGATCGGCCCGGTGAATGGAGAGGTAGGGCGTTCCGTCGGTCGAACTGACCGGCACCGACGCGATCGCACGCCCGGTCCGGGCGGCATGCAGGGTGACGGTTTCGGCCACCGTGCCGCGCGCCTTCAGATCGTCCAGATCGCCGAGACGGGCGAGAACCCGCAGCGCATTGGGCGACAATTGCAGGCCAGCCCCGACCTCTTCCAGCCGGGGGGCACGCTCGACGACGATGCAGGGACGATCGCGGCGCGCCAGTTCCAGCGCCATCGTCAGGCCGGCCATGCCGGCACCGATGATGACGACCGGCCGCGTCCGGTCGATGGCGCCTATGTCAGGCGGCCTTCTCTTCGAACTGGCAGCCGGGAGGAATCGTGTCCCAGCCCTTCAGCGAGGAATTATAGCGATAGAGGGTCGAGCAATAGCTGCAGACCATCTCACCCTCGTCGCCCATGTCGAGATAGACATGCGGATGGTCGTGCGGCGGGTTGGCGCCGCAGCACATGAATTCGTTGACGCCGACCTCGATCAGATCATGTCCGGCATCGTTCTGGAAATGGGGGATCGTGTGCCCGGCCATTGCGGCTCGCCCTCGGCTCGGTTGCGCTATGGCGCGGACCATAATGGCGCCGGTCGCGAATGAACAGGGGGTGGCGAAACCTCCGTCATGGCTCTAATGCGCCTGTGACGTCCGATCGGAAAAACACGAGAATGGCAGCCATGGACACCTTCACCAGCGACGGTCTGCAACTGGCCTTCACCGATACCGGCGAGCGCGACCGGCCCGCCGTGCTGCTCGTCCACGGCTTCGCCTCGTCGATGCGGGTGAACTGGATCGACACGGGCTGGGTGAAGACCCTGAACGAGGCCGGCTACCGCGTCGTCGCCTTCGACCATCGCGGCCATGGCCAGAGCGCCAAGCCGCAGGACGAGGCGGCCTACACGCCGCAGAAGATGGCCGGCGACGTGGTCAACCTGCTCGATCATCTCGACATCGGCCAGACCGTGATCTTCGGCTATTCCATGGGCGCGCGCGTATCGGCCTTCACCGCGCTGGCGGCGCCGGAGCGCATCTCGAGGATCGTCTTCGGCGGTCTCGGCATCGGCCTCGTCGCGGGCGTCGGCGACTGGGACCCGATCGCCGCGGCGCTGCTGGCACCCTCCCTCGACGACGTCACCGATCCGCGCGGGCGCATGTTCCGGGCCTTTGCCGACCGCACCCGCAGCGACCGGCATGCGCTGGCCGCCTGCATCTCCACCTCGCGGAAGGAACTGACCGAGGCCGAGGTCGGGCGGATCGCCCAGCCGACTTTGATCGGCGTGGGCACCACCGACGACATTGCCGGTTCGCCCGACGCGCTCGCCGCGCTGATGCGGAACGCCCGGGTCTTCGCCATCGAGGGCCGGGACCACATGCTCTCGGTCGGCGACCGCACCTTCAAGGCGGAGGTCCTGCGCTTCCTGGGCGAGGCTGCGTGACTACACGGCGTATGGAATGGGCGGGGGCCGGCGGCCATCGCCTCGTCGCCGACCGTCCGGTAGCGGACGGCCATCCGGTGCTGCTCCTGCACGGCGGCGGGCAGACCCGGCAGGCCTGGTCGCATGTCGCCGGCCTTATGGCCGGGCGCGGCCTGTCGCCGATTGCCGTGGACCAGCGCGGCCATGGCGACAGCGAATGGATCGCCGGCGGCGGCTACAGCTTCTTCGATTTCGGCGCGGATGCCGGCGCGCTCGCGGATGCGATCGCCGTTCAGGCCGGGGCCAAGCCCGTGGCCGTCGGCGCGTCGCTGGGCGGCATTGCCAGCCTGCTTGCGCAGGGCGAAGCTGACCGCTTCGCCGCGCTGATCCTCGTCGACGTGACGCCGAGCCTCAACGAGGATGGTGTCGCCCGTGTCCATCGCTTCATGACCGACCGGCTGGCCGACGGCTTCGCCAGCCTCGAGGAAGCGGCGGAGGCGGTCGCCGCCTATCTGCCCAACCGGCGGCCTTCGGGGTCGTCGAAGGGGCTGGCCAAGAATCTGCGGCGCTCGGCGGACGGCCGCTATCGCTGGCACTGGGACCCGGCATTCATCGACGGGCCGAACAGCGTCGCCATGCGCCGCGACGCGGCGCGCACGGCAATGATCGCCGCGGCGCAGGCGCTGACCATTCCGACGCTTCTGGTGCGCGGCGGCCGCTCGGACATGGTCACGAGTGCGGAGATCGACGAGTTCCGCAGCCTCGTCCCTTCGGCCGAGTTCGTCGACATCGCCGGTGCGGGGCATATGGTGGCGGGCGACCGCAACGACGTTTTCGGCGATGCGATCCTCGATTTTCTCGCCCGGCATGGCTTTGCCACGCCGGCTGGCTGAGGCGCGCACCGAGCCCCCGTGCGGGCCGATCGCGGCGCCGGAACGCAGCGTTCCGCTGCCGCGGCTTCCCCTGACGGCTTCGCGCGCCTATCTTTGACACTGACCAGGCGCCGTTTCGGCGCATCCCGACCGGGAGACTTCCATGAGCAGCATGAGCTCGCATTCCCACGAGACCCTTCAGGCCGTCGATCCGATCTGGGCCCAGGTCCGGCTGGAGGCGGAGGACGTCGCGGCGCGTGAACCGGTTCTGTCCGGCTTCGTCTATCCGACGATCATCAATCAGCGCAGCCTGGAGGCGGCGCTGATTCATCGCGTCTCGCAGCGGCTGGACCATCCGGATCTGCCGGCCGTGACCATCGCCCAGGCCTTCGCCGACATGCTGGATGCCGACGACAGCTTCCGCGCGACGCTGCGCACAGACATCCAGGCGGTCTACGACCGCGACCCGGCGTGCGAGCGCTATCTGGAGCCGCTGCTCTACTTCAAGGGCTTCCACGCCATCCAGACGCACCGGCTGGCCCACTGGCTGTGGAACGCCGGCCGGCGCGACTTCGCGCTCTATCTGCAGGCGCGGTCGTCGGCGGTGTTCCAGACCGACATCCATCCGGCCTCGCGCATGGGGCGCGGGATCTTCCTCGATCACGCGACGGGGCTGGTCGTCGGCTTCACCGCCGTGATAGGCGACAACGTCTCGATTCTTCAGGACGTCACGCTCGGTGGCACCGGCAAGGAATTCGGCGACCGCCATCCGAAGATCGGCAGCGGCGTCCTGATCGGGGCAGGTGCGAAGATCCTCGGCAATATCCGCGTCGGCGAGTGCTCGAAGATCGCGTCGGGTTCGGTGGTGCTGAAGGAAGTGCCGCCGCATACCACCGTGGCTGGCATTCCCGCGCGGGTCATCGGAACGGCCGGCGATTGCGACGAGCCGGCCCGGGCGATGGACCAGTGCTTCGAACGGAACGACTGAGCGGCGTCCGAGGATTGAAACGATTGACCGGCGCCTAGCTACAGGCGTCCCAGACGATCCAGGAGAATGCTGTGAAGCCCGACGAAATCCGCAAGCTCGAAGCCTACCTCAGGAGCAGCTTCAAGACCGCAGACATCAAGGTCCGCGCGCTGCCGAAGAGTGCCGACTCGGCGGAAGTCTATCTCAACGACGAATTCGTCGGACTGCTCGCGAAGGATACCGAGGAGGGCGAATTGTCCTACCACCTCACCATGACGATCCTGGACATCGACCTCGAGTAGACGTCGCGGTCGATTCGACCCGGCAAACGAAAGAGCCGGCCGTGAAAACGGCCGGCTCTTTTTGTGTCTGTCAGGCCTCGTGCCGGGCTCGCCTCAGCGAACGCTGCCGACCAGAAGGTTGCGGTCGTCGGCGATCGCGACCCATTTGCCGGCGTTCCGCTCGGACTGGCGCTTGAGATACTGGTAGTCGGTGTCGGTCCACGCCAGGACGCGGTCGTCGAGATTGTCGAGAACGTAGTCGCCCTGGTCGGTGCGCACGGTCAGCACGGCATGGCCTTCGCCGTTGGGCTGGCGCACCACGGTGATCAGCACCGCCGAGGTCGGAATGCCGGCCCGCTCCAGCATGTACTGCTTGAGCAGAACGAAGTCTTCGCAATCGCCCTGGACGGTTGGGTAGGACCAGAGCTCCGGCACGCCGTGCATTTCCGCATCGGTGCGCGGGAAGATGTTGGTGTTGACCGCCATGTTGATCTCGACGATCTGCGCCCAGACTTCGCGGGTCAGCTTGACCACGGCGACAGAGGCGTTGCGGGTACAGGTGCTGGGATAGCTCTTGCAGAACTCGTAATGGCCGACCGGCTGGGAGGTCTGGCTGGTCGTGGCCATGGCGGGGGCCGCTGCGGCGCTCGTCGTCCCCGCGCCCATGGCGAGGAGGAACCCTGCTGCGATCGCGACCTGCTTGATGACGTTCTGCATGTGCTTTCTCCTCGTTCGTGAGGAGACAATGCGCGTTCCATTTTACTTTGAAGCGAAATGTAGTCACCGCATTTGCATCGAATTTTAGGTGGTTTGTTACCGGATATACTTTCTCTATGTTGAACCCATCAGGCCAAATTGCAGCGTCGTCGTTTGCCTTTCGGCAACCACGCTGGCGGGGCCGGGAACTCGCGCGGGCGCGCCAGGGTGGCGGACAGCGGGGTGACTGCGCCCGGAATGGGCCGTCAGGCGCCGGGTCCGCCGGGGCTTTCGATCGTGGGATCTGTACGGGAAAGCCGGAATCCGAGGGGATTGCGGGCGGAGCAGCACTGGCTGCGAGCTGCAACGCCGACGCCGCGCTGGGAATGACGGCAGGGCCGCCGGACGTGAGCACCGCGCCGGTGCGTGCTTGTTCGCCAAGCCCCGTTAGCGGAGGTAGCAGCCGCTCGCAGGCGCATCGGTGCCTTCGAGACTGGCCTCAGCTCTTAACGGAGTGCGGCACAGCGCTTTCGCCCCGCCGAAAAAACTTCGGCCACGGACGAAAATCGTCCGTGGCCGAGGAAGTGTTGGAAGCAGCCGCCGGATGGCGGCTGCCTGTTCGCCTGGATCAGGCGTCGAAGCGGCCCGAAGCATGGGCCAGCATCGTATAGACCTTCCCGGTGTCCGAGGTGAGGTAGGTCCGGCTGCGGGCATTGTCCGGGTCGCTCTTGGCGATGTCGGCCAGAAGCGTCTCGAAGTCGCCGATATAGCGATCGACCGCGGCACGGAACTCGGTGTCCCGCTGATATTTGCGACGGATCTCGTCGAAGGTCTGCTGCCCCTTCATCGTATAGAGGCGGCGGGTGAAGACGTTGCGCTCACCCTTGCGATAGCGCTCCCACAATTCGATCGACGCCTTGTGGTCGATCGCCCGGGCGATATCCACCGACAGCGAGTTCAGGGATTCCACCACATGGTCCGGCGAACGGCCTTCCGGCGCCGTCGGGCTGCGGTCCTGGCCCGCGGCAGGCGCCGCCGGCTGGACGGGAGCATTGTCGTCCTCATCCTGCGACGCGCGGCGCAGGAGGTCGGAGACCCAGCCGCCGGGCTCGCCGGTTCCGCGATCGGCGGCCGGCTCGCTGCGCGCAGCGCTCGGTGCCGGTGCGGCGGGACGGGCCGGAGCACGCAGCGGTGCCGCGGGCGTGCGCTGCTGGGCGGGTGCCGGTGCGGGACGGGCCGGGGCCTCGCTCCGCGGCTCGGCGGCCGGAGCCTGTGCACGCGGCGGCGTGTCGTAGTTCGAGCCACGCAGATCATGCGCCAGATTGCCGTCGGTCATGAAGGATGCAGCGATCTGGTCCTCCACATCCTGCTCTTCCTCGGCGGTGAACACCGGAGCCTCGGGCTGGCGTGCCACGGCGGCCGCTGCCGAATGCCGCGGTGCGGACTGGCTGTAGCTCGGCGCCGCGGTCCTGGCCCGCGGCTCGGCGGGTGCCTGGCTCCGCTCGGGGCCACGGCTCGACACGTCGAAGGCACGGCCCGAATGTGAGACGACATCCGACAGGTCCCGCAGTGCGCGGATCTGGTCGGCGACGGCACGGCGCATGGCCTCGGTGCTTTCGCGCGCCTCGTCCGGCAGCTCGAACACGCCGCGCTTGATGTCGGCGCGCGCCGTTTCCAGCTCCTGGCGGATTTCCTCGGCAGTGCGACGGATTTCCGCGGTCGCGCCGTCGAAGCGCGCGCTGGCGTCCTCGATGACCGACTGGATCGCCTGACGCATCGCCTCGGCGGTGGCGCGGGAGCGCTCCTCGGTGGTCTGCAGCTGACGGTCCGCCTCGACCAGCGTCTCGCCCATCTCGGTCGACAGACGCGAGGAGATGAGGCGCGAGCGCTGCTCGGTGCGATCGAACAGGCCGCCCATCAGTTCCTCGAAGGAATGGAGCAGCGAGCCGATCTCCTCGGAGCGCTTGACGAGACCTGCCGACAATTCCTCGATGCCGCCATGGCCGGCTTCGAGGGTCGCGCGGAGGTTGGCTTCGCCGGTCTCGATGAGCCGGACCGCCTCGCCGAGGACCGTTCCGTGATCCTGGAAGCGGTCGGCGATCGCCGAGACCTTGGAGAAGGCCGTCATGGACAGCTTGTCCAGGCGTTCGACATTGCTCTCCAGGAGGCGCGACGACAGCGAGATCGAGTTGGAGGCTTCCTCCGTCTCCTGGCTGAAGCGGGCGCCGGATTCGCGCAGCGTCTGATCGATCGCGCCGAGGTTCTCGACAGCCTCGTCGACCAGCCCGCGCAGCGAGCCGCTGGTCTGGGACAGCCGGCCGACCAGCGAACCGATCTCCTGCTGCAGGCTGTCGCGGATATCGGACACGGCGCCGACGGCGCTGGCGGTCTTCTCCTCGAAGCTGCCGATGATGTCGCCGGACGAACGGTTGAGCGTCTCCACCACTTCGCTCGCACGGCGGCCGAGGGCCGAGACCAGCGCCGCATTTTCGCTGCGCAGCTTGTCGGACGCATCACGCGTCGTCGTCTCGATCATCCGGGCGAGTTCGGTGCCGTTCTCGCCGAGGCGCTCGAACACCGGCCGGGCTTCCTCGTCGAGGATGCGGCTGATCTCGGCGCTGCGCGAGCTGAGCAGGGTCGCGAGGGTGCGGGTCCGCTCGTCGATATCCTCGCCCATGACCCGGGCCCGCGCCGCGATGATGCGGTCGGCTTCGCCCATGCGGGTCGACAGGTCCTGGCCCAGCGAGCCGGCACTGTCGAGAAGCTCCTGGCGGGCCCGCTCGGTCTCGAGCTGGATCGCGGCGGAGATCGACGCGAACTGGCTGGCCAGTTCACCGCCCTGGGCGAGCATCAGCTCGCGGGCGCTCTCGGCATCGCGGCTGAGGGTCTGGGAAGCGTTGTCGACATCGCCGCGCAGCTGCGTGGCCACGGCGTAGACGCCGTCGCGCATCGACTGCGAGGCATTGGCCAACTCGTCGCGGATGAGGCGGGTTGCCTCTTCGAGTTCGCCGCGCAGGGCGTTGCTTGCCAGCATCTCCGAGAGCTGGGTCGTGACGCCGCCAAGCTCCTCGCTGAAGCGTTCGGCGCGCTCTTCCAGGGTCGCGGCGACCCGTTCGGTCTCGCCGCGGATCTGGTAGGAGGCGCCCGAGAGGCGGCGGGTGAAGCCTTCGGTGTTCTCGCGCAGCGCCACTTCGGCCGCTTCGGTCATCTCGCGCATGCGCGCCGTGGCCGCTTCGACCTGCTCGGCGATCGCGCCGGCGTCGGAGACGAAGCGCTGGCGGCTTTCGTCGCCGGCCGAGCGGATCTGTTCGCTGGCCTCGCCGAACTGGGCGGCGAAGTCGCGGGTGTTGCGCTCGAACTCGCTGGCAATGGTGGTGGTGATGCCCGAGAGGCTGTCGGCGAGCGCGACGCGCTGCCCGGCCAGGCTCTCGCGGACCTCTTCGGTCTCGCTGCGCAGCGTGCCCGAGATCTCGGTGATCGAGCGCGCTAGTTCCTCCGCCTCGGTGGCGAAGCGCGAACGCGACTGCTCCGACAGGGAGCGGATGACCTCGGCAGCGCCGCTGATGTTTTCGGCGATCCGGCCACCTTCGCCGACCAGCGTGGTGCTGGCTTCGGCCGCGCGGCCCGCCAGATCGTCGGCGAGGGATGCCAGCCGTTCGGCCAGACGATCGGCTTCGCCGGCAATGCGCAGACGGGCTTCCTCGCCGGAGGCCTGGAACAGGCGGTCGATGCCGGAGACGCTCTCGGCGATCTTCGCGGTCTCGCCTTCGAGGCCTTCGCGGGCCTGCCTGGCTTCGAGGCTCATGGCCGTGGTCGCTTCGGCGATCGCATGGCGCAGCGAGTCGGCGATCTTGGCCGTCGAGGTGTTGAGGGTGCGCTCGACATTGCCGAGGCCGCGCTCCAGTGCCGACGAGATGGCGTCGGAGCGCTGGTCGATGGCACCGGTCAGGTTGCTGGAACCCGATTCGAGCGCGCTGAGCAGGTCGTCGCGGCGGGCTTCCAGCGAGGTCGAGACGTCGCCGACGCTCTGCTCGATGGCCCGGCGCACGTCGTCGGCCCGGTCCCCCAGGGTCGCCGAGGCCGAGCGTGCGGCCTCCTCGACGATCGAGGCGAGGCTGTCGCGCCGTTCTTCGAGGGCTGCCGACAGCCGCATGTCGGCTTCGAACAGCGCTTCGGTCATGCCGTTGACGCGCTCTTCGATGGCCGCGGCGATCGAGGTGCGGCCGGCTTCGAATTCCTGGCTGATCCGCGCGGTGCGCTCGTCGAGGCCGTCGAGGATCGAATTCTGCGAGCCGTCGACCATGCCGTGGATGGCGGCCATCCGCTCGTCGAGCCCGTCGATGAGGACGGTGCGGGCTTCCTCCAGCAATCCGCGCATGGCGGCGGTGCGGGCATCGAGACCCTCGGTGACGCGCATGACGCGCTCGTTGACTTCCTCGTTCAGCGTGGACGTGCGGCCGTCGAGTTCGCCGATCAGGCTGTCGCGGCCCTCCTGCATGACAGTGCGGATCCGGTCGAACCGGCCGTCCAGGCTCTGGCCCAGCGATGCCTCGACGGATTCGGCCGCGCTGCGCAGATGGCTGGTGCGCTCTTCGAGCCCATCCACAACCATCGACAGGGCGTTCTCGATCGCAACGAGCTGCGCGCCGGCATTGATGGCGATGTCGTCACCGAAGGACTGGGTCCGATCGGCCATCTCCTGGCGCAGGCGTTCGGTCTGGCTGTCGACGTCGCCGACGATCGCGGTGCGCGATTCCTCGACCACGTTGCGCAGGGCCTGAACCCGCTCGGACAGGTCGTCTGCCACCTGACGGACGGCGTCGTCGAACCCGCCGGTGATGCCGGCGATGCGCTCGTCGAGAGCCGAGAGAAGGGCGCCGTGGGTTTCTTCTGACAGCGAGCGCAGCACGCTGGTGCGCTCGTCGAGTGTGGTGCGGATGGCGGCGTGACGGTCGTCGAGACCGGCGAGCAGGGCATCCTGCGCGCTTGCCATCTGGGTCTGGTTGGCGGCGATGCGGTCGGCGAGGCCGGCGGTCAAATTGCCGGTCCGGGCGTCGATGTCGCCGATCAGGCGCCCGCCCTGTTCCTCCAGCCCGCTGATGAAGCGGACGGATTCCGACTGCAGCGACTGGTGGAAGCGGCCGACCCGGTCGGCCAGAAGGCTGGCGATGGCATCGATGCGCTGGTCGAGCCCGTTGACCAGGCCGTCACGGCTGTCGGCAACGAGGCTTTCGATGGCCTCGCGGCGCTCGTCGAGGAGACGGGCCATTTCGCGGGTCTTCTCGTCGACGCCCTCGGCCATGGCGCCCTGGGCGCTGCCGACGAGGCTTTCCATCTTGGCGACGGTCGCCTCGATGACCTGGGTGAGCGAGGCGCCGCGATCGTCCAGGCTGCCGATGAGGCTCTGCTGGGAGAAGGCGAAGGCGGCTTCGATGTCCTCGCTGTGGTCGGCAATGCTTTTCTCGATGGCGCCGACGCGCCCGTCGAGGGCGGCCCGCAGGCCTTCGGCGCTGCGTTCGACCATGGCCTCGATTTCCTCGCGGCGCTGCCCGAGCAGTTCCTCGAGGCGCGCGGCGGTCCGCTCGAGCGCGGCATCCATTTCGCCGGCCCGCGCCTGGATGTTCTCGACGCGGCTGTCGCTGGCGAGATCGAAGGCGAGAAGGCGATCGTCGAGCGTTCCGGCAAGCATGCCGGCGCGTTCGTCCATGATGGCGTTGAGGCCCGCAATGCGCTCGTCGAAGAGGGTCCGGAGCTGGCCAGTGCGCTCCTCCAGCGCCGACTGGCTCAGCGTCACGGCGTCGCCGGCGCGCATCGTCAGTTCGGTATGGCCGCGCTCGAAGGCGTCCATGATCTCGCGCGAGCGCTCGGCGAGGGCGCCGGCAAACTCCTGCGAGCGTTCGGCCAGCACCTGCGAAACCCGGTCGGTCGACCGGTCGACGGCCTCGGCCCGCGCCTCGATGGTGGCAACCAGCGAGCCGCCGGTCTCGGTCAGCGTGTGATCGATCGCCGCAAGGCGGCTGTCGAGATCGCCGAGGGTGCGGCTGGACGTGTCGGACAGCATCCGCGCGGCCTGTTCCGTGCGCTCGCCGAGGCTCGATTCCAGCGTCTGCAGGAAGCGGCCGGATTCCTCTTCGAGCCGGTTGCGGCGGCTGTCGATGTCCTCGGTCAGGCTGGACAGGAAGAGACCGTTCTTCTCGCCGATCTCGCGCATGCGGGTCTCGAACGCCTCGTCGAGGCTCGCCAGGAAGGTCTGGCTGTCCATCGTGAGACCGAGCGAACGGTCGTCGAGAACGCTGGTGAGGTCGGCAAGGAACTTCTCGCTCTCGCCGGCGACCGCTTCGCCACGCGCCTTGAGCAGGCCGGTGACCGCATCGCCCGAGGCGGACAGGCGAGCGGTGATGTCGTTGCCGACGTCGGACAGACGGCCGACGAAGCCGTTCGAGCGCTCGTCGATCTCGCGCAAGCGTTCCTCGAACGCACCGTCGAGGCTGGACAGGAAGGTCTCGCCGTTCATGGCGATGCCGATGGCGCGGTCGTCGAGAACGCCGGTGAGGTCGGCGAGGAACTTCTCGCTCTCGCCGGCGACCGCGTCGCCCTGCGCCTTGAGGAGGCCGGTGACCGCGTCGCCCGATGCGGACAGGCGGGCGGTGATGTCATTGCCGACGTCGGAGAGGCGGCCGACAATGCCGTTGGAGCGCTCGTCGATCTCTCGCAGGCGTTCCTCGAACGCGCCGTCGAGGCTGGACAGGAAGGTCTCGCCATTCATGGCGATGCCGATGGCGCGATCGTCGAGAACGCCGGTCAGGTCGGTGAGGAACTTCTCGCTCTCGCCGGCCACCGCTTCGCCGCGGGCCTTGAGGAGACCGGTGACCGCGTCGCCCGAGGCGGAGAGGCGGGCCGTGATGTCGTTGCCGACGTCGGACAGGCGGCCGACGAAGCCGTTGGAACGCTCGTCGATCTCGCGCAGGCGTTCCTCGAACGCGCCGTCGAGGCTGGACAGGAAGGTCTCGCCATTCATGGCGATGCCGATGGCCCGGTCGTCGAGAACGCCGGTCAGATCGGTGAGGAATTTCTCGCTGTCACCCGCCAGCGTGTCGCCGCGCGTCTGCAGCAGGCCGGAGATCGCTTCTCCGGCGGCGGAGATGCGCTCGATCAGGTTGCGGCTGCGGTCGTCGAGATCGGCCGTGCGCAGTTCGATCAGCCGGGCAACCTCGTCGCCGCTCTCGCTCAGGCGGCTGGTCGCGTCGTCGGCGCTCTTGGTGATGCGCGCGATCAGGCTGTCGCTGTCCTTCGCCAGGCTCTCGCGTGCATTGCGGGTGTGCTCGTCCACCAGGCTGACGAACTCGTCGCTGCGCCGGGTGTAGTCGCGGGCGAGGGCGTCGCCGCGCTCGTCGAGCAGCGTGGTGAAGCGGCGGGAAGCGTCCTCGATCCGCGACAGGATATGGTCGGAGGCGCCATCGACATCCTCGACCAGACGCTGGTGCGAACCGACGACGGCCGAGCGCAGGCGCTCGGCATGGGACAGCATCGCGTCGCGCTCGGCGCCGAGATCGTTGACAAGGCCGCGGATCTTGGCCTCGTTGTCGGCATAGGCGCGCTCCAGCGAGCTCACCTCGTTGTGGACGACATTCTCCAGTTCGGCGGTGCGCGCCAGGGCGCGCTCGACGCCTTCGCCGAGGGCGGCGACCTCGCGGCGCACGGCCTGGCCGACGCTCATGACGCGCTCGGTGGCGATGGATTCCGGCTCGGCCAGTCGCAGGGCGACTTCCGCCATGGACCGGCTCATCAGGCGCATGTCGGCCGACCGGCGGACCATCACGGCGAAGGCCATGATCAGCAGCACCGGAATAACCAGCACGGCGGCCATGACCGCCAGTTCCGACTGGCGGAACGGATCGGCAATGCCATCCGACAGGGTCGCGATGTCCGATCCGTAGAGGTCGTAGCTAATATAGCCGACGATTCCGACCCAGGCGGCCGAGACGGCGGCACCGATCCAGATCGGCAGCATCGACGCGCGACGGCTGAGAAGGGCATCGGCCATCACCGAGGTGCGGCGCTCCTCGTCATTGGCCGCGGGCTGGGAATAGGCGCGGGGCGCTTCGCTCGGCTCGGGCCGGCGCTCCGCGGTGTCGGGGCGCGGCGCGGCCTGCGCGGCCGGACGTTCGCGGGCGGGAGCAGCGGCCGGGCCCGGCTGCGGCGACGGCGCTGCCTTCTGGCGCGGCACGTCGGCGGCTGGCTGGCGGGCCGGGCGCGATGCGGCCGGCGGTGCCTGGCGGGGCGTCGGGGCAGGGCTGCGCCGGGGCGCCGGGCGGGCCGTATGCGGCTCGTACTCGGTCTCGGTGCGCGGAGCCTGATCCTCGGTCGGCGTGTCGAACGCGACGAAATCGGCCAGCGAGGCGCGGCGCACACCCGTCGCGGGCCTGGCCTCGGCGCTCTCCGTCCTCAGCTCGCCCGCGGTCTCGCTGATCTGCCGTTCGAAATCGTCGAAGGAGAACTCGACATCGGTGCGGTCGGCGGCGGAGGGTTGATCGAGCTGTCCCGAAGCGACTGTCGCGCCATCGTCGGAACCGGCCTCGAAATCCTCACGCAGCGCTTCCTCGATCGCGTTGACCGTATCGTCTGAAAGCTGGTCGATGGATTTGGTCTGGGACATTTCCGTCGCGCCTCAATACTCGTTACTCTGGACCCGCTCGGCATATGGGCCACCGAAGCGGCGACAGGTTTTCAGGCCTCGCCGAATTCGGACGCAGTCAACCGTCAACACCCGGCCAGAGGCCATCGGACAGTTTCGCACGATTGATGCTAGTTAGCGACCGCGTCGAAAGAAACCGTAAAAGGGCCCGATCCCTACAAGTTTAAACATAAGGTTAACGATAAACCGGAATTCGCGCCGGGCCCGCTGGAGTCCAATTCTAGGCCGACATGGCACATCTGCAACGCTTTGGGGCAGGTTCCGGTCAGCGCGCTTAACGCTTCCTCCATTCCGGCGGTTGATGATCGAAGCTGCGTCCAGGACGGAGCTCTATATATGAGCTCCGGACCGCATCGCTCGATTGTTCGGATGGTCCCATGGTCTCGCTTGCGCATTCACTTCCCGACGACGCCTTCACCCCGGCAGGCGAGGGCGCACTGCGCTCACCCTCCGGTCAGCGGCCCATCGATCTGGTGCACCTCGCCCGGCAGACGGCCGGCGATCGCAGCCTGGAGCGGGAGGTGCTCGGGCTGTTCGTGCGGCACCTGCAGCTGGTCGGTGTTCGGCTGGAGACGGCCGGCGGTCTGGAGCTGCGGCAGATCGCCCATACGCTGAAAGGGGCGTGCCGCAATGTCGGAGCGTTTCCGCTGGCGGACGCCGCCGAGGCGAGCGAGCGATCGGGCTTCGACGCGGCCAGTCTGGCGGCACTTCGGGCCGAAGTGAACGAGACGCTCGGCTTCGTCACGCGCCTCGCACGATAGGTTGTCGGCGTCCGGTCGAGCCGCGCAGCGGCACCGCGACCGGTTGACTTCCGGCCCGTGCGAACTCTAACCAAGCGCGACCATCAGCGGCGGCGCAGGCCATGCCCGTTTGGCCTTGCCACGACGCGCCCGCCGCCGACCCGACCCCGCAAGCCGAAAGCCTCATTCATGCCCAAGCTCGTTTTCCTCACCCCGGAGGGTGAACGCTTCGAGATCGATGCGCCGAACGGCACCACCGCCATGGAGAACGCGGTCAAGCACGACGTGCCCGGCATCGAGGCCGAATGCGGCGGTGCCTGCGCCTGTGCCACCTGTCACGTCTATGTCGACGAGGCCTGGACGGCGAAGACCGGCGAGCCTGAGCCGATGGAGGAGGACATGCTGGACTTCGCCTACGAACCGCAGCCGAATTCCCGTCTCTCTTGCCAGATCAAGATGCGCGAAGATCTGGACGGTCTCGTCCTGACGGTCCCGGCGCAGCAGGCCTGATCACCACCTTCGCGGCATTGCGGCCGGCGCGCCGGACGCGGCTGCATGTTCAGACTCTATAAGGGCTCGCGGCTTCGTGGTCGCGGGCCCTTATCGTGATCGCCTGTCCAAGACCGGTTGAGCCGCTCCGCGTAGGATCAGCGCCGGTAGTCCGACACGGCCCGACTGAGCGCCCGGCGCAGGCGGAAGTTGACCTCGCGTCCCTCGATGGTGTCGAACTCGACCTGGGCCCGCTCGTGCCCGGCGAGATAGCGCTGGGTCACCTGGTTCACCAAGGCTTCCATCCGGGCGCAGCTCGGCTCGGGCCGCAGATTGCGCAGCGCCATCTCCATGCGTTTCAGCCAGCTCTTGGCGATGTCCGCATGATGCTTCTCATGGCGCTCGATATCCGATTCCAGCGTTCGCCAGATCAGGATCGTCTCCGGCGCGACACCGCGGGGCGGCGCCCATTTCGGCAGAAGCATGTTGAGCGTCAGCTTCACATTGGCCATGTCGACGGCGCAGCCCTCCGCGACGCGCTTGTAGGTGACGTGTCCGTCGAACTTCACCTCCGTCGCACCGGGATGGCGTAGCCCGGTTTCGGCGACGAAGGGGCCGCGGCGATTGAGATCGCGGTCGAGCTCCGCCAGCGTCGTGCCGCGGATGGCGAAGTAGCGCGTCGTCTCGTCCAGCGTCTCGGCCGTTGCCGACGCGCCCGCAAGGACGGCGAGGCCGGCCAGCAGCAAGATTGCCCTACGCGTCATCTCTTCATCACCATGTCGAAGGTCGCCGTTCGTCCACGCTAACCGTTTGGCGCGGCGACACAAGTCTCTTGCCTGCGGGAGGCGCCGCGGCGGATGCACGCCGGCCGTTCCATCCGGGAGGTTGACAATCTGGAACAAACGAGAACATATAAGGAACATAGAACATAGGATGAACATCATGCTCGATATCGCCAAGGACCTGTTGTCGCTCGCCGTCGTCTCCGGTTTCGTGTTCAGCCTCAGCCTTCTCGTTCATGTGGTGTAGCCGCCGCTTTCCTGTGCACCGTTGCGGGTCGGCGGTTTCCTCCGGCGGCCACTCGGCCTAGTCGTTGGGTTGCCTTGACGGGTGATGGCCGATGGCCAGCGCCGGGGGGCGGAGCCGGCCGCGGTGGATGGCCGGCTCGGGAATGATGGAGCAGCAGCATGGCGTCGGATACCAAACCCAAATTCGTCCATCTGCGGGTCCACAGCGCCTTCTCACTGCTCGAAGGCGCGCTGAAGCTCGACCAGATCATCAAGTTCGCAAAGGGCGACGACGCGCCGGCGATCGGCATCTGCGACACCAACAATCTGTTCGGCGCCCTGGAGTTTTCCGAGAAGGCGTCGAAGGCCGGCATCCAGCCGATCACCGGCTGCCAGATCGACGTCGAGTTCTCCGATTGCGAGGAAAGCCGGGGCGGGCGCCGCGAACGAAGCCTGGCCTCGATCGCGCCGCTGGTGCTGATCGCGGCGACGGAAGCGGGCTACGCCAATCTCGTGGAGATCGTCTCACTCGCCTATCTCGGGCATGCCGACAATCCGCGCCCGCATGTGTTGTTCGAATGGCTGGAAACGCGGTCCGAGGGAATCATCGCCCTGACCGGCGGCCCGCTCGGCCCGATCGGGGCTGCCATCGCGGCGGACCGGGCCGATCTCGCCCGCAGCCGCATGGAGCGGATGGTGCCGGTTTTCGGCGACCGGCTCTATGTCGAGCTGCAACGCCACGAGGGGCGCAGCCGCAAGGTCGAGGCCGACACGCTGCAGCTCGCCTACGACATGGCGTTGCCGCTGGTGGCGACGAACGAACCCTTCTTCCTGAAGGCCGACGATTTCGAAGCCCATGACGCCCTGATCGCCGTCGCCAGCAACCGTCTGGTCAGCCAGGAGGACCGGCGTCGCCTGTCGCGCGATCACAGCCTGAAGTCCCAGAACGAGATGTCGGTGCTGTTCGCCGACCTTCCCGAAGCCCTGCACAACACGGTCGAGATCGCCCAGCGCTGCAGCTACCGGCCGCGGACCCGTGCGCCGATCCTGCCGCGCTTTGCCGGCGCCGATGCGGACGCGGCGGAAGCCGAGGCGGCCGAGGTCGCCGAATTGCGGCGTCAGGCCATCGAGGGGCTGGAGGCGCGGCTTGCCGCGCACGGGCTGGCACCCGGCGAGACCGCCGAAAGCTACCGTGAGCGGCTGGAATTCGAGCTGTCGATCATCGAGCGGATGAAGTTCCCGGGCTACTTCCTGATCGTTGCCGACTTCATCAAATGGGCCAAGGCGCAGGGCATTCCCGTCGGTCCCGGCCGTGGTTCGGGCGCCGGCTCGCTGGTCGCCTATGCGCTGACGGTCACCGACCTCGATCCGCTGCGCTTCTCGCTGCTGTTCGAGCGCTTCCTCAATCCCGAACGCGTGTCGATGCCCGACTTCGACATCGACTTCTGCCAGGACCGGCGCGAGGAGGTGATCCGATACGTCCAGGAGAAATACGGGCGCGAGCAGGTCGGCCAGATCATCACATTCGGAACGCTGCAGGCGCGCGCTGTGCTGCGCGACGTCGGCCGCGTCCTCGAAATGTCCTACGGCCAGGTCGACAAGCTCTGCAAGCTGGTGCCGCAGAACCCGGCCAATCCGGTGACGCTGGCGCAGGCGCTGGTGGAAGAGCCCCGCCTGCAGGAGGCGCGCGAGAAGGAAGAGATCGTCGACCGGCTGATCTCGATCGCGCTGAAGCTCGAAGGGCTCTACCGCCACGCCTCGACCCATGCGGCGGGTATCGTGATCGGCGACCGGCCGCTGTCGCAGCTCGTGCCGATGTACCGCGATCCGCGCTCGGACATGCCGGTCACCCAGTTCAACATGAAATGGGTCGAGCCGGCCGGTCTGGTGAAGTTCGACTTCCTTGGCCTGAAGACCCTGACCGTGCTGCAGAAGGCGGTCGAACTGATCGCCCGCACCGGGCCGACCATCGATCTCTCGGCCATCCCGCTGGACGACGCCAGGACCTACGAGATGATGACCCGCGGCGAGACCGTGGGCGTGTTCCAGGTGGAATCGGTCGGCATGCGCAAGGCGCTGATCGGCATGCGCCCGGACCGGTTCGAGGACATCATCGCGCTGGTGGCGCTCTATCGGCCGGGCCCGATGGAGAACATTCCGACCTACAATGCGCGCAAGCACGGCGAGGAAGAGCCGGACTTCATCCACGACAAGATTGCGCCGATCCTCAAGGAGACCCAGGGCGTCATCATCTACCAGGAACAGGTGATGCAGATCGCCCAGGTCCTGTCGGGATACTCGCTTGGCGAAGCCGATCTCTTGCGCCGCGCGATGGGCAAGAAGATCCGCGCCGAGATGGACAAGCAGCGCGTCCGGTTCGTCGAGGGCGCGGTCGCCAACGGCCTCGACAAGGCCCAGTCGAACATGATCTTCGACCTCCTGGCGAAGTTCGCCGACTACGGCTTCAACAAGAGCCACGCCGCCGCCTATGCGCTGGTCGCCTACCAGACGGCCTATCTGAAGGCGAACCACCCGGTCGAGTTCCTCGCAGCCTCGATGACGCTGGACGCGGGCAATACCGAAAAGCTCAACGATTTCCGCATGGACGCCATGCGGCTGGGCATCAAGATCGTGCCGCCGTCGGTGCAGACCTCGTTCCGGCAGTTCGAGGTCGGCAAGAACAAGATCTTCTACGCGCTGGCCGCCATCAAGGGCGTCGGCGAGCAGGCGGTCGACCACATCGTGGCGACGCGTGGCGACGGCAGCTTCCAGTCACTCGAGGATTTCTGCGCTCGTATCGACCCGAAGATCGTCAACAAGCGGACGCTCGAATTCCTCATCGCCGCCGGCGCGCTGGATTGTTTCGGCCACGAGCGGGCGCTGCTATGCGCCAATATCGACCTGATGGCGTCCTATGCCCTGCGCGTGCACGAAGGCCGCACATCCGGCCAGCACGACATGTTCGGCGGGGCCGACAGCGAGCCCGAGCCGCTGCATCTCAATCCCGCGCAGCTCTGGACCTCGTCGGAAAAGCTGCTGCGCGAATTCCAGGCGATCGGCTTCTATCTCTCGGCGCATCCGCTGGATGAGTACAAGACGACACTGAAGCGTCTGCGGGTGCAGACCCATGCGGAGGTGATCCACGCGGTCAAGCGTGGCGCCACCGCCGGCAAGCTGGCCGGCACCGTGACCTCGCGCCAGGAGCGCAAGACCCGCAGCGGCGGCAAGCTCGGCATCATCCAGTTGTCCGATCCGAGCGGCCAGTACGAGGTCGTGCTGTTCTCCGAAGCGCTCTATGCCTTTCGCGACCAGCTCGAGCCGGGTTCCTCGGTGATCGTCGGCGTGTCGGCCGAGGAACGGCCGGAAGGGGTGTCCTTCCGGGTCCAGTCGGTGCAGTCGCTGGAGGACGAGGCCGTGCGCATGCAGAAGGCGCTGCGGGTGTTCATGCGGGACGCCAACCCGCTGCAGGCCTTCAGGAGCCAGTTGCGCGCCGACGGCGACAGCGAGATTTCGCTGGTTCTGGTCCGCGACGGCGGCGAGCGGGAGGTTGAGATCACGCTGCCGGGCCGCTACCGGGTGTCGCCGCAGATGGCGAGCGTGGTGAAGGCGGCGCCCGGCGTCCTCGACGTGGAGCTTCTGTAGGCGAGGGCGGATACGGGCACCGCCCGCCGCGGCCTTGGCGGCCGGAACTGGTGGAGCGATGACGCAGAGCGCGATCGTCGGGGATCGCGACGGTCAATGCGTGCAGTGGCGTTTCGCCGCTGCGCGGTGGACTGAGCCGGGCGGACCGTTCAGGCGGCGGCGCCAAGAATCTCGTCGATGATGATGCTCGCCTCCTGCCAGTTGGTCGCGGCGCGGGCGCCGGCCGGCAGGGCCGGCAGATGCTGGCGGAAGACGTCGTTGGCCATGAGGTGGAGGAGATGGGTGTCGGGTGCGCTCTTGCGGACCGAAGCGAGATTGGGCGGCAGATCATCGACGAAGATGCTGGTGCCGCGCCAGCGCTGGCGCAGTTCGGCGACGACGGCGCCCTTGGAGCGCTCGGTGGCGATCATCGGATAGGCGAGGCCCTCCCGATCGAGAAGGGCACGGCGGACATCGTAATAGCTCGGCGTCATGGCTGTCAGGAACAGGATGTCGGTGCGGCGGGCCAGTTGGCGCAGCGTGTCGGACACGCCGGCGACGGGACGCTGGCGGGTTTCCTGCTCTTCGTAGAGCCGGACGGTCAGCTGGTCGAGTTCGTGGCCGGTGAGTGCGGTCCCGGTCGAGATCGAGCGTACATTGCCGGTCAGCTTGAAGCTCTCCGGGTGGAGGCGCGCGCCGTGTTCCTCCAGCAGAGCCCCGAAGGGCGCGATGAACTCCAGCACCACCTCGTCGATGTCGAGGATCAGCAGCGAATCGCTTTGCTGCTCGAGGCTGGCGATGGGCGGGCCTGCGGTAACGAGGGGGCGGCTCATTCGGTCGGCTCGCCCGGACCGGCGAGCGCCTGCCGCGCGGCCACGACGCGGGCCGGATCGATCTCGGCATCCTCGGCGAAGGCGATCAGCGTCGGCTCGTGGCCGAGAATGAAGTCGAAGACGCCGAGCAGGAAGCCGGGCGAGGCGGCCACCTGGCGAATCGCGCCGATCTCGATGCCGGTCAGGGCAAGGAACCGGTCGAAGAGCTTCGGGTCGGCCGCAAGGAAGGAGAGGGCCGTGACGGCGAGTGTCTCGGCCGCGGCCCGGTCCATTGCAGGCGCCCGCGCGCCGTTCCGCAACCATTTGTTATCGTTAAGAGATGGCAACCTGTCCATTCCCACTTCTTAAATCAAATCCGAGTAGAAGAGGCCATCGATAGCCGAAGCATGAGGGCTGGTCGAGGCAAGGAGTGCCGTCAATGGCGAAAACCGTGATGATCGTCGAGGACAACGAGCTGAACATGAAGCTCTTCCGCGACCTGGTCGAGGCGCACGGCTATCGGACGGTCCAGACCCGCAGCGGGCTGACCGCCACGGAGCTGGCCCGCGAACATCGACCCGACCTGATCCTGATGGACATCCAGCTGCCGGAGATCTCCGGGCTGGACGTGACCCGTCAGCTCAAGGAGGACCCCGAGCTGTTCCGCATCCCCGTGATCGCCGTCACCGCCTTTGCGATGAAGGGCGACGAGGAACGGATCCGCCAGGGCGGCTGCGAAGCCTATATTTCCAAGCCGATCTCCGTGACCAAGTTCATCGAGACGATCCGCTCGTTTCTCGGCGACGCCTGAGGAGTTGTCATGACCGCACGGATCCTGATCGTCGACGACCTCGAGATCAATCTCCGGGTCCTGGAAGCGCGCCTGACGGCCGAATATTACGACGTGGTGACCGCCACCAGCGGGGCTGCCGCGCTGGAGATCTGCCGCAACCAGAGCATCGACCTCGTTCTTCTCGACGTGATGATGCCCGAGATGGACGGCTTCGAGGTGTGCCGGCTGATGAAGAACGATCCGGAGATGATGCATCTTCCGATCGTCCTGATCACGGCGCTGGACCAGCCATCCGATCGTGTGGCGGGGCTGGAGGCCGGGGCCGACGATTTTCTGACCAAGCCGGTCCGTGACCTGCCGCTGTTTTCGCGCGTGCGCAGCCTGACGCGGCTGAAGCTGACCACCGACGAGCTGCGCCGGCGCGCCGAAACGGCGGCCAGCCTGGTGAGCCAGGACGATGCGGGCGGCGGCGTCTTTCCGTCATCGACGCGGCTCGCCCTGTTCGCCGACAGCGCCGACGAGGTGCGTCGCCTGCAAAAGCATCTCAAGGGAATCGCGACCGTCGAGGTCACCGACGATGCGGCGGCCATGCTGGCAGCGGCCACCGCCGGCCAGGTGGACGTCATCCTCGTCGATCTGGCGGCCAGCGCGGGCGACCCGCTGCGGCTCGTCTCGCAGTTTCGATCCAATGCGGCGACCCGGCACCTGCCGGTCATCGGCATTGCGGCCGCCGGCGACGATGTCGGCGCGGCCAAGGCCCTGGAACTCGGCGCCAACGACTATCTGCAGCGGCCGCTCGACCGCAACGAGCTGGTCGCGCGCATCCGCACGCAGCTCCGCCGCCGTCGCTATGACGATTGCCTGCGCCGCTCGGTCGAGGAAACCCTCGCCATGGCGCTGTCCGATCCGCTGACGGGCCTGCACAATCGGCGTTTCATGGAGACGCATCTGGACAAGGCGGTCGTGCGGGCGCGGGAGACCGGGATCAGTTTTTCCGTGCTGATGGCGGATATCGACCATTTCAAGCGCATCAACGATGGCTGGGGCCATGCGGCCGGAGACTTGGTGCTCAAGGACTTCGCCCGGCGGCTCAGCGGCTGCCTGCGGGCCAGCGATCTCGCCTGCCGGTTCGGCGGCGAAGAATTCGCCGTGCTGATGATCGGCGCCGACGAGACCACCGCGATGGCGGTGGCCGACCGGATCCGCCGGAGCGTGTGCGACATGCCGTTCCAGATCGCCGGCGAACTTCTCACGGTGACGGTCAGCGAAGGACTCGCGGTCTTCGACGCGGCGCGGGACAATGCCGCCACGCTGATCGAGCGGGCCGACCAGGCGCTGTACGAAGCCAAGCGGGACGGACGGAACCGGGTCGGGCTGGCGAAAGCCGCCTGAGTCGGGCCGGCGCAGCGCTTTGCGGCGAGGCCCGACGCTCCACGAAGCGCCGCGTACGCACGCATCTTAACCATTGTTTAAAACTTCATGCGCGGTGAGCACGTGACATCGTTGCATTTGGCGAGGTTCTGCGCGAACCTGCCTTCACACCGAAGGTCAAGGGGTTAACCCGGCATCTTCGCAGTTACCCCATGGAATGCTCAGGTCCGCCGCATCTCCTGGGTCCCGTGGGGCGGTCGGTCGGTCTAGTGCAATGGCGGTTTCCTCGTACCGTCGCGCGAAGACCGGCCGGCCACTTTCGTGTCCGGCCAGGGACCGTCGCTCTTCATCGGAAAAAATCTTGTTTCATGCGATGCGCGCGACCGGGTCGCGCGGGTCGATGATGCTCGCAGACTGTCCCGCCCTCAGGCGGCGATCTCGGTTTCGCCGATGATGATCCGGTCGCGGCCGAGCTGCTTGGCGCGGTAGAGCGAGGCGTCGGCGGCGGCGATGAGCGCGTCGGGCGTGACGGAGCGATCGCTCCGGCAGGCCGCGCCGATGCTCAGCGAGACCAAGGGCGGGCAGGCCGGGCAGGGATGCTCGATCGCCGCCCGCTTCAGGGCCGCGAGGATCCGCCGGGCGACCGCGAGGGCGATCTGCATGTCGGCATGGGGCAGGATCACCGCGAATTCCTCGCCGCCATATCGCGCCACCAGATCACATTCCTGCCGGGTCTCCGAGACGATGAGATCGGCGATGCGCCGCAGGCATTCGTCGCCGCGCTGATGGCCGAGGGCATCGTTGTAAGGCTTGAAGTGATCGATATCGATCATCAGCAGCGACAGATGCGCCGGATGCTGCCATTCGGCGGCCAGCCGCTGGTCGAACATTCGGCGATTGGCGACGCCGGTCAGCCCGTCCTGGCTGGCGAGGGTCTCGAGCGCCGTCTGGGCTTCCTTCTGGGAGGTGATGTCGCGCAGGGTTTCGACGACGGCGATCAGCGAGCCGCTCGGCGAATAGATCGGGCCGGCGTCGATCGCCAGATAGCGGCGGGCGCCGCATTGGGGCAGGACACACCAGTTCTCCGCGGACAGCGCGCCGTGCTGGTAGGTCTCGCTGCGATTGGCCAAATAGAGTTCGTCGACCAGATCGTCCTCACCATTGAGGACGAGATCGGCGAGGCACGGGCGAGCGCTCTCGTAGAAGCCGCTCCAGTGCAGTTTGGTCCCGATCACCTCCGCGGCGCGCACGCCGGTCAGCCGCTCACAGGCGCGATTCCAGATCGTGACATGTCCGCTGGCATCCAGGACGAAGGTGGGAACAACCAGGTGTTCCATCAACTGGACGGCGAACCCTTGCTCGCGATACTCCAACATAATGATCTACACCGATTTTTCGTGCCCCTGAAACTTCCGTAAAGGGAAGATAGTGGCCCTTTCCTAACGACCGGTAACCAACTTGGTCGAATATAAAGATTCCTGACGAATTAATTGTTCTGCACAATACTTTTGCAATGCAGCAAGTCTGCAGCCTGCCATGTTGCAGGCGAAATGCTGCCCTTGTCTCGCCATCCGCTTGAATTTGAAGCAAAATTGAAAGAAACGCCGCCGGTTTTCGTGGCTGTTCTCTTTGCCGCGCTGGGGATGGTTGGCGTTGTCGCAACCCACTGATAGGGCAGGCGGTTCGCACGCGGAACTTGCAGGCGCGATTGTCGCTCCGTGTCAGTTGAGGGCCGGCGGCCGTCGCAGGATCTGGTCGAGGCTTTGCAGAAAGCGGGAGCGGTCGGCATTGGTGAAGGAGGCGTTGTAGCCCTTGCTCTCGCCGGTCTCGCGCAGATGCTGCTTGAAGGCGCGCATCGACAGCGCCGTGCCGATCGACTCGGGTGTGAATTCGCGGCCGGTCGGCCCGAGGGCCGCGGCGGTCTTCTCCAGGGCGCGCGCCGCAAGCGGAATGTCGGCGGTGACGACGACGTCGCCGGCCTCGATCGCCTCAACGATCCAGTCATCCGCCGCGTCGGGGCCCTCGGGCACCGTCACGATCCGCGCGTCGGGATAGCGGGACGGGCGCATGCCGCCATTCGACACCAGCACGGCCTCGGCGCCGTAGCGCCCGGCGACCTCGATGGCTTCGTCCTTGACCGGACAGGCGTCGGCGTCGATCAGCACCTTGATCATCGGGACAGGGATCCGCTGGAGGACATGGGCGCCGCGAGGCAGAGGCTCGGCCGGCGCGTCGAAGTAGCGAATATTGTCATGCGGATGCGCTTGCCATGGCGGCTTCCAGCCGGGCGATCTCGCGATCCAGCACATCGCGCCGGGCGCGCAGATTGTCGAGCCGGGCGGCCATGCCGTCCTCGTCGAGATCGACGGTGTCGGGGACCTCGCCATAGCCGCCGAGCAGCCAGGCCGGGCTGACGCCGAGAATCCCGGAGAGGGTGATCAGGCGGTTGGCCCGCGGCTCGGACCGGTCGCGCTCCCAGCCGCGCATGGTCTCCGGCTTCACGCCGAGGCGCGCCGCGAGTTCGGCGGTGGTGATGCCCAGCGATTCGCGGCCGCGCTGAATGCGCCCGCCCATCGTGTCGCCATCCATCTGCATGATATCCGTCATCGGGCCCTTGCTTCCTTCCTGTCGCGGTTCGCACCCGGACCCGTCGCAGCGCTGCCGGCCGCAGGCGAGGTCCGCGGCGCGGACGGGGCATGCGGCTTGCAGTCGGACGGCCCAGAGGTCAAAACGGACGCGATTGCAGGATGCACGATCTGTTCCGGAGTAGCACCCCATCATGTTCAAGAAGATTCTGGTCGCCAATCGCGGTGAGATCGCCTGCCGGGTCATCAAGACGGCGCGGGCGATGAACATTGCCACCGTGGCGGTCTATTCCGATGCGGACCGCCGTGCCGTCCATGTGGGGATGGCCGACGAGGCCGTGCATGTCGGCCCGTCGCCCGCCGGCGAGAGCTATCTCGTCGCCGAGAAGATCCTCGAGGCCTGCCGCGCCACCGGCGCCGAAGCGGTGCATCCGGGCTACGGCTTCCTGTCGGAGCGGGCCAGCTTCTGCGAACTCCTCGAGGAGAACGGTATCGTCTTCATCGGCCCCAAGCCGAAGGCGATCCGGGCGATGGGCGACAAGATCGAATCGAAGCTCTTCGCCGAGAAGGCCGGCGTGAACATCGTCCCCGGCCATATGGGCATCATCGAGGATCCGGCCGAGGCGGTGCGGATTGCTGGTGAGATCGGCTACCCGGTGATGATCAAGGCGTCTGCCGGTGGCGGCGGCAAGGGCATGCGGATCGCCTGGAACGACGAAGAGTGCCGCGACGGCTTCGACCGGGCGCGATCGGAGGCGAGTTCCTCCTTCGGCGACGACCGGGTCTTCATCGAGAAGTTCATCGTCGATCCGCGCCATATCGAGATCCAGGTGCTGGCGGATTCGCACGGCAACGCGATCCATCTGGGTGAGCGGGAATGCTCGATCCAGCGGCGCAACCAGAAGGTCGTGGAGGAGGCGCCGTCGCCCTATCTCGACGCCGAGACGCGGCGCGCCATGGGCGAGCAGGCGGTCGCGCTGGCCCAGGCCGTCGATTACCAGAGCGCCGGTACTGTGGAGTTCATCGTCGATGCGGAGCGCAATTTCTACTTCCTCGAAATGAACACCCGACTGCAGGTCGAGCATCCGGTGACCGAACTCGTCACCGGCATCGACCTCGTTGAGCAGATGATCCGCGTTGCGGCGGGCGAGACGCTGCAGATCGCGCAGGACGCGGTGCGGCTGGAGGGCTGGGCCGTCGAAAGCCGGATCTACGCCGAAGACCCGTTCCGCGGCTTCCTGCCGTCGATCGGGCGTCTGGCGCGCTACCGACCGCCGCAGGAGGGGGCGCTCGGCGACGCCACCGTGCGCAACGACACCGGCGTCACCGAGGGCTCGGAGATCGCCATGTTCTACGACCCGATGATCGCCAAGCTCTGTACCCACGCGGCGACGCGCGAGGCGGCGATCGACGCGATGAGTGTGGCGCTGTCGCGTTTCGAGATCGAGGGCATCGAACACAACATCCCGTTCCTTGCCGCGCTGATGGAGCATCCGCGCTGGCGCGAGGGGCGACTGTCGACCGCCTTCATCGCCGAGGAATATCCCGATGGCTTCGCGCAGCCGACCCCTTCGGCGGAAACGCTTCGCCGGGCAGCGCTGGTGGCCACCACCATCGAGATGGCGCGCAAGGCCCGGCTCGACCGGCATATCGACCGCCTGCGCGTCCATTCCGGTGCGATCCAGCGCGACTGGGTCGCCAAGATCGACGGCGAATATCTGGCCGTGACCGTCGTGCCGGAGGCCGGCACCGCGGGTGGTCCGGTGCAGTATCGCATGAGCGTCGACGGCGCCGAATGCGTGCTCGCGACCGACTACGAGCCGGGCCAGTCGCCCTGGTTCGGGACACTCGACGGTGCGGAACTCGCCGCACAGGTGCGTTCGCGCGAGAACGTGACGGCGATCTTCGTCGACGGCCTGTGGGTCGAGGCCAAGGTGCTGTCGCCGGCCATTGCCGAACTCGACCGGCTGATGCCCGAAAAGACGCCCCCGGACACCTCGAAGATGCTGCTCTGCCCGATGCCGGGCCTCGTCGTCTCGATCGCCGTCTCGGAGGGGCAGGAGGTCAAGGCCGGCGAGACGCTGGCCGTGGTCGAAGCGATGAAGATGGAGAACATCCTGCGGGCCGAGCGCGACGCGACGGTGACCAAGCTGAACGCCAAGCCGGGCGACAGCCTCGCCGTCGACGCGGTGATCATGGAGTTCGAATAGGGCCGGCTTGCCGGCCGGAGATCGCCCTGATCTGCAAGCACTGACGAGGCGCCGATGAAATCCGTTCACGTGACCGTTGCCGGCCGGGTCCAGGGCGTCGGCTACCGCGCCTGGTGCCGGGACGAGGCGGCGCGGCGCGGCCTGTCCGGCTGGGTGCGCAACCGCGCGTCGGGCGAGGTCGAGACCGTCATCGCCGGCGAGCCCGCGGTCGTCGACGACATGCTGGCCGCGCTCTGGACGGGGCCGTCCAGCGCGTCCGTGTCGGCGGTCGACGTGGCGGAGAGCGATGAGGCGCCGGAGGGGGAATTCGCCGTGCGCGCGACGGCGTAGGGCCGGGGCGTACGGACGTATTCTGGTGGTCCGGCGGGATGTCGTCGCTTGCTTGTATCCGTCGGTGCAACGGGACCGGTTTGGCATGGGTCCTCGGGTCAAGCCCGAGGATGACGACCTTGATATAGGGTTTGGCTAGTCGCGTACGCCGCGTTGGGTCGACTTCGAAGCGGCTGGGCCGTGTAGAAGGGGAGGCGCGCCGAAGGCAGGCTTATCCGTCTGCATGGCCACCAGGCTCGCGACACATGCGCGGGACAGGCACGGTGTCAGTGGAGGCTCGATCCTGTCCTCTACCGCGTCCGCTCCTACGCCCCTGTCACCAGCGGCCTGTGCGTGTAGCGATCCCAACCCCCTCAGAGCGTCATCCTTGTCTGTTGACGGCCTCTTGCAATTGGAGAGGCTGATCGGCGGGCAGCGCACCGTGTCATCCTTGGTCGTTGGAGACCGTGCCCGAGCAAGGTTCGCCGCCCGCCTTTCGTCA
>NZ_JACSGS010000011.1:0-147117 GCF_014334315.1 Aurantimonas sp. DM33-3 | reverse complement strand
ATGTCGGCGGCCATCTTTGCCGAGCCAGCCGCATGCGCAACCGAACTCGCCGCGAATGCGGCGAGGAGTGCGACAAATATCAGGCGGGCGATGAACTGCATGAGCGTAGGCTATTCCTCGTTCGATCCAATTGCCAGCGCGGCACATTGGCGGTCCTGGAGCCAGACCGGGTCATGGCGAGCGGCCCACCTGGCTCTCCTACACCTCCGACGTGTGACGTCACGATGGCTAAGCAACCTCGTTGTGAACAAGTGGGGCTTCCACTCGCTGGAAGGTCAAGAGCGATGGGCGACGATTTTCGTCGCCTTCGGCTAGAGCCGCCGCATTAGGTGTCGTCCGAGGGTTCTGATTTGCGGAAACACGGGCGTCGATGGAGCCACTTGCGCGGGCGTCGCCACCCGTCACTGTTTCCAAACCGGCTGACACGAGCGTGAAGAGGGTGAAGCCTCCCACGAAAGCGAGCACAGATCCCCGATCATCCTCGCGCGCCTCGTGTGCCTCTTCCAGCATGTCCTCGACGGCTGCCACGGTCAGCAAGCCGGCAACGAAGACGAGGGCTGCCATTTTCACACTCTCTCCCGCACCGCGCAGCACGAAGAATGCGACGAGGGCGGACCCGACACAAAACAGGATGAACGACGCCGAAAGAAGCAGCCGACGCCGTCGGGGCACCCCCTTGTCCCGGAAGTTGGCCATCGCGGCGTAGCCTTCCGGGACATCGGCCAATACCTGGCCGAACGCCAGAACCAACGCGAGGCTGCTGGATACGGCCGATCCCGTTCCGAGCATCATGCCGTCGCTGGTGAGATCCACCGCGACGGCCACGTAGATCATCCACATCCCCGTTCGGCTGCCGCGGTTGCCCTTCTTCTGAAGTCCCTCCACGAGGGCCTCGATCATGACATAGGAGACGCCGCCCGCCGCGAAGGCTGCCGCGAGCCACCAGCCGGCCAGAACATCGACGGCCTCGGGGATCAGTTCGACCGCAACGATCGCGATGACGATTCCGGAAGCGGCATGCAGCGCCCAATTCAGTAGCCGGGAGGACGGCTTCCAGAACTCTGCAACGAGCCCTCCTGCGAAATTTCCCGCTCCCGGCAGGAGTGCCAGCAAGAAAACCTGCCAGAAACTACTCATCTCACCGGTCCTAAACTCATATTTCGTCGAATTCTCTATAGTATACTTAATATGTCGCTGACACAGCGGGATTAGCAATCGGACCACCCATAGCCGCCTTCTCAAGTTCCGCGGAACGCTCAAGAGCGGCTTCGCATTCTATCGGACATCGAACTCGTGGCAATTCCCTCAGGCAGCGCGGGCTGAGCGGACGAATTTGACAGGAGAGATGTACGATGAAGCGACTCGGACTTGGTCTTCTCTTGGGCATCATCGGAACAGTGCTGACCGCGATCGCCATATGGCTCACGGTGACATATACTGGAGCATACAACATCGCTGCTTCCGCTCAGCATACCGATGCCGTGCGCTGGACGTTGGACACGACGATGCGTCGCTCCGTCGAACGACGTGCGGGGGACGTTGTGTTGCCCGAAAGCTTTCCGGACGAGCTCATCGCTGAAGGCGCAGCTCATTACGCAGAAAGTTGTGTCTACTGCCATGGTGCGCCGGGCCAGGACCCGGCGGAATGGTCGCGAGGAATGCGGCCGGAGCCGCCACATCTGGCGGAAGCAGCGGCAGAGTGGCGACCCGAAGAAATCCGCTGGATCATCGAGAACGGCATCAGGATGACGGGGATGCCGGCCTTCGGCGATCACCACAAACCCGACGAGATCGTCGCGCTGACCGCGTTCGTGGCGCGGTTGCCCGGGCTGACCTCTGAGGATTTTCGAATGATGACAGGCGACGCCGCCGATACCGACGGGAACGGTGTGCCCGCGGGTGGCGGTGAAGCTCGAGATGGGGACGGCATCGCCCCCGCCCCAAAGGCCGATTAGGGAGAAGCCCAGACCAATGTCTTACGTGCGATTTGGACTGATGATCCTCACCTCGACCGTGGTGATGTTCGTCCTGATGTATCTCAACACCTACGCCCTGGAGCACGTCTTCTTCTCGGAGACGCGCACCTACATGGCGATCCTGATGGGCGCCACCATGGCCGTCATCATGCTGGCCTACATGCTGGGAATGTATGCCAACAAGGCGTTGAACATCGCGATCTTCGCGGGCGCCATCGTCGTCTTCGCGCTCTCCCTGTGGCTCGTGCGCAGCCAGGTCACGGTCTCCGGGCCGAGCTACATGCAGGCGATGATCCCGCACCATTCCATTGCCATCATGACCTCCGAGCGGGCACAGATTCGCGATCCGCGGGTGCGGAAGATGGCGGACGAGATCATCGAGGCGCAGCGGCGCGAGATCGCCGAGATGCGCTACCTCATCGCCGAGGTGTCGGACGGCAACACGGTGGATTCCATCTATCAGGACCCGCCGGCTGAGGTCGGCACCATCGAGGACGCCCTCGGCCAGGCCCTGGTCTCGACGCTCGACCCCTCCCCGATGCCGAAGGCCGAGGCAGACGAGATCCTTGCAGCCGGATCGCGCTGCGTCTTCCACCGCAGCCCCGAGACCGACCCCATCTTCTGGGCCGCGCAGGACGGCGCCGACGGAGCCATGAAACTGAACGGCGTCCTCGTGCCGCTGGAAGCGCAGGACCGGACGGAGACCGGCGTCGTCTACGGGGCGCCGGGCGTGTCCGTCGCCGTCCGTCCCCTGGGGGAAGAGGCCGACTGGCGATCCGATGCCGAGCTGGTCTTCACGCTCGATCAGGGGCTGACGGTCGGCTATCGCGGCTTTTATGGATGTAAACCCGCCTGATCGGCGCAAGGCTTCGACAGCCGATTCTCTGCGCAGACTTGACCTTCCAGCTACCGGGACCCTCATCTGGTACTGATGGTCAGTGAATGGATGTTTGGTCGCTGAACGCGGTTCATGGGAGGATCATGGTGAGTGCTGTATTGCCCTCTTCATCAGGAAAGAAGGCCGTCCTCTACCGGATGGTCATGGAGGGACATGTCTGCCCCTACGGGCTGAAGTCGAAGGACCTTCTCGAGCGCGAAGGGTACGCGGTCGACGACAACTGGCTGACCACCCGCGAGGAGACCGACGCCTTCAAGGCGAAGCATGGCGTCGAGACGACGCCGCAGGCCTTCATTGGCGGCGATCGCGTCGGCGGCTATACTGACCTGCGCGAACATTTCGGCAAGTCGGTCCAGTCGGAGGACGAGACCACCTACCAGCCGGTGATCGCCATCTTCTCGGTCGCCTTCCTGATGGCGCTGGCGGTCTCCTTCGCTGCATACGAGACGATCTTCACCGTGCGGGCGATCGAGTGGTTCTTCGCCATCTCCATGTGCCTGCTCGGCATCCAGAAGCTGCAGGACGTCGAAAGCTTCTCGACCATGTTCCTGAACTACGACCTCCTGGCCAAGCGATGGGTGCGCTACGGCAAGATCTACCCGTTCGGCGAGACGCTGGCCGGCGTGCTGATGATCGCCGGCACCCTCACCTGGCTGTCGGCGCCGATCGCGCTGATCATCGGGACGATCGGCGCCGTCTCGGTCTTCTATGCGGTCTATGTGCAGAAGCGCGAACTCAAATGCGCCTGCGTCGGCGGCGGCTCGAACGTGCCCCTGGGCTTCGTGTCGCTGACCGAGAACCTCGTCATGATCGGCATGGGCCTGTGGATGCCCCTGCGCATGATCTGGGGAGGCTGAAGCCTCCTCGTTCCAACCATGTGCCAACACTGCGGACAAGGATCGGGGACGCTCCTCGTCTTCGACAAGAACTCCGGCGTTGGCTCGCAAGACTACCCGACGGAAAAGCCACCTTTAGCAAGGAGAACAACGATGATGGGCGAACACTCTGGCGATATGGGATGGATGCCCTTTGGCATGGGACTCTGGGGCATTCTGGTCCTTGTGGTCTTCGTGCTGGTGATCGCGGCGCTGGTGAAATACCTGCGACGATGATCGTGGCGGGGTCAGAAGATGCCGTTGGCCTTCTGGACCTCGCGAACATAGGCGACGATGTCGGCGACTTGCCGCTCGCTCACGCCCGCGACCGGCGGCATGTTTCCGAAGCCCCAGTGGTGGGCACGAACGCCTTGGGTCGCGGCGATCAGGAATGCCTGGTCGCCATGGTGGTTCGGCTCGTAGATCCGGTGGATCAGCGGCGGCCCCTGTCCGGTGCCGCCGGCGTTCTGCCCGTGACAGGCAGCACAGTTCGCGGCGAAGAGTTCCTGTCCACGCTCTGCCCGGACGGAGAGCTGCGGGACTGTCACGGCCACGATATGCGCGTCGGATGGCGTTCCCCCGGAGAGGGTCCGCCAGACAAGGAACGCGCCAATTGCGAGCGCGCCGGCGATGGCCGAAATGGTCGCTTTCGATACCGTCATCGGCGTCTCCTCATGTCACGTCGAACCAGGTCATCATGCCGCCGGCGGCATGCTCCAGCATGTGGCAATGGAGCAGCCATTTCCCGGGATTGTCGGCGATAAAGGCGATCTCGATCGTCTCGTCGGGCATCATCAGCTCGGTGTCGCGCAGGACCGGGCTCGCAACGGGCCTGCCGTCGCGGGAGACGACACGGAAGTGGTGACCGTGGACATGCATCGCATGGGGCCACCGGGTCGCGTTGCGCAGGGTGAAGACGATCGGACGGCCTCGCGCCACCGTCGCGAGCGGTTGGTCCATGTCGCCGGCCACCCCATTGAACGACCAGACCCGGCCTTTCGAGACGAGTTCGCGCATGTCCATCCAGCGTCCCTGATGCGTGGCGCCCTGCATGCTGCCCATGGCGCCGCCCTCCATCACCAGATCGGTTCTGAAGGCGTCCGATAATTCGGGCAGAGGGGCCGGGCCGGACAGCGGCAGCCCGACAGGATCGGGATATCGCGATCGCACGGGGTCCCCTTGAAGCGCGAACGTGGCCATCTCGAAAGGCCCATCCCGCGTCTGGAGCGACAGCGGGATCGTGTCCCCGTCCGCTCCGGCAAAGTCGACCAGGAGGTCGGCCCTTTGTGCGGGCGCAAGCTGGACGGTTCCGCTTAGCGCTTCGATCGTCGTCGGCATGCCGTCGAGCGCCAGCAGGCGCATCGGCAGATCCGCAAAGGCGATCTCCATGATCCGCGCATTGGCCGCATTGATCAGGCGCACCCGGACCCGCTCGTTCGGCCGGACGATGATCTTTGAGCCCAGGCGTCCGTTGACCGTCGGCGTGTTGCCGATGCGGCCGCCATGTGCCCATTCCATCATCTGGCCGAAGCCGTCTGCGATGGCGCCGTCTTGGGCGAGACGCCAGTCGTCGAGGACCAGGACAAGGTCGCGGTCGGCGCCCCGCCAAGGCTCAGGCTCGTCGACGATCAGCGCCCCGTGAAGCCCGCGGGCATTCTGCTCCCAGGATCGATTGTGGGAATGGTACCAGTAGGTCCCCGGATCCGGCGCGGCGAAATCGTAGGAAAATTGCTCGCCCGGCGCGATCGCCGCCTGCGTCAGCCCGGGCACGCCATCCATCGCGTTGTCGATCCGGATGCCGTGCCAGTGCACGCTGGTCGGCTGGTCGAGGCCGTTCTCGACATCGACGGCCAGGCGTTCGCCTGCACGCACCCGCAGCACCGGCCCGGGCGCGGTACCGTTGAATGCCCAGACTGGCGTTGGGCCTGCGAATGTCTCGGGCACGATCTGCGACTGGCCTACGGCAGCGACGAGACGGTGCCGCGTGGCGGCGGATGCCCTCGGTATTCCGGTCGTTGCAAGCATCGCGCACGATCCGAGCAGGAAGCTCCGGCGACTGATCGGACATGTCATCGTGCTGGCCCTCCCCAGCCGCAGAAGCCTTCATCGTGCGCCGGTGCGACCGTCTGGCTCGGATTGATCGCCGCAGCGGCGGCAGATGTCATGAAACCTTTCCCCTGCCCGCCATTTCAGGCACTGCGGGACGTGCTCGACTAGATGGAAGGTAGACGACATCCGACATTCCAGTCCGACCAGGGATCCTTGCACGGGACTTCACGGTCCAGCGTTCGTCCAACCGGTGCTCATGCAACCGCTCGGCCATGGCTCGCGACATCACGATATCCGCGTCGAGGCTTCGACACATCGCCTGAAGCCGGCTCGCAAGGTTTACGGCGTCGCCGAGTACAGTGCATTCGTTATGAGCCCCGGCGGCGATTACGCCTCCAATGACGCTCCCATGGTGCAGGCCTATGCCGAAAGACAGCGCAGCTTCACCGGAGCCGACACGTCGGTCACTCCACGCGTCAAGCTGCTGAATCAACTGCTGGGAACAGTCGAATGCATTCGCGGTGTCCTGCTGGCTGGATGCGGGAAAGCCAAATACGACCATGACCCCATCGCCGATGAACTTGTCGATGGTGCCACCGTATTCAGAGACCATCGCGACGACGCGGTACCTGAAGTCCGATAGCAGTGATGCGACCTCCTCAAGGGGCATCTTCTCTGCGAGGCTGGTGAACCCGCGGATATCCAGGAACATGACGGCCGCCTCGTGGCGTGCCAGGCCAACGCCCAACCCTCTCGAAGCGAGGAGTTCGGCTGTCCCCGGAGAAAAGAAGCGAGCGAGGTTGGCGCGCTCACTCGACTTCGACAACGTTGATCTCACCAAGCGTTTGATGTCCACGACCAGCATGATCTGGATGGCCGCAACAGCGGCGAATGCCAGAAGCCGAACACTGGCCGCCTGGAGATCTTCCTGCGCGAGGCCCAATCGGTAGGGGTCAGCGAAGAGTGACATCGCCCCAGTTACGATAGACCCGAGCGACACGATCGCTGCGAAGAAGAGGACGGGTCCGACACGCATTCGCATGCTGGCATGCGCCAGGAGGACGAACGCGATGGCGAGACTTGGCGTGGCCAGCGCATCGGAGACCGAGATTCCCGGGATGAACATGTGCTCTGCCGCGAGGTAGACGACAAGCACCGCGTCGATGAACACGTAAACCCAGTTGAAACTCGCTCGGAACGCGCCTGTCGCGACGAGAAGCACTGCGGTGAAGGACGTGCCCGTGTAAGCGGCGAGCAGTATCAGGTGGATCCCATGGCTCTCGATGTCCGGTTCCAAAGCCACCGAAATCGCAAAGACCGCCAATGCGAAGAACCGCCAGATGACGGTCCGCATCTCATTGCGGGATTCCACCCGGATGATCGTCCGATCAAGTTCCTCCCCTGCAAAGTCGACTACTGCCATCAGTGTGAATTGCGCTCCGCCGCAAACGATTCCCGTTTTCGATCTTGAAGGTCACTCAGCGAATCAGTCCTGGCCCTCGAGATCGGCAATCAGAGCCTTCATCTCGCCGATTTCCCGGCGCTGCGCCTCGATGATCTCGTCAGCGAGCTTGCGGACGCGCGGATCGGAGATGTTGGCGCGCTCGCTGGTCAGGATAGCGATCGAATGATGCGGGATCATCGCTTTCATCCAGGCGACGTCCGCGACCGTGTCCTGGCTGCGCACGAGATAGAGCGAGCCGGCGAAGGCGATGATTGCAGCGGCGAAGATCGCGATATTGGCCGTCCGGTTCCGGTACATGCCGAGCATGAAGGCCAGCATGATGACGGCCATTGTCGCCCCCATGACGATCGCCATCCACGCCCGGGTTTCGCTGAAAAGGATATGATCGAGGCTGTAAGTGTTCAGATACATCAGTCCGAACATCACGATGGTGGAGGTCGCGATCATCGCGCCGAAGATCGAGTATTTCATGGTGCGGGTCTCTGGATGGTGGGACTTGGGACGTGGTCCCGCCGGGCGGTTGGTGCCGCCCGGCGGGAAAGTCCATTATTTCATCTCGACGACGGTCAACTTGCCGCGAACTCGTTCCGCAACGAACTCGATCGCCTGACCTTCCTTCGCCGTTTCCAGCATCGCCGGATCGGCGACGACGAACACCATTGTCATCGCCGGCATGTCGAGATTGACCAGTTCCTCATGCTTGATCGTCAGCTTCTTGGCCTTGGCGTCGACCTTCTGCACGGTTCCTTTGGTGAATTCAGCGGCTATCGATGGACTCGCCACGGAGAACGCAAGGAACGCGAAGGTCGCAATTTTGGTCAATTTCATCGTATTTTTTCCTTTAGAAGATTTGATTTCTTTGGTCGCGAGTGTCGCTAGCCAGACGCTCTTCCATCTGGCCAACGATAACCAGCATTACAGCAGGCCATACTCGGATCCGGGAACGAGGAAGTTCCAGCCGAGAGGGGTCGGGGCAGTTGCCTTTCCGGTCGCGAAACTCCCAGACTGCACCTGATCTCTTCGGGTCTCCTCCAGCTTCTCAATCCCATATTCAGAGCCGGGAATGATGTTGTGGTTGCTTACGCCTGCATCTGGAACGCTGTAGCCGAACGTCTGAGGCGGATGACTAAATATGGTATGATCCACCGAATTTGGCGGGATATGCCCTCCTCCTTTCGCTATCGCAAGGCGTTCGGCAGTCTCATGACTTTCGATTCCAGCTTCCGATCCGGGCACTAGCCCGCCGGCGAAGGCAGATGAGGTGATCAGCGTGCTCGAAATAGCCGCGATGAGAATCTTTTTCATTTGTTACATTCCTCGTATTCAGTGTTTGAGATTACTTGGCGGCCACGTCTAGCGGACCGTGCATGCCGGATTCGTAGTGGCCGGGGATCAGACAGGCGAACTCGAAGCTGCCGTCATTGGTGAAGGTCCAGGCGATCTGGCCGCTCTCCCCGGGCGCCAGACGCACGGAGTTCGGATCGGCGTGCTCCATCTCCGGGAACTTCTCCATGAGCCCCTTGTGCTCCTGGATCGCCTCCTGTTCGTCCATGACGAACTCGTGCTCAAGCTCGCCATCGTTGCGGATGTCCAGAAGCACGGTTTCGCCCCGCTTGACCGCGATCGACGACGGCTCGAACAGCATCTCGCCGTCGTCAGTCTCCAGCATCCGCACGGCGATCGTTCGCCCCGCTTGCGCGGGCTCCGCCGGCTTGCCGAGCATCATCTCGTCGTCATGTCCCCCCGAATGGCTCCCGGCCGCCAGGGCGGTGGCAGGAGCCAGCGGCAACATGGCGGCCAGCAGCAGCGTCGTAAGTTTGCGCATGGTTGGTCCTCTTTGGTTGTGGTTGATGTCCCTTGCGTCCCGGCCTCAATGGCCGGAATGATCGCCGCCAGCCGGCATGACCCGTCTGGCGGATGGCGTGTGGGGAAGTGCGGCACCGTCAGCGCTGCCAGCCGGCGCGGCAGGCGCTTCAGGGAGCGATCCGGTCCACTCGTAGGACACCGTTCCGGCGGGAAACTCGTAATCGCCTGGATCGGCATAATCGTCGGCCGCAAGCCCGTCCCGAACCTTCATCACGGTGAACATGCCGCCCATCTCGAGGGAGCCGAACTGCCCCCAGCCGGCCATCATCGGGATCGTGTTGTCCGGCAGCGGCATCGCCATCTCGGCCATTTCGGCCATCCCGGTTTCGCCCATCGGCATGTAGTCCGGTTGGATCTGGCGGATCTTCGCCGCAACCCTGGCCTTGTTGGCATTCATCGGCGTCGGGATGTCGTGTCCCATCGCGTTCATCGTGTGGTGCGACTTGTGGCAATGCAGGGCCCAGTCGCCCGGATAGACCGCGTCGAACTCGTAGGCGCGCATCGCCCCCACGGGAATGTCGATCGAGACCTCCGGCCAGCGTGCCTCGGGCTTCACCCACCCTCCGTCGGTGCAGGTCACCTCGAAGTCGTAACCGTGCATGTGGATCGGGTGATTGGTCATCGTCAGGTTTCCGACCCGCACCCGTACCCGGTCGCCGGTCGCGGCGACGAGAGGTGCAACATCCGGGAAAACCCGGGCATTGATCGCCCACAGATTGAAGTCGGTCATCTCCATGACCTTCGGCAGATACGCACCGGGATCGATGTCGTAGGCCGACAGCATGAAGACGAAGTCCCGATCGACCGGCATGAAGGCCGGGTCCTTCGGATGGATGATGAACATGCCCATCATCCCCATGGCCATCTGGACCATCTCGTCGCCATGCGGATGGTACATGAAGGTCCCGCTCTTCACGGCGTCGAACTCGTAGACGAACGTCTTGCCCGGCGGGATACCCGGCTGGGTCAGGCCGGTCACGCCGTCCATGCCGCAGGGCAGAATGACGCCGTGCCAGTGAACGGTCGTGTGCTCCCTCAACTTGTTCGATACGAAGATCCGCACCCGGTCGCCTTCGACGCATTCGATGGTCGGTCCCGGCGCTTGGCCGTTGTAGCCCCACAGATAGGCGGTCATGCCCTCGCCCATCTCCCGCTCCACCGGTTCGGCAACGAGGTGGAACTCCTTGACGCCGTTGTTCATGCGGAAGGGCAGCGACCAGCCGTTCAGCGTCACCACCGGGTTGTAGTCCGGCCCGGCCGTCGGCATCAGCGGCGGCTGGGTGGCCGCCGTTTCCATGATCGGCGCTTCCGGAAGCCCCATGGCCGACGTCTTCGACCAGGCGGCGACACCTGCAAGAGCCGCTCCGGCCCCGATGAATTGTCGTCTCGAAACCATCGTTCGGATCCTTTCGATCATTCGTCGCCGGAGGCTGACGCCATCTCGGCGCCACCGGCGGCTTCGGACGCATCTTCGCCGCCGCCGTAGACGGCCGCGGTGAGAGCAGCGTCGGCGAGGTGGAATTCGCGCTTTGCGTTGAGGGAGAGCAGGATCGCGTCGAGCTTCGCCCGCGTATCGGCGAGGAGATCGAAGGTGCTCGTGATCATCCCGTTGTAGGTGAGAAGAGCTTCCTTCTCGACCGTCGTCCGCAATGGCACGACGCGGGAGCGGTAGTGCCGGGCGATATCGCTGCGGCCGCGATAGGCCTTGTAGGCAGCGCGTGCCTGCGACCGGATGTCGACGGCTTTGGCTGCCAGTTGGTTGGCGGCCTTCAGGTACTGGAATTCCGCCTTTCGAAGCCGGGCCTGCCCGCTGTCGAAGATCGGGATTTCGAGCCCCACTTCGATGACACCCGAAACGACGTTGTTCGTTTCTTCAGTTCCGTCCTCCCGCTCTTCGACTTCCTCCTCCACTTCCAGGCCGGCAGCCAGTTCCAGGTCCGACACGTATCGCGTGGCCTTCGTCAGGCCGTAGGACCGGGCCAGAGCCTCAAGTTCGAGACGCGCGACCTGAAGGTCGACCCGGTTGCGAAGGGCTTCCGCCTCGATGGCCTTGAAGTCCTTCAGCTTGCCGGGCAGTGCGGGCAGTGCGTTCGGAACCTCGAAATCGAGATTCTTCCCCCATACGCCCATCACCCGGTAAAGCTTTTCCTTCGCCAGTTGCGCGGCCAGTCGCGCTTCGGCCGTCCGTCCGGTCAGTTCGGCATAGAAGGCCTGTTCGCGGGCCTGCTCGACCTTCGGCATCGCTCCGGTCCGACCCAGTTCGCTGGCCAGTTCCGCGGCAGCGTCCGCGGCGACCTTCGCACGGTTCAGATAGGCGACCGTCTCCCAGGCCGCGACAGCCTCGATCCATGCCTCACGCGTTCTGGCCGCAAGCGCCAGCGTTGCGTCGACGGCCCGCAATTGCGCCTGGAGGACACGAACCTCCGCGACGTCGAGGCGCCGTTCCCGGGTCATCATCCGGATGATGTTGGCGGCGATTACCCCCTCGATCGTCCGTCCGACACCAATCCCGCTGTAGGAAAGCGAAAGCCTCGGATTGACGGGGAGCCCTTCCTGCCAGAGTTCGGCAACCGACAATCCGACCTCTGCATAGTCCGCCTGCAACGTCTTGTTGCTGAGAAGCGCGACCTGCACCGCCGTATCGGCGCCGATATATTTCGCCGCGAGCAGGTTCCGCACCCGCTCATTGGCTGCCGCAGCCTGCGCCTGATCCTGGACCCAGACCGTTTCCTTTCCGAGGCGGCGTCCGGCGTCTGCCGACACGACACTGAAGCCGAGATCCGGCTCGAATGTCTCCGAAGCCGCAACGCAGCCGGACATGATCAGCGGCAGGAGAAGGACGCTGCTCACCTTGAACAGCGGCCTCATCGTGCCGGCTCCGGGCCAGCAACGGGCGCCATATCTACGCCTGTGCCGCGAAAGCCTGCTGGCTCGCGGACAGTGCGATGGGTATAGGCGCCGACCACGGGAGCACGGCTGGGTGTTCCGCCAAGGATGCTCGGGTCCTCAGGCGACGGGAATACGGTTGTCTCGGGCAGACCCCGAGCAGCGTCCGCACAGCCCGCCAGAAGCAGGCCGGGCAGGATGCCGGCAATGATGGAGAATCTCATTGTTGAACCTGAACGCCATACCGTTCGCCGCGAGATGCGCCTCGCGGAACCGGTCATGGGGGAAGAGGATCAGGCTTCGCCGTGGGCAAATTCCTGACGTCCACGCTTGCGACCAAGGAATGGCCGGAAGACGCAATAAGGCTGATGGAAGCCCTGGACGATCAGATTCGAGGAGGACGCTCGGTGGCGGGACCGGATTGTCCGGTCAGATCCGTCGTGAGGATCGGATAGGACAGATCGCGGCTGACCGGCACGGCGTCGGTCGGCCCGACGGCCCGCGAGACTGCCGTCAGGCAGTGCGTCGCACAGTCACTTCCGCCGGTGGCCTTGTGATCATGAGCCTTCGCGGGCGCATGGTGGCCATCGTGCGCATGCCCGGGTTCGCCGGCCATATCCGCCTGGGCGACTATCGCCATGGACAGAGGCTGCGACGACATGATGGGGGTTTCCGCCCCTACCGATCCGACGGACGCGAACAGCATGCTCAGCATGACCGCGAGAGCAGTCAGCAGCCGAGCAGGCGTGCGAGCATGGGATCGGTGAAACATCATCGCGCTGTGGGTATCATGAACTTAAAGAGGTGTCCATACTTAGAGCCCTGCCCTTCAGGGCAATCGCATTTCAGAACAGGCTGAGCAGGTGAGAGAGGAATGCGTTGTCCCAGCCTGCCCTTTGGAATTTCCCCTTCAAGGATTCCTTTGAGCCGTCCTTCTGCATGACGTTAAGCGCCATGTGGCGCAGCACGGCGAGGTTTTGGGGGCCGTTGCCGATGCGGGTTCGATCCTGGTCCTCGTTCATGACGACGTCGAGCCGCCAGTGCAAACGGTTCTCGACGCTCCAATGCTCACGGGCGACTTGGTTGAAGCGTTCGGCGGAGAGCGCCCTCGAGAGAAGATAGGGGGCCGTTTCGGTCGTCGTCTTCGGCCCGCACTGACGCACCCGGACGACCTTGCCGACGGCGGCAAAAGGCCGGGCCAGCGATGGTCGGCCTGCAGCCAGTCGATATCGGTCGAGACTGTGGCCGTGCGGGTTTCGATGCGGCCGTGGTCGGCATCGACGGTGCGCGCCTCCGCCTCCGCCTCGCGCGCCGGATCATCGAGAAAGGTGACGACATCATCGTGCAACCTGCCCTGATTGCCCTTCAACGCCAGCACATAGTCGCCGCCCTGATCGACGATCTGTTTGGCGATCGCACGCTGGCAGTTCAGCGCATCGGCCGTCACGATGGTGCCCTTCAGCGACAGCATCGCCAAAAGCTTCGGCACCGCGGTGATCTCGTTCGACGTGGCGTCGGTGGCGATCTGCGCCAGCACCAGACGCTGCTCGCAGCCCCAGGCGCTGACCATGTGCAGCGCCGACTTGCCGCTGGCGCGGTCGAAGGAGCGGCGCACCACCTTTCCATCGATCGCCACGACCCCTGCCACACCCTTTGAAAAGCGCTCCATAAAACGCTGAAAGACGCTGCCGAACTGCTCCGGATCGAGCTGGCGGAACAGCCGGCTGAACGTGTCGTGACTGGGCAGACCCTTCTCGAGCTTGAGGACCTCGCGCAGGAACCCCTCTTTCGCCTGGGCGAACCTTGCCATCGAGACCGCGCCTTGCCCGCCGCACAGCACCGAGCACAGCGCGATCACCAGGAGTTCGTGAAAATCATGCAGTTCGGCATTGCCGGTGCGCGGATCATCAAGCCCTTCCCAGCAGGCGACGAATTCTTCCACGGCATCCTCCCAACGGCGAAAATCCGCCGTCCAAGCGAAGAATCCATCGCAACCGCAAACGCAAGTGAACAATCAGACTACAAAAATTTCCAAATGCGATTCCCCTGCCCTGCCCTCGCCCTGCCCTCGTGGGACGCACCTGGCCCGACGCGACCACTTCCGTACTCCTGAAACCAACCCGTGTTCGGGGGAAGCCAGCGGGTCACCCACCGGCGGTACCGGTCGGCCAGGTCGCGTGGTGGTCGTCGATCACCAAAGCGTGCCGATGGCGGATCGGCTGGTGGCGATTCGGATGGCGGTGTGGCTCCGGACCTTCCCAGCCTTCGTGCTCGTGCCGGTGGTGATCGTCGTGGACGTGAGGGGTGTCATGCGCGAACGCCTGATGGGGATGCTCGACCTCGACGGGATCGTTTGCGGGCCAGAACGCCAGCGCCGCTGCGACATCCGCGGCTGCCCCTCCGGCTATCACGAGGAAGGTCGGGCCGAGCCCGATCGTTGCCCCGAGCCAACCGGCGGCCGGATAGGTGACGAGCCAGCAGGCATGCGAGAGGGCGAACTGGGCGGCGAAGACGGCGGGCCGGCTGTCGGCGTCGGAGGAGCGGCGGAGGAGGAGTCCGCCGGGTGTGCCGATTGCTGAGGCGGCCGCCCCGAGCAACGCCCAGAGGGCGAGGCTGCCGGTCCATCCGGGGCCGAAACTGGCGACGACGAGGAGACCCGCCATCGCGCTTGCGCCCGCGAGCATGACGGTGCGGGTGGGAACCCGGCCGAGAAGCCGCGACAGGAGGATGGCGACGGTCATCGAGCCAAGGCCGTAGGCGGCGAAGAGGAAGGCGACGTCGTTATTGGTGCCGCCGAGATCGGCGCGCACGAGCACGACCGTGTTGACGATCACCATCGACCCTCCCGACGAGGCCGCGAAGGACAGGGCCAGGAGACCTCGCAGGCGCGGTGTCGCGAGGTAGACGCGAATGCCCCGGGTGAGCTTGTCGACGAACCGCCCGCCGGTGGCCGCCTTCGCGACCGGAAGCGCGACCGAGACGACCAGCGCCACAGACCCGAGGAAGCCGAAGACCGTGCCGAGGAACAGCCAGTGGAAGGAGATCACGGTGAGCAGGAGCGCCGCCAGTAGCGGGCTGAAGAGCGACTCGAGGTCGTAGGCAAGCCGCGAGAGCGACAGGGCGTTCGTGTACTCCCGCTCGTCCGGCAGGATGTCGGGGATCGTGCCCTGGAAGGTCGGTGTGAACAGGGCCGACATCGACTGGAACGCAAAGACGAGGGCGTAGACCTGCCAGATCTCGGTGACGAAGGGCAGGACGAGCACGAAGGCCGCACGGGCGAGGTCGTGGGCCGACCAGCAGCGTCCGCCGCGGCAGGTAACCCGTCAGGACCCCGGCGAACTGCGAGACACCCACATAGGCGATCATCTTGATCGCAAGCGCAGTCCCGAGCACCGCGCCGGCGTCGGCGCCGGCAAGGTCGTAGGCGAGCAACCCGAGCGCTACCGTCGTCAGGCCGGTCCCGATCAGCGACAGAACCTGCGCTGCGAAAAGATGGCGATAGGTGCGATGGCGCAGGACTGTCAGCATCGGCTCGTTACCTCGAACCCGGCGAAGTCGCGGCTGGCCGCCTCGACGGATTCAAGCGCGTCGACCTCCACGGTAAGGTGGGAAAGGTCGTGGATGTGGGCGAGCTTGGCGCGATAGGTCTTCAGCGGGCGGGGTTGGGCGGTGACGATCGATACGATGGCCGCATGGTGGCCCGGGCCGACCTGCCAGACATGGAGATCGGTGATGCGGTCCCCGTCGGCCTCGATCGCCTCGCGGATCTCGTCGGGCAAGTCCTCGCCTTCCGGGACGTAGTCGAGGAGCACCGTCCCGGCATCCCGTACCAATCCCCATGACCAGCGGGCGATGACGAGAGCGCCGACGATGCCCATGACCGGGTCCAGCCAGATCCATCCGTAGAGGCTGCCGAGACCAAGCGCCGCAATGGCGAGGACCGAGGTCAGCGCGTCGGCGAGGACGTGAAGGTAGGCGGCCCGGAGATTGTTGTCGCGACCCCCGGCATGAGGGACGTCGTGATCATGATCATGGTCGTGATGCCCGTGATCGTGGCCATGGTGGTGGTGGTCGTCCTTCAGGAGCTACGCGCTCGCGAGGTTCACCGCGAGCCCGACGAAGGCCACCGCGATCGCCTGTCCGAACGAGATGGGCACGGGTGAGACGAGGCGCAGGAAGCTCTCGTAGCCGATGAGGAGAGCGACCAACGCGAGGATGATCGCGCTGGCGAATGCGGCGAGGTCTCCGAGCTTGCCTGTCCCGAACGTGAAGCGAGGGTTCCGGGCGTGCTTGCGAGCGAAGAAATAGGCACCGACGGTGATCAGCATGGCGGCCGCGTGCGTCGACATGTGAAGCCCGTCCGCGACCAGGGCCATGGAGCCGTAGATCGTACCGGCGACGATCTCGATCACCATCATGGAGACGGTCAAGGCGATCACGAGCCAGACACGGCGCTCGTTCCGACTATGGCCGTCGCCGAGAAAGACATGACTGTGGGAGCCGCCATGCTCCGACATCGCCGACACTTCCCCCCTCGTCACTTCAGGTAGGTCCGCAGGACCGCGATCAGGTCGGTCGCCCCCTTTGCCTTCTCCGGATCGTCCTCGCGATCAGGGTTCACCACGTGGTTGCGCACGTGCTCCTCCATCAGCTCGATTGTCAGGCCGTTCACGGCACCTCGGATGGAAGCGACGAGTTGCAGGACATCGCCACAAGGCGCCTTGTTCTCGAGGCTTCGGGCGACCGCGTCCAGTTGGCCCTGGAGCCGACGGATGCGGGCAATGAGCTTAGTCGGGTCGTTTGTGATATGAGCCATGATATAGGCCCCTACCCTATTTCAGGGCTTCCGTATAGCACGGGTCGGTCGGCATCCGGGATGCCGACCGACGGCGGGAAGCCGTCGATCGGCGGAGATGGCTGTTGTCAGACCTTGCGATCGAAGGCGGTGTAGGTGCCGCTCGTGCGCAGCGTCAGGGACACGGGCGCATCGCCGCGGTTACGCCAGAACCAACCGTGGTTGCCGGTGAAGGCCGCCTGGATGGTCCCCTCGTCGGAAGAGACCGAGCGCCCCTTTTCGTAGGAGATGTTCTGTCCGCCGCCGTCGCCATGGGTGTCGTAGTTGACCGCGCCGCCTTCCGAAACGACCCAGGCGAAGGATGCGATCTCGCCCTCCTGCATGGTCAGCTTGATCTCCGCGCCCTCCCCGGGGGCTAGTGTGATGGTCATCTCGTCCTGGCGCATCTCCTGAGCGACAGCCGACGAGACGAAGAGACCGCCGATCGCACCGAACAGGCTGGACTGCCGCTCCGGGGCGGGCGGTGCTGGCGGGGCCAGCGGGGCGACGGGCGGCGGAACCACGCCGACGGCGGCGGGCGGAAGCGTCGCCGCATTCGCACCGGTTGCCGGGGCAGCGCGGGCGGCTGCGTCCCTCGCGGCATCGGCTTCAGCCTCGGCCGCGAGCTGGGTCTTGATCTCGCCCATCTCCGTCAGGTTCAGCGCCGATCCGACCCCGGTCGGATCGATCCCGTACTCGGCGGGAAGCACGACGGCGACGAGGATCGCAGTGGCGGAGACCGCCGCGATGGCGGTCGAGCGCACCAGCTTCCGCGTGGACGGAAGCTCGGCGCGGGTGGGCATGTCGGTGTTGTACATGTGTCGGTATCCTTGAGTTGAGAGGTTGTCAGGCGACGAGATAGCCGGCGACCTGGTAGCCGAAGAGCACGAAGCCAGCGGCCATCATGACGGCGTTGGCGGTGTAGGCGTGGCGGAAGAAGCTCGGGGTCCTGCGCCAGAAGCCCATGACGATGAGGATCGCGCCGAGGACGAGGAGCTGGCCGATCTCGACGCCGACATTGAAGGCAAGGAGGTTCGGCACCAGGCCGTCCGGCGAGATGTCGTATTCGAGGATCTTGGTCGACAGACCGAAGCCGTGAAAGAGGCCGAAGATCACGGTTGCGGCCTTGGTGTTCGGCTGGAAGCCGAACCACCGCTGGAACGCCCCCATATTGTCGAGCGCCTTGTAGACGACCGACAGGCCGATGATCGCGTCGATGATTGATCCCGACATCGAAATAGACGCCGAGGAGCATCGTCGTGGAGTGACCGATCGCGAAGAGGGTCACGTAGATGCCGATGTCCTTCATCCGGTAGAGGAAGAAGATCACGCCGAGCAGGAACAGGATGTGATCGTAGCCCGTCGCCATGTGTTTGGCGCCGAGATACATGAAGGCGATGAGGTTCACCCCGGTGATCTCCTGGATGTAGCCCTGGTCGCCGGCGGCAACGCCGTGCGCGAGAGCTGTCGTGCCCCATGTCGTCGCCAGGAGAAGCGCGAGCATGGGGGTGCGAAGCATCGACCGGATCGCGTGGCGCGACTCGAGACGACCTTCGACGGAAGGGTCTTGCATGGTTGGTTCCGATTGTCCGTAAGGTGCCATGCCGTCGTGGAGACGGCGTCTGATCAGGCGGTGTCGGACGGTCTCGGCGGTCGATCGTGGGTGGAAGCTTCGTTCTCCAGGCCTCGGTCCTGACGGACCAGTGCATGCTGCATGGCACCGGGCGGCACGGGGGCGTCGAACCGGGGCAACGTTCCGGGCTTGTCGTGGGAATGGTCGAACGGGTTGTGCTTGTGCTCGTGATCGCCGTGCCCGGATGTGTCGGCGAGCGGCTCGCCACCATGCGAGTGGCCGTGGTCATCAAGGGCCGCGTGCAGCGTGGCGACCGGGTCGTGCGAAGTCGACGGCCCCTGAGGCGCCGCGAACATGGCGAAGGCGACCGCCAGGGCGATCGTCAGATGTCCGAAGAGAGTTCGGGTGAGCTTCGGCATGCGGTCGGCAGCTGCTTCCCTCGGGCGAACGCCCCGATCCTGATCCCCGATCCCGGCGCGAAACTTGTCGGCGAGGAAGATGGCGCAGTCATGGTGGCGAAAGGAATCTCCTTCGCATCCGAGCGGACCAACGCAGCGGCGACTTAACTTCAAGGGCCGCTCCGGCTGAACGCGTGTATAGAGATCGCGATCTCTTCACGAGGCCCCGGCCGAAGCATCGCCTCCAATGATCCATTCGTGGAAGCTCGGTGTAGCCGCCGACCCGATGAGGGGCTGCGGCCTGGTCTCCACGTCGTGCTCTTCCCTGAAGGCGTCGGTCTGCTCGCGGGTTTCCAGATGTTGATCGTCGACCCTGCAGCCCTGGGGCTCGATCAGCCATTTCGACTTGATGCCATGGGGGCAGACATGCCCGGACATCAGCATCCGGTAGAGGGCGGCGGTGCCTTGCGGCGTGGGAGCGGACTGGTTCATGCAAGCTCTCCCGGCTGTCGTCCGCCATCGCTCATCGGGGCCCGGAAGCGTCTGAGCCGCAGCGCGTTGCCGAGGACGAAGACGCTGGACATCGCCATCGCGCTGGCGGCAAGCACCGGCGACAGCAGCAGACCGAAAGCGGGATAGAGCACGCCGGCAGCGACCGGGATCAGGGCCGTGTTATAGGCGAAGGCCCAGAAGAGGTTCTGCCGGATGTTGCGGATCGTCGCGTGCGACAGCGCGATCGCATTGGGAACACCCCTGAGGCTGCCCGACATCAGCACGACGTCTGCCGCCTCGATGGCGATGTCGGTCCCCGTTCCGATGGCGATGCCGACATCGGCTTCGGCCAGCGCCGGCGCATCGTTGATGCCGTCGCCGACGAAGGCGAGCCGGCTGTGCCGGCGCTTCAGGTCCCTGACCGCGGCCACCTTGCCGTCCGGCAGCACCTCGGCCACCACCTCGTCGATGCCCAGCCGCCGCCCGATCGCATCGGCGGTCCGGCGGTTGTCACCGGTGATCATCACCACCATCAGGCCGAGATCGTGCAGCGCGGCGATCGCCGTCGGCGTGGTGGCCTTGATCGGGTCGGCGACGGCGATTATCGCGGCCAGCCGCCCATCGATAGCGGCATAAAGCGGCGACTTCCCCTCCCCGCCCAGACGCTCGGCGACGGCAGCGAACGGGCCGACGTCGAGCCCGAGCCCTGCCATGAAACGGTCCGCGCCGATCTCGACCCGGTGCCCGCCCGCTTCGGCACGCACGCCGTAACCCGTCACGCTCTCGAAGTTCGCCAGCGCGGGAAGCGTCAGATTCCGCGCTGTGGCGGCCTCGACGATGGCGCGGGCGATCGGATGCTCGGACTTCGTCTCGACGGCGGCGACCAGCGTCAGGACCGCGTCCGCTTCGTGGCCGCCGGTGGTCTCCATGTCGGTCAGGACGGGCCGCCCCTCGGTCAGCGTGCCGGTCTTGTCGAGCGCCACCACGCGGGCGTCCTTCAGCGACTGGAGCGCCTCGCCCTTGCGGAAAAGCACACCCATCTCGGCCCCGCGCCCGGTTCCGACCATGATCGAGGTCGGCGTCGCCAGCCCCATGGCGCAGGGACAAGCGATGATCAGCACGGCCACGGCATTGACGAGGGCGAAGCTGACGGCCGGATCCGGACCGAACAGCAACCAGACGAGGAAGGTCAGCGCCGCCGCGAGCATGACGGCGGGGACGAACCACAGCGTCACCCGGTCGACCAGCGCCTGGATCGGAAGCTTCGAGCCCTGCGCTTCCTCGACCATGCGGATGATCTGCGCGAGCGTCGTCTCGGCGCCAACGGCCGTCGCCCGAAAGGTGAAGTTGCCGGTGTGATTGACCGTGCCGCCGACCACCTTCGTTCCGTCCGTCTTCTCGACCGGCACCGGCTCGCCGGTGATCATCGACTCGTCGACGAAGGAGGAGCCGGCCACCACCTCGCCGTCCACGGCGACGCGCTCGCCGGGACGGACATCGACGAGATCGCCGACGACGATCTGCGACAGCGGCACCGCCACGCTGCTGCCGTCCCGCTGGACGCGAGCGGTCTTGGGCTGAAGCTTGACGAGGCGCTTGATCGCTTCCGAGGTACGGCCCCTGGCGCGGGCCTCGAGATAGCGGCCGATCAGGATCAGCGTGACGATGACGGCGGCGGCCTCGAAATAGACGTTGACCGTTCCGGTCGGCAGCAGCTGCGGCGCGAAGGTCGCCACCACGGAGTACGACCAGGCGGCGAGCGTGCCGACGGCCACGAGCGAGTTCATGTCGGGGCCGCCTCTGGCGAGCGCCGGCAGGCCGATCCGGAAGAACCGCAGCCCCGGCCAGAACAACACGACCGTCGTCAGCACGAACTGCAGATACCAGCTGGCGCGCATGCCGATCGTCGCCATGACGAGATCATGGATGGCCGGCACGAGGTGGGAGCCCATTTCCAGAACGAAGACCGGCAGGGTCAGCACTGCGGCGATCGCCACGTCACGGGCGAGAGCCGTCTGCTCGGCCTGCTTGCGAGCGGCCTGCGCCTCGCCGCCCTCGTCGCCTGTCACGGTCCGCGCTTCGTAGCCTGCGGAGGCGACTGCCGCGACGAGGTCGGCCTCGTGGACGGAGGGACCTGTCGTGACCGAGGCCCGTTCGCACGCCAGATTGACCGAGGCGGCGGTAACGCCGGGCACCGCGAGCAGCGCCTTCTCCACCCGCCCCACGCACGAGGCGCAGCTCATGCCGTCGATGGCGAGTTCCACTCGGTGGCCGGGAACCGCGTAGCCCGCATCCTCGATCGCCTTGACGAGGACCACCGGGTCGATGCGCCGGTCGACGGCGATCTCGGCGCGCTCGGTCGCCAGGTTGACGCTCGCCTTCGTGACGCCCTCCACCCGGCCGAGCGCCTTCTCAACGCGCCCGACGCAGGAAGCACAGCTCATGCCCATCACCGGCAGGGAAATCCTGGATGGATGCCCCCCTCCTACGGGTGAGATATCCTGATCGATCTTCGCGTGGACGGTCATGCGTCGCTCCTGTCGGAAGCTCATGTGGGGCTTCCAGTCAATGGAAGGTCAACACTGGGCGATCGGAAATCTCGCGGGTCACGCCGCCCCTTGACCTTCCACCTGCTGGAAGCACCATCTTCCCGCCAGACGAACTCATCCGACGAGCGTTTCATGCAGTTTCAGATCGACAACATGGCCTGCGGCGGCTGCGCCCGGAGCGTCACGCGGGCAATCCATTCGGTCGATCCGCAGGCGAAGGTCGCCGTCGACCTGCCCTCGAAGCGGGTCGACGTGGTATCGGGCGCCGACGAAGCCGCTATGGCGGCGGTCCTCGAAGATGTCGGCTATCCGCCACGCCGGGCCGCGTGAGCACGGGTCGGTCCTTGCGATGGCAATGCCGGCGCAAACCCGCGGATCGGCCTCGGCCCCGACTGCCGGACGGCCATCGCGAACACGGGCAAGCCCCCGGTGAGACAGCTTGCGTGCATGGGGAGGATGGTCTGGGCGGCACTGCTGACGCTGGCTCTAATCGCCGTCGGGCTGCCTGGCCGACCCGGCGTCCGCGTCGCCGCATCAGCACGGGGTCCGGACGGCGCCCCACGGCCATCATGTGCCATCCGCGCCGAAGGACGGACACCCGGCCCATCACGTCGACCGGAATGCCGACTGCGACATCGCGGCGGTCGACTGTTGCGCCATGACGTTTTGCCATCCGGGCATCTCCGTCGACCCGCACGACCTGCCCATTGTTGCCGGCGAGGACCGGAGGACATCCGCATCGACGGTGCGTGGCAAAGGCAGCGAGCCCAGCGTGATCCTGCGGCCGCCGCGACGCTTGCCGGTCCGATCGTTCGCAAATCCACACAATCAGGAAACCTGAAGATGAATATCGCAAAGACGCTTATCGCAGCCACATTCGCCGCAACCGCACTTTCGGCGCCGGCTCTTGCCCAGGATACGGAATTCCAGCTTCCCGAGCAGTGCACTTTGTCGTCCGCCACCGGCGGCATGGGTCATTCGGCGATGGGCCATGGTGCCATGGACAGCGATCAGAGCCCTGGCATGGGCTCGTCCATGCGGGACATGATGGAATCGATGGGAATGGGCGGCATGGATCTCGACACCATGCCCGAGCATGTCCGGGAAAACATGCGCCGGATGATGATCAGCATGCCGGCCATGCACGAAGGCATGATGAAGGACGATGCCGACGTGGCATTCGCCTGCGGGATGATCGCCCACCACCAGGGTGCCATCGACATGGCGCAGGTGCTGCTCGAGTACGGCGACGACCCGCAGATGATCGAGCTTGGCGGAAAGATCATCGCCGCACAGGTCGGCGAGATCGAGGAGATGATCGCCTGGCTCGCCGAAAACGCCGAATAAGATGACGCCGGCCGTGCGTGCATGCTGTGCGGCCGGGTCCCTCGTCCTGCTGGTTGCGAATCATTGGCCTGTCAGCAGCCGGAAACCCCAGATGGTATTGAAGGACGGAGAAGTCGCCATGAACATCGGAGCAGCCGCCCATCGGTCAGGTCTGCCACCCAAGACGATCCGTTATTACGAGGACATAGGCCTCATGACTGCCGATCGGGCGTCGAACGGCTACCGCAACTATTCCGTCGAAGACGTCTACCGGCTCCGCTTCGTCCAGCGATCCCGCAGCCTCGGATTCTCGGTCAAAGAGTGCAGGCAACTGCTTTCTCTCTACACGGACCGCGGCCGCGCCAGCGCGGATGTGAAGGCGATCGCGACCGAGAAGCTCGGAGAGATAGACCGCAAGATCGCCGAACTGACCGGTCTCCGACAGATCCTCGGACACCTGGTCGGGAGCTGCCATGGCGACGTTCACCCGGATTGCCCGATCATCGACGGCCTGTCGGGATTGGTTCGCGACCATTAGGCTACGATCGAAGCGAGCGGACGAGGATGCGCGCTCGCGTCGGGGATGCCGACCTTTGTCCAGCGCCCGACGAGCGTAGGACCGAGGCATATTCCATCGCGTCGTCTTGTCCCGGACTTTCGTGACCTGCGATCGCAGAGATCGGACGCGGAGGCGGTCGATTCTCACCCCCCCGAAACCCGTCAGAACTTCAGGAAGAGCCCGAAATGGAAACGCTGCACGCTGCCCCATGGCGTGCGGTGCTCGTAGTTCACCGACTTGACCAGCTGATAACCCGCGCCCAATCGCTCGGACAGCAAGGCCGCATCGTAGCGGGCAACCGGCAAACCGCTGCACGATGTCGGGCCGTCCGGCGCGAACGTTCCAATGATCGCGTGTCCACCGGGAAGCAAGGCCCCATCCATGACCCGTAGATAGGCGTCTTGATCGACGGTCTCGGTCAGGAAATGAAAGGCCGCCCGATCATGCCAGATCCCGAAGCGCTGGTTCGGCTTCCAGTCGAGCACATTCTCCACGACCCAGTCGACGGGCGCTTCCCCGGGTAGCCGCGCACGGGTCCTCGCCAGCGCGGTTTCCGACAGGTCGAGCACGGTGATCCGGCGGAATCCCCGTTCCAGAAGGCAATCCACGAGCCGGGATGAACCCGCGCCCACATCGACGATAGCCGCATCCCTTTCTGCCCCTGTCGCGCCGATCAGGTCGAGCGGCACCCGCGGGAGGTCCTCGAACCAGCTCGTCTCGGCCTCTTCCTTGACCCGATAGACGCCTTCCCAACGGTTCGGGATTTCTTCCATCGTCAGTTCCTCACAACTTGATCCGTCGCAGCCGCAAGGCGTTGGTGATGACCGACACGGACGACAGGCTCATCGCAGCCGCTGCGATCATTGGCGAGAGCAAAAGGCCGGTGACCGGATAAAGCAGACCCGCCGCGATGGGTACGCCGAGCGCGTTGTAGGCGAAGGCGAAGAAGAGGTTCTGCTTGATGTTGCGCAAAGTGGCGCGGGCGAGCTTTCGTGCCCGTACGATGCCCATCAGGTCGCCGCCCAGCAGGGTTATCCCTGCGCTCTCCATAGCCACGTCGGCTCCGGTGCCCATGGCGATCCCGACATCGGCCGCCGCCAACGCGGGCGCGTCGTTGACGCCGTCGCCCGCCATTGCGATCTTGTGGCCGTCCCGGCGCAACCGGTCGATCAGATCCTTCTTGGCCTCGGGCAAGATGCCGGCGCGCACCTCGTCGATGCCGAGCCTGCCTGCCACCGCCTGCGCCGTGCGTTCGTTGTCGCCTGTAGCCATGATGACGCGAAGCCCCTGCGCGTGCAGTTCCCTGATCGCCTGCGCCGTCGAATCCTTGATCGGGTCGGCCACGGCCACGATACCGGCCAGCGCGCCATCGACGGAAATGAACATCGCCGTCTTACCTTCGGCGCGAAGGGCATCGGCACTGTTCTCGGCCTGCGCGGTCTCCAGCCCCATGTCACGCATCATCGCTCCATTGCCGAGCGCCACCGCACGTCCGTCGACCCTGCCGCGCACGCCTTTGCCGGTGACCGCTTCGAAGTCCGCGGCCTCCCGACGCGGGCCACCGTGCGCTTCCGCTCCCTCGACGATGGCCTCTGCCAGCGGGTGTTCCGAGCCGCGCTCGAGAGCCGCGGCCAGCGACAACAGGTCGGTATCAGTAACGTTCCCAAGTGCCACGATATCCGTAAGCTTCGGCTTTCCCATCGTCAGTGTGCCGGTCTTGTCCACGATCAGGGTGTCGACAGCCGCCATGCGCTCGAGCGCTTCGGCGTCTTTGATCAGCACGCCCGCCTGTGCCCCCCGCCCCGCCGCCGTGGTGATCGAGATCGGGGTCGCCAGTCCAAGGGCGCAGGGACAGGCAATGATCAGGACGGACACGGACGACGCGATCGCGAAGACCAGTGCCGGTTCCGGGCCGACCGCAAGCCAGACGAGGAAGGCGACGATCGCGATCGCGACCACGGTCGGCACGAACACCGCCGAGACCCTGTCTGCCAAGCCCTGGATCGGGGCGCGTGATCGCCGGGCGTTCGACACCATTGCCACGATCTGCGCCAGTACCGTGTCGGACCCGACCTTGCCGGCCTCGATCACCAACGAGCCGTTCTTGTTGATCGTGGCCCCCGTCACCTCGTCACCGGGACCTTTTTCCACCGGCATCGACTCGCCGGTCAGCATGCTCTCGTCGAGAGACGACCGGCCCTCGATCACCGTCCCGTCCACCGGCACGGCGTCGCCCGGGCGCACGCGCAGCCGGTCGCCTTCCATGATATTGTCCAGCGGCGCATCGTACTCCGATCCGTCCGGCAGGATGCGCCGTGCGGTCTTCGGCGCCAGATCAAGAAGCGCCCGGATCGCGTCGCCGGTTCTTTCGCGTGCGCGCAGCTCCAGAACCTGGCCGACGAAGACCAGCGCCACGATCACCACCGCTGCCTCGAAATAGGTACCGACGCCGTGGCCCATCCGGTACTGCTCGGGAAACACGCCCGGCATGAAGGTCGCAACCAGGGAATAGAGGTAGGCAGCCCCCACCCCCAGGCTGATCAACGTCCACATGTTCGGCGACCGGTTCGCCACCGAATCCCAGCCGCGCCGGAAGAAGGGCAGTGCCGCCCAGAGGATGATCGGCGTCGCCAACACGAACTCCAGATAGCTGGCCGTCTGGTGGCCGATCCATTCGCGAACCGGCAGGGCCACCAGTTCGCCCATCGTCAGGATGATGAGCGGCACTGCCGCCGCCGCCGAGATCCACATTCGGCGAGTGAAGTCGGTCAGCTCCTCGCTCGGCTCGTCCGAGGGCAGCATCGGCTCGAGCGCCATGCCGCAGATCGGGCAGGCACCGGGCGCATCTCGCACGATCTCCGGGTGCATCGGGCAGGTGTACTGGACGTTGGCCGGAGCAGCCTTCTTCTGTCCAGTGGCGCGGCCCGAAGCATAGAACCATGGATCCGCCTTGAACTTCGTCTGGCATTTCTCCGAGCAGAAATGGAAGGTCTCCCCCTGGAATTCGGCGTGACGCCCGTCCGGCTTGACCGCGACCGTCATCCCGCAGACCGGATCTGTCGCCCCCTCGGTTCCCGCCGGGATATCGGACGCCGCGTGGTGATGATCGTGGTTCATTGCCAGCCAACCTTTCACTGTGTCGCTTCAGCTTGAGGCTTCCAGCAACTGGATGCTCAAGTCTTTTTCAATGCTGTTCGTGAGCGCCTTCCCTCACCGGGTTGCGTGCCAGGAAAATTCCCACGAACAGGAACACCAGCGCCATGCCGACGATGCCGGTCACGACGATCGGCGTATCGGACTGCCACTTCATCCAGGTGAAGGCGAGCAGCACCGACGCGTCGAGGGCGATGGCCGTCAGCAGCACCCATCCCTTCGCGCCGATCTCCTCTCTCAGATGCCGGAAAACGCCGAAGTGGATGATCATGTCCATCACCAGATAGAAGAACGCCCCGAGCGAGGCGATGCGACTGAGGTCGAAGAACACCGTGAGAAAGGCTGCGACCACGACGGTGTAGACGAGCGTGTGGTCCTTGATCCTGCCGGGCATCCCGAAATGGCTGTGGGGGATCATCTTCATGTCGCTCAGCATCGCCAGCATCCGCGAGACCGCGAAAACGCTGGCGACTAGGCCCGAGGCCGTGGCCACCAGCGCGAGCGCCACCGTCAGGTAGAAGCCGGTCTGACCGAGAGCGGGTTGGGTTGCCTCGGCCAGCGCGTAGTCCTTCACCGCCACGATGCGGTCGAGCGGCAGGCTGGAGCCGACCGCGAAGGCGACCAGCAGATAGACGACGACGCAGACGGCGATGGACCAGACGATGGCGCGGCCTACGTTGCGGTGCGGTTCGGTGATCTCGGCGCCGCTGTTGGTGATGGTCGTGAAGCCTTTGAAGGCAGGGATGGACAGCGCTATAGACGCCACGAATCCATCTACGCCCAACTCTCCGCCCGTGGCTACGAACGAGATGCCGCTTGCCCAGAGACCAGGTGCCCCGAACGACGCGATGCCGCCCACCTTGACCACCGCCGTGACGATGGACCAAAGCCCGACCGAACGGGTGCCAGAAGCGTTCAAGAGATACGCGAAAACGATCAACCCGACGCCGAGAATCGGCATGAGGACCCTGTCCGGATCGCCGCCGAACGCCTGAAGCGTGTATGTTCCGAAGGTACACGCGACGAGACTCTCGCTGATGACCATCGATAGTGCCATCAGTCGTGCGGCGCCCGCAGCGACCGTCGTCGGCCGTAGGCCTTCCTGAGGATCATCCCGATGCGGCCCGCGGATGGAAACGCGTTCGACATCTTGACACAGGTATAGGCGCTGAAGGCCGTGACCACCGCACCCGCGATGAACGAGAGCGGGAACAGCGGCCCGCAAGCTCGGCGATCTGCCCGTCAGCGCGAAGATGCCTGCGCCGATCATCACGCCGGTGCCCATGGCCACCGCGCCTAGCAAGGTGATGCTGTTCTTCAATCGGTCGTCATCGGCTTTCCCACCGGCTTTCGTCGCATCGCCGACCAGAGAAGCGCCTCCCCTTCACAAGCCGAGGCACCAAGCACCGCCCTTCTGTTCAGGCAAGGGCTCCGCCACCGTCTCGCCCTAAAGTGCGATGACCAAGGACGATGCCCGCTGACGCGCTGGCCAGGCCGCGACGAGGCAGGAGGCCGGACCAGCGAAGCATCATGCATCTGCTTCGTCTACGGCTCGGGCTCCCAGAAGATGGCGACGGGTCAGCCAGATCATGAGCGACGGAATGACGAACCATTGCAGGAGCGGACTCAGCCCGGTGCCCAAGGGCGGTACAAGCGGCATTAGCTCCGAATAGGACCAGCGCAGGCTGATGTTGGTGTAATAGTATTCGAACCCTACGGTCAGGACGATACCGACGGCGACAAAGATCACGGCCGGAATGCGCGTCGGCCGAAGGATCCACTCCCGGCTGCGCGCCGCCAGACTGGCAGCCCAGAATGCCGTCAGCGCGAACCCGACATCGCCAAACGTTGCCGACATACAGAGCTTGATCGCCTCCCAGTGGGGCATCTCGGCCATGCCGGCATATGTCGGAACCTGAATGAACTCCCAGACGAAATGCAGGACGAAAGAAAAGTAGGCGACGGGCAGTTCAGGCGCTTCCCAAAGACGAGCAGGGCGCGGGCGGTGTCCAGGAAAGGCATCCCGTGCAGTTTTCTGGCTATCGAGTCCCACTAGATCACGTCCACCGCCTTCGCGAGGAGATCTCGGACCTCCGCCGCGACGGCCGTCAGTTCAGCGTTCTCGATCCCCTGCATCGATATCACGGGGTCAATGGCACTAACCTCCACTCCACCCTCCACTTCGCGCAGGATGACGTTGCACGGGAGCATCGCGCCAACGCGTGGCTCGATTCCGATCGCCTGATGCGCCATCTTGGGATTGCAGGCACCGAGGATGCGGTAGGCCGGCATCTCGAAATCGAGCTTCTTCTTCATAGTCGCCTTGACGTCGATCTCGGTCAGCACGCCGAAGCCATGTTCAGCCAGGGCCTCGCGGGTGCGGCGCTCGGCGGCGTCGATATCCGCGTCGGGAATCGTTCGGTTGATCGTATAGGTCATCGTAAGTCTTTCACTGTATTCGATTTTCTGAAAGGCTTTGGGTTTTGACCCCGACGCTGGCAGCCAAGGAGAACGCTGCAGCCAGAACGGATGCCCATTTGAGCATACCCAAGCGGACTCACCGGCCACGACATTCAGTGATACCATCGTGCCTTGGAAGAAGCTTTGGGAGGATGACATGCATGCGCAGTCCCTCATCGCAGCCGTGCTGATGACGACCATGGCAAGTGCTGCGGAACCTATCCCATTTCACACAGCCGAATTCCCGGGATCTCCCAACGTCACCCTGATCCTTCGATCAGGGACGGCCTCAGTCGACGCCGCTTACGATTTTGACGTCCTCATCGGCCTGACTACGATGGCGAACGACGGCTCGGTTTCTTACCGCGATCCGGCAATCCACCCAGCTCGTGTCCGGTGCGGTCCCCCGGCAACGGTGTCTGTCGGAGGGGCCGACTATGCGATCGGCGTTTTCGCGCCGCCTCTCGAAAAGTCTAACTGGAAAACCGATCTCTGGCGAACCGTCTGTAATGTCCCCGTTTCTTAGGTCTTGGGTGGTAATGGCGTACTTCATCACCCGAAACTTGGCATCGGCACGAAGGGCGGCCACGAGAACCTTAACGCCCACCGCAGCTAGCATCTCGGGCCGCTGTCCGCCGACATCTATACCCCCTGCCCCGGCCTCCGATCCGCAGACCGTCTATGCGGCGACGGGAACGGCGCGAGGATCGGCGGAAACGGAGCGAAGACGTGGGAGCCAATCGGACCGAGGGGCAGCCCGCGAGTTTGCTCGAGGTCGCTCCAACTCCTACTGAACCTCCCGCATGAGCCGATGCGGTTCACGATACTGGCGCCGCCGTTGTCGACGCGATGGTCTATTGCCGTGATCGACGACAGCCCTATCTGCTCGTCGAGGTCTTTGCATCCGCGGCTCCTCCGCGCTTCCCAGCCGTCACCACCTCCGGTCGGCTTCAATAAGCCTTCAGTGTCTCAGCGCCCCCTGGGGCGGAGGGTGCCCTATCTCGATACGCTCCGCTGAGTATTCATCTCTACGGCGCTCGCCGGAATCGCAGTGACGGTCTATGATCGACTGATGACTGACGACAGGGGTGGAGATGATCACTGCCTTGCCCGGGGGGATCGTGGCGAGGCGGTAGGCGCCTGCTGCCGGTTCGGCACCAGGATTTCAGCAGCGGACGGCCGATGGACTCACGTCCTTGCCTCCAGTATCGGCATTTCGGGGATGCTGAGCGATATCCGGTTCGTTGCGGACGCTGAACCCTATTAGGCTGGCCCGCTGGATCGCATGCAGCGGACGAGAGCAGCGTGATGAACGGATCCGATGAACTGCCCGGTCGCGATGATCTCGGTACTTCCGGTCCCGAATCTGCTCCCTCCTGGGAGATCCGGCTCGCATGGGTGCTGCGCTTTCTGATCATGGCGACGGCGACGGTTCACCTCTACCAGGGCGCGCTCCTATACACGCTCCTGTGCCTCGCCGCACTGATGCTGATTGTCGCGCCGCCTCTCCTCGCCCATACAAGTCAGTTGAATATCCCCGTCGAGATCGAGCTGTTCGTCCTGTGGTGGTTAGTCACCGACATGACGCTCGGGCGCATGCTTGACCTCTACGACGCGATACCATTCTATGACAAGCTCATTCACTTCGGCAATTCTGGCCTCCTCGCCGTCGTGTCGTTTCTTACGATCTACACGCTCCGGATGACGTGCAGACTCCAGTCCGGCTTCTTTCTGAACCTGTCGGGCATCTTCCTATTGACGCTCGGCGCCGGTGCGCTCTGGGAAATCCTCGAATTCGCATCGGACGCATTCTTCGGGCAAGGCGCGCAGGGCTCGCCGCTGATGGCGCCTTTGGAGGATACCATGTGGGACCTCATTGTCGATGGGCTCGGCGGACTCCTCGGCGGCCTGCTCGGTGCTTGGTACATGCGGGTGTCCAAGCGAAGCACCGCACGTTGGAAGAGCTTCATGGCGCTGGTGTCCTGACCTGAAATTGCATCCGGGCCGCTCGCGCAACCGCGAATTGGGAATGGTCAAACAGCGCCGACGGCGCCATGTGATGACCCCGGCAGAAAGGAATGGCGAACGTCTCCTTTCTCGGCCAGCACTTTTTATCCGCCATAGCCGTCGACCGGGAGAACGCCAACCTCCCTGGAGATGGCGATGGGTCGCTCGGCCTTGCGGTCGGGCGCGTAGACATAGGCGACGGCAGGCGGATCATCGCCGCCAAAGAGACGATCATCCTGGGCATAGGCGAAGAGCTGGCCAGTCTTCGTCCGTCCTCGGCCAGGATCGAGAACCGGTGCGGCGGTCTCATCGGAAAACAGCTTGCACGACGTCTTCAGGTGCCGAGCAGCCTTTCATGGACGGGCCGGAGCAGGAACCCCGCCCGCCAGACCCAGTCGGCCAGCGTCGAGTGGTCGAGATGGACAACCTGGCGGGCGTAGATCTGGGTCTGGCGATAGAACGGCAGATGGTCGGCATATTTGGACACGAGCACCTGGGCGACCGTCGCCTCGGTGGGAATGCCACCCTCGATCAGCCGCGCCGGTGCCGTCGCCTGCACCACGATCCCTTCGCAGGATCGGCAACCGTAGCGAGGGCGGTGGGTGACCAGCACGCGGAACGGGGCGGGAACGATATCGAGACGCTCGGCGACGTCCTCGCCAATGACATGCAGGCATGCCGGCAGCATGTGTAGGCTCAGTCCTCGATGTCGACGACGGTCTCGATCCGCGGCAGATGGGCAGGCAGCGAGCCCCGATTCGCTCGGCGTTTGGCGGCTCAATCCCTCCGCACTGCCGGGGCTGCTGTCTCTTCGGCTGATTCGTCAGCGGCAACGCCCTGCTCGACCTCCTCAAGGCCAAGCAGAAGCTGGTCCCTGGGCAGCGTCTCGGCGCGTCGGCCGAAGCGATGGCGCTGCAATTCCTTGACGATCTGCACAAAGTGCTCGGTCCGGTGACTGAGAGTTTGCGGTCAGCGCGTTTGGGGTGAAGCTTCGAAGCTAGTTTCGCAATCAGCTCGATAAGGGCCATTCTCTCGGTGGTCATCGTCGTCTCCGTTTCAGGTTCCAGGTGTGCAACCCGAACCTTCTCGAAGATCGGCGATGACCGCCAGCACTACACTCGGCCGCGCGCTGCGCTACCCCGACGGCTCCGCCCGCAGCCTCCTACACCATCACTGGGGACACGACCGCATTCGTTCCTGTTCTCAGCGAAGCTGTTGGATATCAGGCGGTTTCAATGGCGCGGCCGAGCAGGAGGATGACCTCAGCCTCTCAAAGACTCCGGCGAGATAGGCGGTGGAGTGTTGCACTTCGCGCTGGAACTCAGCATCCCCGCACGCTGAAGAGCAACCGTCCAGTCTCGTCGAAGGCCATGATGTCGTCTTCGGACATGGCGCCTTGATCGCGAGCGATGGTGACGAGATGGAGAAGTCCGGCGAGCGCGACCTTGGCGTCCTCTTCGCCGCTCTTCTCGATGGCTATCCAGCACTGCGGCCTCAGATCGGCTGCTCGGCCGAAGCCGTTGACCCACATCTCCCAGAGGATCTCGTCGGAGACCGGGTCGTCGTCGAGAACCGCCGCGTAGTGCGGCCTCCTCGGCACCTTTGCGGAAGTCGACGGGCCGGATCGCCACCATCACCCGGGCTCCTCCGATCGGTCCGATCACGCGCTGACCTTCAGCGCCTTGATCACCGCCGCGATCAACCTCGGGCTCGCGTCGGATCCGATGCGACCACGACACCGGCGAGCTCCAGTTCGACCCCGCCGCTCGCTCGAGGCGCAGCCCGCTTACGGCGCGGTGGCTTCGTGTCGCTCATTCGCGCCCTGAGCTTTCGACCCCCGCTCGGTCCGATCCCCATACCCAGTCGCGAATCTCGGGCATGTCCTCACCGTACTGCCGGATGTAGCGCACATGTTCATCGAGTTTGTTGCCGATGAACTGCGCGAGGCTGGCAGCGCGTGGGCCCAGTTCCGGCAATCGGTCGATAACGGCTTTGGCCAAATGGAACCGGTCGAGCTCGTTGAGCACAACCATGTCGAATGGTGTCGTGGTTGTCCCCTCTTCCTTGAACCCGTGAACGTGCAGATTGTGGTGGTTGGTTCGTCGATAGGTGAGCTTGTGGATCAGCGAGGGATACCCGTGATAGGCAAAGATGACGGGTTTGTCCCTGGTGAACAGGGTATCGAAATCCGCGTCGCTGAGGCCGTGCGGATGCTGGCTTTTTGACTGCAACGTCAGCAGGTCCACCACGTTGATGACCCGGATCTTGAGCGCTGGGAAATGCTGCCGCAGCAGGTCCACGGCTGCCAACGTTTCCATGGTTGGCACATCGCCGGCGCAGGCCATCACCACGTCAGGCTCGCTGCCTTCGTCGCTGCTGGCCCACTCCCATATACCCAGTCCGGTGTTGCAGTGCTTGATCGCTGCGTCCATATCGAGCCACTGCGGCGAAGGCTGTTTGCCGGCGACAATGACGTTGACGTAGTTCCGGCTGCGTAGGCAGTGGTCCGTCACGGAAAGCAGGGTATTCGCGTCGGGCGGCAGATAGACGCGGATGACCTCCGCCTTCTTGCTCATGACGTGGTCAATGAAGCCGGGATCCTGATGGCTGAAGCCGTTGTGATCCTGCCGCCACACATGTGACGAAAGCAGGTAGTTCAGGGAAGCAATCGGCCGTCGCCATGGGACGTGGTTCGCCACGTCAAGCCATTTGGCATGCTGATTGAACATCGAGTCGATGATATGGATGAAGGCCTCATAGCATGAGAAAAAGCCATGTCTGCCCGTGAGCAGATACCCTTCGAGCCATCCTTCGCACTGGTGCTCGCTCAAGACCTCCATCACCCGGCCGTCCGGCGCAACGTGGTCGTCGCCAGGAACAATTTCCGCGGTCGAGCAGCGGTTCGTTACCTCGAACACGGCGCCCCAGCGGTTCGACGCTGTTTCGTCCGGACTGAAAACGCGGAACGTTTCGGGATTCAGTTTCACCACGTCTCGGATCATCTCACCCTGGATTCGCGTTGCTTCGGCTCTCACGCTGCCAGGTTTCGGGATCTTAACCGCGTAGTCGCGGAAATCCGGCAAGCGCAAGTCGCGCAACAGCAGGCCGCCGTTGGCGTGGGGATTGGCGCCCATCCGCCGCAGGCCGTTCGGGGCCAGTTCAGCGAGTTCAGGCCGGAGCCTGCCGATCTCGTCGAACAGTTCACGCGGGCGATAACTCTCCAGCCAGTCTTCCAGAATACGCACGTGTCCAGGGTGGCTCATGTCGCCCATCGGCACCTGGTGCGAGCGATATGTACCCTCGGTCTGTTTGCCATCGACCTCCTTCGGGCCCGTCCAGCCCTTCGGCGAGCGCAGGATGATCATGGGCCAGAGCGGACGCCTCTTGAATCCATTGGCGCGGGCATCGTGCTGGATGTGCTGAATGCTCTCGATCACGGTGTCGAGCGTCGTAGCCATGAGCTGATGCATCTCCATCGGGTCATCGCCCTCGACAAAGTGCGGCGTGAAGCCGTATCCGCGGAACAGCGACTCGAGTTCGTCACGGGGAATGCGGGCAAGGACGGTGGGGCCTGCAATCTTGTAGCCGTTCAGATGCAGGATCGGCAGGACCGCACCGTCGCGTATCGGATTGAGAAACTTGTTCGAGTGCCAGCTGGTGGCGAGAGCGGCAGTTTCCGCCTCACCATCGCCCACCACGCAAGCGACGAGAAGGTTGGGATTGTCGAAGGCCGCACCGTAGGCGTGTGACAGGCAATAGCCGAGTTCACCGCCTTCGTTGATGGAGCCCGGCGTTTCCGCAGCGACGTGACTCGGAATACCGCCGGGAAAGGAAAATTGCTTGAACAGCTTTTTCATTCCCAGTTCGTCCTGCGAGATGTCCGGGTAGAGCTCGCTATAGCTTCCTTCGAGATAAGTGTTGGCCACGAGACCCGGGCCGCCGTGCCCGGGGCCGGTGACGTACATCATGTTCAAGTCACGCTCGTCGATGACTCGGTTCAAATGCACATAGATGAAGTTCAACCCTGGAGTTGTGCCCCAGTGGCCGAGCAGACGCGGCTTCACGTGTTCGAGCTTCAAGGGAACTCTAAGCAGCGGGTTATCATACAGATAGATTTGGCCGACCGAGAGATAGTTGGCTGCACGCCAATAGGCGTTCATTTTTTGTAGGAGATCAGTCGTAAGCGGTTTGTTCATGGGCCTATTCCTCGAGCTGGGCGTGCTGGCTGGTTTCGGTGCCGGCGAGCATTCGGAAGACGGCCTTCGCGATGATTACGTCTTCGTCGGTACGAATGACACGCACCCGGACATTGCTGTGGTCGACGGAAATGACAGGCTCGCCGGTTGCGTTCCGGTCCTCATCGAGATGGACACCGAGAAAGCCGAGGCCCTCGCAGATGCGCGCGCGGATCACGGATGCATTTTCGCCGATGCCACCCGCGAAGATGATCGTGTCCAGCCCGCCAAGCGCTGCGGCAAAAGCGCCGATCCGCTGCTTTACTTGGTAGCAAAACAAAGCAACGGCTTCCGCAGCCCGAATATCGTTCGCCTCGCGTGCCAACAAGTCCCGTAGGTCGGAGCTCGTTTCCGAGACGCCCAGCAACCCGGACTCTTTGTTGATCATCTGGTGGAACTGCTGCGCGGTCATGTGCTCGGTTTGCGCCAGATACCAGACCAGCCCGGGATCCAGATCGCCGGAACGCGTGGCCATGGGAACGCCTGCCGCGGGCGTAAACCCCATGCTGGTGTCAACGCTCTTTCCGTCGCTGACGGCTGCGAGGCTCGATCCGTTTCCGAGATGGCACAGAATCACGCGCCCCTTTGCTGCTTCGACACCCGCCACGCGCGCGAACTCTTCCATGAGAAATTCATATGACAGGCCGTGAAAGCCGTAGCGCTCGACCCCCTTCGCCGCAAAGCGCCGGGGAATGGGCAGGATCTTGGCAACTCGGGGCATATTCCGGTGAAAGGCGGTGTCGAAGCACGCCAGCTGCGGCACACCCGGCATCCGCTCGTCAACCATGCCAATCAGTTCGATCTCTGAAGGCAGATGCTCCGGGGCATAGGCGCTAATACGGCGCAGCTCCTCCAGAACCTCTTGCGTGAGCCGATGTGGCTCACGATACCTGTCGCCGCCGTTGACGACGCGATGGCCTACTGCCGTGATCGACGAGGAACCAATCTGCTCTTCAAGCCAATCAAGCAGGAAATTTCCCGCTGAGCGATGATCGAATTCTCCGATGCCTAGTTCGTTCTGTTGCATCCGGGCGGGGTCAACGAAAACGAAACGGGTTCCGGGCGAGCCGATGCGCTCGATCTTGCCGTGCAGCCCCTTCCGGGGCTGGGCGCCCATCTGATACAGCGCGAACCTGATGCTCGAGGAGCCGCCATTGACCGTCAGGATGCGCCCTCCGGATGGCATCAATCTGACTCCTTCCGAAGAGTCGCGCGTTTGGCTGCCTCGTCATGCAGGGTGAACACTCGGGTAGTGCCGGCCGCGAACTCGTACACTTTGCCTGCGACGCCCAGTAAAATCGGTGCCGCTTCGCGATCACGCCCACGGACCGTGAGGGCGTCGCGGGTAAGCCGCAAGTCGAGCGAATGTCCCCGATAGCGAATGCGCATATCGAGCCGTTCCATCTCCTGCGGCAGCTCTGGATTGAGCCGTAGAACATTGGCCTGTACTTCAATGCCGGTGGAGACGCGCTCTACCAGGTCGACGCTCCCTGCCATGGCTCCAAGGTGCACCCCTTCCGAGGTGGTGCCTTGCTGGATGTCGGCCACGTCGCTTTGCAGCGCCTCGGCGAAAAATATCATCGAGCGGGGCCGGTCGGAGCGCGCCAAGACCCAGGCGTGGACCACGCGACACAACGTGGAGCCGTGGGATGAGCGTGCGGAATAGTAGGCGACGTTCTTCGGGATTGTCTCGTAGTTGAAAGGATAATCCAGACGCGCGAACAGCTCCCTGAGTTCCTCCGATGAGAACAGATAAAACAACATTAGCACATCGGCCTGCTTCGAAAGCTTGTAGCGATTTGCGCTGTCGTTTTCCGCCTCGAGAATGAGGTCAAGCCGCTGGATATTGCCGTACTGGGCTCGGTAGTGCTGCCAATCGAGTTCGGGTAGCTCGTCGTAGCCCTCGAACTGGCTGATGATCCCGTCCTCGTGAAAGGGCAGGTACATCCTGCGGCTGATATCGTCCCAGCGCGCAATCTCCTCCGCCGACAGCCCCATCTGCGTCGTTAGCTCGGCGCGGCGTAGGTCGGAGAGCAGGTCCAACACCTCCAGCGCTCTGCACATCACCCACACGGCCATCAGGTTCGTATAGGAATTGTTATTGAGTCCGGGCATTGCTTTATTCGGATAACCGTCGTGAAACTCGTCGGGGCCCATCACGCCGCGAATTTCGTACCGCCCGCGTTCGTCACTGAATGTAGCGAGGCTGGACCAGAAGCGGGCGATTTCGAGAATGATTTCTGCACCGTAGGAATGCAGAAATTCAAGGTCGTGCGTGACCTGAAAATACTGCCAAACATTGTAGGCAATGGCGCTTCCCACATGTCGTTGCAGGTAAGAATTGTCCGGTATCCAGCGTTCTGAGCGAGGGTTCAGGTTGGCCGCCTGGGTCTCTTCCTGACCGTCACTTCCGCTCTGCCACGGAAACATCGCCCCCTTGAAACCGGCGCTGCGGGCGGCTTCGCGCGCCTCACCAAGGCGCCGGTAGCGATACATCAGAAGCGACCGCGTGATCTCGGGCATCCGATGGTTGAAGAAGGGGAAAATGAACAGTTCATCCCAGAAAACATGGCCCTGGTACGCCTCCCCGGTCCAGCCGCGAGCGGGCACGCCGTGATCCAGTCCGATGGAGTTAGGCGATACGGCTTGCAACAGGTGAAACATGTTCAACCGAAGCAGCATTGAGACGTTCAACTTGAACCCGGGATCGGCTGGCCGAATATGCACGTCGAAGCGGTGCCACAAGTGCTTCCAGGCCAGGACATGATCCGCCATTACGACATCGAATTGTCCCGCACGTCCGATGGCCTCGCGCGCCGCAAGCCCACACTCGGATATGGCGTGATCGCGCGAAGTATAGAAAGAGGCGAGCTTTTCCAGCACCAGTGTCTGGCCTTGCTTTACATCGATCTCCAACTCATGCCCAATATAGCCCGGATCTTTGATGGTCCGGCGCAGGAGATCGACCGGCCGTCCGTCGAGGAACGCCTGAGTCCGTGCAGCCTGGGCGAAATGGATGTTCGACTGGCTGGTGCGCACCAGCAGGCAGACACCGTCCTCGCCGACGGCCTCACCCGCTAGCGGCTCCAGGTGTTTGCTGTTGAATTTTCGGTACAGCTTGGCGCCTGCGTTGACGATGCGCCCGTCGATCGCCGAACGCACCGTTACGCTCGCCGACCAGTTTTCGGCGGTCAGCGCCAGTTCCAGCGCGCCCAGATGCATGTCGCTCATCGAGACCAGGCGCCGCTCGCGCAACTGGCTGCGTCGCCCATGCTCGTCTTCGAAGCGCAGCGTCCGCAACAGCATGCCTTGCCGCAGGTCGAGTTCCTGACGATAGGAAAGCAGTGTGACAGACCTAGCATCGAACCAATCCTGATTGGCGATGCGGAATTCGAGGGCGAGCCAATTGGGCAAATTGACGAGATCCTCGTTCTCGATCACCCGCCCGGCGATATTGGTACGCAGCCGGTTGTAACCGCCGGCGAGGTAGGTTCCTGGATAATGAGTGCCGTCCGCTCTCGCCCAGGCAGCGGAGGCCCGCGTCGCGAAATAGCCATTCCCCAGGGTGCATAGGGCTTCGCGGATACCCTCGTGCGCCGGTGCAAACCCGTCGAACACCAGTGACCACGCCGACGGAGAATCCGCCGCGACCTGGACCTGAGCCAGATCGGTGACCACGACATCGGCCCCGGCTTCACGCAGCGCCAACGATTGCCCCCCGCGATCGACCCCAATGACGCAGCCAAACCGGCCCGCCCGCCCCGCCTCGACGCCAGCAATCGCGTCCTCCACGACGACCGCTCGGGAGGGTTCGATCCCGAGGCGCCGCGCCGCTTCTAGAAAGGCATCTGGCGCCGGCTTACCATTGAGCCCGAGCCGAGTGATGTCCTTCCCATCCACTCGCGTATCGAACAGGTGCGCAATGCCAGTCGTCTCCAGCACCTTCGCGCAGTTGTTGCTCGAGGAGACGACGGCCGTCTTGATCTGCTGCGCCCGCAGTGCTCGCACTAGCGCGATTGCCGCTTCAAAGAGCTCGACACCGCGCTGATCGAGGTGCTCCAGAAAATACTTGTCTTTGAGATTCCCTAGGGCGTGCACGCTTTGGACTTCGGGTCCGTCTGCCTGCGTCCCCTGCGGCAGTTCTATGCCGCGTGCCTTGAGAAAAGTGATCACGCCATCGAAGCGCGGCTTGCCGTCGACATACCGTCGATAGTCGGTTTTGATGTCAAAGGGAACGAAAGGCTCGCCCAGGTCACCGAAGCGCTTATTGAGGAATTCATCAAACAGTCTTTTCCAGGCAGCGGCGTGCACGGTCGCTGTCTTGGTCAAGACGCCATCGAGATCGAACAGAACAGCGTCGTAATCCCGTGGGAAGAGCGTGCAAGACGGAGCGGAAGCGCCCACCGACGAGTTCACAATTTGATCCGCTTCAACAGTTGCGTGTCGATCGCCAACGCGACCTTGCTCGCCGACGTGGGCACCGCGTCCACGGCGAGCGTGAGCCGGACACCGCAGAGCGCAAGGAAACCGGCCGCGAGGGAAGCAGCGAAGATGTTGTGGCCCGCCGCCCACCTGAGATTTTGCACCATCTTCCGATATGTGGTTCTGCTTGCCATGATGATCCGGCGGGTGGCACGGGGATGGGACCGCTCCAGCACGACATCGGCGGTGGCCAACAGCGCAGTCTTCTTTCCCCCCTTTTTGCCCGAAGCCTGCCCCCATCGACTTTCATCTCTTTTTTGAAAGTGTTCGACAGGATCGGCTATTAATTGCGTCCTCCAGTGTGGTTCCAAATCGACTGATCGTTTCGCATAGAGAAAGGTCATGATGCGCCAAATTTATTGACTGTGTGGCCATTTCCTACCACTTTTATCCATCGCCCTAGGTACAGTCGCTCAATACCGAAAATCGCAGTAATAATTACTGCGGCAACGATCACGATAAGCTTATCTGATTGCAGTTTCATCACAGTGAAAGCGGCAAACACCACCGCGTCGAAGCCGATTGCCGCCAACAGGACAGTCCCTGCCGCGCCGACTTCTTGTCGCCGGTAACGAAACACGCCCCACTGGATGATCATGTCCATAAACAGATAAAAGAACGCACCCAGCGACGCGATGCGGCCGAGGTCGAAGAAAACAGCCATGGTCGAGGCGGTGACGACGGTGTAGATCAGTGTGTGGCGCTTGATCGGACCGGACATGCCGAAATGGCTGTGTGGGATCATCCTCATGTCGGTGAGCATCGCCAGCATCCGCGACACCGCAAAGACGCTGGCCAGTACGCCTGATGCGGTCGCCACGGCCGCAAGAAGCACGGTCAGCAGGAACCCACCCTGGCCAAGCGCGGGTTCTGCTGCCTCGGCCAGCGAATAGTCGCGCGCGTCGATGATCCGGTCGATGGTCAGGCTCGATCCGACACCGAAGGCGACAAGCATATAGACGACGACGCACAGCGCAACCGAGATCATGATCGCCCGGCCCACATTGCGGTGCGGTTCGGTGATTTCGGCACCGCTGTTGGTGATCGTGGTGAAGCCCTTGAAGGCAAGAATGGCCAGCGCCACCGAAGCGACAAAACCGGTCGCGGTGAAGTCCCTGCCGGTCTCGGAGGCGGCGGCGAAGGAGAAGCCGCTCGCCCACAAGGCCGCGATCCCGAAGAGCGCGATCCCGCCGATCTTGAGCGAGGCCATGACCAGCGAGAACAGACCGACTGACCGATTGCCGGCAATGTTGACGACAAAGGCAAAGAGAATCACCCCGACAGCAAGCACCGGCACCAGCGGCCCGCCCGTAATGTCGAAGAGCCTCAAGACATAAGTTGCGAATGTCCGCGCCACTAGGCTTTCGGCGATGACCATGCTGAGCGCCATCAAGAGCGCAGCGCCTGCCGCGATCGCACCCTGACCGTAGCATTTTTGCAGGATCATCGCGATTCCGCCCGAGGACGGCCAGGCATTTGACATGCGGATATAGCTGTAGGCGCTAAAACTCGTAACCACGGCCCCCGCGATGAAGGCGAGGGGAAACAGCGGACCAGCGAGCTCGGCGATCTGCCCCGTGAGCGCGAAGATGCCCGCCCCGATCATCACGCCGGTCCCCATGGCGACTGCGCCGCTCAGCGAAAGGCTGTTGGCCTTGTAGTCCGACGTTCTGTCTGGCGTGGCGTCCATGGTTCGTTTCAATTCGGCGTATCCTCGCGCGTAGCAATCATGGTGCGCCACTGATCCCAGCGCGGGATGAACATCGGCACCTGCCTCCGGTAAACGCGGTAGGCATCACCGAATTCCTCTTCGACTTTTCTTTCTTCGCTTCTTGCTAGAAAGTAGTAGGCGGCCACGATGGCGGGAAACAGTGCGACGGAGAAGACGGTGGGCCAGTGAACGAGGCCCTCCCCGGCAAGCGCCATGAAGAGACCGGTATATTGCGGGTGCCGCACCAATCCGTAGAGACTTTCCGTGACCAACCGATTTTCCTGCCGGGCCTTGTGCAGTTGACGCCAGCCCTGCAGGAATATCCCGATGCCGGCAAATGAGATCGTGTAGCCGAGAAGCATCGCGATCATCATGCCGGTCTCACCTAGACCCAGCAGCGTCGACCAGAGGCTGGCGCTAAGATAGCCCTGATCGAGGCCGAAGAACCGGACCAGCAGATAGATGGTGAGCGGGAACCCGTACATCTCGGCGTAAAGTGCGATGATGAAGGCCTGGACCACGCCCACGCTGGCCCATTCCTTCCACGTACTGGGCGCAAGGTAGCGGTACAGGAACCATGAGACGACGACGATCGCGATCAGCGCGATCGCCCAGGCTCCGGTATGAAAAATTGGTTCTGTCATGATGAACATCCTGCCCGTCGGGTCTCGCTTGGAATGGGGGTGCGGCAAGTCGCCGACAGGACACCGGCAAGGCGAGCGACGCTTTTCACCGTTCGATCATGATGAATTGGGTGACGGTCCCGGTGTGGAAGTCCGCAGGACGACGACCGACCTATCCTGAACGAATTCATAGTTTGACCCGCTTCAGAAGTTGCGCGTTGATTGCCACGACGACAGTGCTCGCCGACATGAGCACCGCACCCACGGCGGGTGTCAGAAGGATGCCCCACGGCGCGAGCACTCCGGCGGCGAGTGGAATGGCGAAGATGTTGTAACCCGCAGCCAGCCAGAGATTCTGCGCCATCTTGCGGTAAGTGGCGGTGCTCAGCGTGATGATCCGGGGGATGTCGCGGGGATCCGAGCGCACCAGCACGATATGCCCGGCCTCGACGGCGACGTCTGCGCCCGCGCCGATCGCGATCCCGATATCGGCGGTAGCCAGAGCCGGGGCGTCGTTCACGCCATCGCCGATCATGGCGACCTTCTTGCCCAGCGCCTGCAATTCGCGAACCTTGGATGCCTTGTCCTCGGGCAGCACCTCCGCGAACACGGTGTCGATGCCGAGTTCCTTGGCGACGGCATCCGCCACGGCCTGCGCGTCGCCGGTCAACATGGCGACCTCGATCCCCCGTTCGTGCAGCGCCGCGATGGCTTCGCGGCTCTCTTCGCGGATCGCGTCCGCTACGGCGAACACGGCCAGGGCCTTGCCTTCCCGAACCAGATAGATCGCCGCCTGCCCGCGGTCGGCCGCGGCTCCGGCTGTCTTTATAACCGCCGGCGGCACCTGGACGTCTTCGCTCTTGAGGAGCGCCGGACCGCCCATATGATACTCCACGCCGTCGATCGTGGCCGCGACGCCCTTGCCGGTGATAGAGCGAAAGCCGTCGGCGGACGGAACCGCGATGCCTTTGTCTTCGGCGGTCTTTACGATCCCCCGGGCAATCGGATGCTGGGACTCAGCTTCGATGCCGGAAGCGATGCGAAGGGCCTCGTCCTCCGCCAGACCCTCGGCCACGGACATCGCGACGACCCGGAACTCGCCCAGCGTCAATGTTCCAGTCTTGTCGAAAATCACGGTGTCAAGGTTCCGGGCCTCCTCGAGCCCGCGCCGGTCCCGCACCAGAAGCCCGTTACGGGCCCCAAGCGTGGTGGAGATGGCCACCACCAGGGGCACGGCCAGCCCGAGAGCGTGCGGGCAGGCGATGACCAGCACCGTCACCATCCGTACTACGGAGAAGTCCATCGCCGCTCCTGCCAGTTGCCACGCCCCGAAGGTGACGACAGCAGCCCCGATCGCCGCGACGGTCAGAAGCCGGGCTGCCCGGTCCGCGAGATGCTGCGCTCTCGATTTGGAAGTCTGCGCATCGGCCACAAGCCGCATGATGCCGGACAGCTTGGTCTTGTCGCCTGTCCCGGTTACTTCGACGCGCAGCGAGCCCTCTCCGTTGATCGTGGCGGCGATCACCTCGTCGCCTTCGCGCTTTTTCACCGGCCTCGACTCCCCGGTGATCATCGCCTCGTCGATGTCGCTCTCCCCCTTTCGCACCACGCCGTCCGCAGGAATGCTCTCGCCCGGGCGAACCAGCACCAGGTCACCGTTCCGCAACGCGCTGACGGCAACCTTCTCCTCCCCCCCGTCGGTAATTCGCGTCGCGGTGTCCGGAAGGAGTTTCGCGAGTTCCTTCAGTGCTCCCTCTGCCTGATTGATGGACCGCATCTCGATCCAGTGGCCGAGGAGCATGATCGTGACCAGCGTGGCCAGTTCCCACCAAAGCGCGTCCGCCTCGATCAGCCCGAGCTGAACGACCCACGAGAACAGGAAGGCCACCGTGATGGCGAGCGAGATGAGGGTCATCATTCCCGGCAGCCGGGACCGAAGCTCTCGCAACGCGCCCTGCAGGAAGACCAGACCACCGTATAGGAAAACCACGGTGGAGAGCACGGGGCCGATCCAGTCAGATCCGGGAAACGTCGGGGCCCGGTAGCCGAGAAGTTCCTGGATGTGGACGGACCATATGACCACCGGCACGGTGAGAGCGAGCGAGAGCCAGAAGCGGTCCCGGAACATCGCTGGGGAGTGGCCCGCGTGCTTGTCATGGTTCCCGTGGCCTGAATGGCCGGACGCAACCTCCGACTTGGCTGGCAACGCCTCCGCCGCTGCATGGCCTTCGTGATCCCCGCCCGTCGAAGCAGCAGGCGGGGCGGCGACGATGCGCCCGGACCGCTGCACCAAGGACTTGATCTCGGCCACCTCGATGCGGGTTTCGTCGTAGCGGACCGTGGCGCTTTCTGCCGCGTGATCCACCGAGACGCTTTCGACGCCTGGTACCTCGCCGATCCGCTTACCTACTTCGTCCGGGCTCGACGCCGTCAGCAAGTCGCCCACTTCGATAACGCTCGTTCTCATCGTGCTTTCCTTGCGCGAATGCCGACAGCGACGTCAGGTCGCTGCCCGGTTTAATCGACGATCTGACGGACCAGACCGGGATAGCGGTTGAACGCGAGCCGCTGAACCAGAGAGCCGTCGACGGTAAGGATCTCCGCAGTTATGCTTCCATCACTTGCCGTGCCGATCTCGCCGATCTTCAGACGCGGATTGCCAAGGCTGGTCAGTTGCTGCTCCAGGAGAGCGCGGACGCGGTCCTCCGTCATCTCCTCCGGTGAGCCAAGCGGCGTTCCGAGAAGAGCGCCCTGACCGCCGACCATGCCAGGCATGCCCATCGCTGCCTGACCATTCATCATCGTTCGCATCATCGGGCACGTCATCATCCCTGCCATGGGCTTCTGACCCGGTGCGCTCGGAGCAGCACCGCCCTCGCGCACCCCTTGACCGGACATGCCTCCCATCATGTCGGGCGTTCCACCCTGACCCATCATGCGCTGCATCATCTGCATCATCTCCGGCGTCATCATGCCCATGCCGGGCATGGACTCCGGTGCGGCGGCTGCGGGCTTGTCACCCGGCATCGCGGCCGCCGGCGGTGATGCCTGCGCTTCCACGGGATGGTGAGCGTCATGCTCCGGTGCGTCGGTTTGGGCTAGGACCGTTGTCGCGGTTCCAAAAATAACCAGACCAGTAAAGAAGGCCCTCGGGAAATTTCGCGTTCTCATGTTCGTACTCCTGGTTGATAAAATAAGACGCCACGATCACCCCCTGCTTGAATGAGCCGACTGGCTGGGCGTGGCAGGAAAGCCGGAACCGCGCGGGCATAGCGGCGATATCGGTCACCGAATGCCGCCTCCACCTCGCGCTCTTCGCTTTTTGCGAGGCGCCAGTACATGACCAGTAGAACAGGCAGCATCAGTCCCGTAACCAGCGTGGGCCACTGCAGGAAGAACCCGATCATAATCAGTGCAAGACCGGGATACTGCGGATGCCGCAGTCGGGCATATGGACCGGATGTCGCGAGACTTCCTTTGCTCTGCGCGTCATGCAGTACCCGCCAGGCGACAGCTATCAGCATGAAGCCGCCGCCGATAAAGACGAAGCTCAGCAGGTGGAAAGGCGACCAGTGTGGATCCATGGACCAGCCGAACAGGGCTGGCCAAAGGTGTCCTGCGTCATGTGAGAGTGGATCAAGAGCCGGGAAGTTGCTACCGACCCAGCCCGCCAGCAGATAGAGCGTCAGCGGGAAGCCATACATCTCCGCGAATAAGGCAACGACGAAGGCCGAGAAGGCCCCGAGCGAGCGCCAGTCCCGCGCAGTGGTTGGCTTAAAGAAGCTGAACGCGAACAGGATGAAGACGCCCGCGTTTACAGCCGCCAGAAACCACAGACCGTATGCGGGAACGTCACCGTTCATCACGGCCACCACTTTTCCCACCATGGCCGCCGTGACCTCTATGCATGAAGAAATGCATGCCGAGACAGATCAGAAGTGGCAGCAGAAGCGGCATTGCGCCGAGGACGTGCGCACGATGTTCAACCCAGAGAAACACGCCCGCAACGGCGAGGAAAACGCAGAACGCAAATCCCGCTGGAGTGTTGAGAAATGGCCGCCGCACACCATCGTGGATCTTTGGGTCGACGGGACCGTGTTCGTGAAATGTCATGACCTGCAAATCTCCCTTCAGCTATTTTTCTGAACCGATTGCGCCGACGATGATCTAGTCCAGAACTCCGCTGGCCAGGCCTGCCGGATCAAGGACCAGCAGTCGCCCTTTGGCTTCGTCGCCGTCGTGCGCATCTCAACTCTCGCCATGCCCGTGCCCTTCCTCGGGCTCACCCACGGCTAGAAACCGCGTGCCGTCTGCCGTGATCTGAATATCGTGCGGCGAGACGGGGATCGGCGTTGTCACAACGCTGCCGGCGGCGAGATCAATCGCGCTGATGGTGTTACCATGTTCGCCAGCAGTATAAACAAAGCTTCCGCGATCGAACGGCGCCGTCTTCGCTTGTGCAATGTCAAAACTCGACACCATCAAAGCTGAAGCTGCAAGTGCCACCAGTCCATGTTGGTAAAATTGAACGCCGCGCACCGGTAACGCAATCGTTTTGCTACTAGGATAATTTGGAAATCTATTCATCATTGCCATAATCTCCGGCTTGGATCGAGATCGATCTTGGTGAGATGTCACTATGCGGCCCGCGATCTGGCACAGGGTGACTTTGCAGCCTGCATCCGCAGTGGACGCAGAAACTGGCGAAGCGACGGACAGTAATTTTCGGAAAACGTGTCAGGACCGGATCGGACCAATGCCGATCGGATCAGCCCGATACACCGCGAGAGGCTCGCGGGGCTCAGCCGCTGGCGGAGAGACTCGGGGGTCGGAAACCGGGAGATGTTGTGAGGCCGCGGTAAACCTGCCCGGGCAGAGCCAAGACAACTTCAGCGACGGTTAGAGTCGCGATGGCCGCTGACGCCGGCAGCGGGACACAAAACGAACAGAGGCTGCCTATGCAGCAGGTTGCGCCATGGGCATCATCGGCACCGCCGGCACAAGGTCGCTCCCCGGTCGATGCGGGCCCCAAAGATGCGACATCATGCGAAAGCGAAGCGGGGGATGCGACGTGGTCGCCCTTCGATCCGTTAACGAGTCCTGAGGTTGCAAAGATCAGCATAAGCAGCAAGACAATCCAACGCCTCAGGCTCCACATCGCAAACTGCGGATCCTTTCTGCGTCGGCATGTGCTCGCCTGCGACATTTGATAGCGTGACCTTTCCGAAGGGCTTCGAGTGACCGTCATGTAGGAAGTCAACGCAGCTTCGGCATTGATTTATATCAAGACCGCGACGATAGGCCAAAATACGATCAGATACACGTGCCAAATCTCTGCGAGTGAACGTAGCCTGGGAGCTCAGGCAATGAGCATTGATGCCTCTATACGCCTTCTGACGGTTATGGTGCTTTGGGCCGCCTGCTATCCCCTTATTACCATAGGTCTGGATCTCGCGCCCCATATTGCCTTCGCGGCTCTGCGCGCAGCCCTCGCAGGGGTCTGCCTGATCGCCCTCGGGTTCCTCTGTCATCGGCGGGCACCTGTCGGCGTTCGGTCCTGGACCCTGATCGTTGTGGTGGGGCTTGGGGCGACAAGCATGGGCTTCCTCGGCATGTTCCACGCGGCCGAGTTCGTGGCGCCGGGTCTCGCGACAGTCATTGCGAACGTGCAGCCGATCATTGCCGCGGTTCTCGCGCACGTCTTCCTTGGTGAAAGTCTGAAAATGATGGGAAAGTTCGGGCTGGCAGTCAGCTTGGCCGGAATTACCGTCATCGCCCTGCCCGGCCTCGCCGCAGACCATATCCAGGGTTACTCCCTCGGCATCGCCTATGTCGTACTCGCCGCAACGGGTGTCTCCGTGGGCAACGTCGCCATCAAGCGCCTCACCGGCCAGGTTGATCCGATCATGGCAATGGGCTGCCAACTGCTCATCGGTGCGGTACCCTTGGCTCTCCTTTCCGTGCTGACGGAAGATGTCTCTTCGCTGGCGTGGTCGACGGAATTCCTACTCGTTCTCCTGGCTCTTGCGGTCTTCGGATCAGCGCTTGCCTTCTGGCTCTGGTTTGAAGCGCTGGAGCGTGTCTCGCTCAATCATGCGAACGCTTTCACATTTCTGGTGCCGATATTCGGTCTTATGTTCGGCGCGGCCTTCTTCGGCGAGCGCCTCGAGACAATCCAAGCCACAGGTGTCGTGCTGGTGCTGTCCGGGATTATCCTAGTGCAGCGAAGCGCCGCTTCATCCTCACGGGGATAGCTGATACGAGTATGGTCCTAGGAGAAGCCTTCATAAAGCAGGCGTTGTACTAGATGGGAGCAGACGCAGCAGGTGAGAAACCGAACCTGAGCGACTTCGCATGAATACTCGGTCAGATTGTCGGGACGATGGGCGACATAGACCTTTAACCATCAGCGGAGCACTTCCGGCACAAGGAGGATCAGATGAGTTTGGCGAAGAAAATCCGGGTCGCCGTCAACGGCTACGGGGTGATCGGAAAGCGTGTCGCTGACGCTGTGGTCCGGCAGGACGATATGGAACTCGCCGGGGTGGCAGACATCAGTCTCGACTGGCGGCCGCGGGTAGTGATTCAGAGGGGCTTTCGCCTTTTTGGTGCCACGAAGGACCACGCGGAGACGATGCGGAAGGCCGGTCTCGACATCACCGGAAGCCTCGATGATCTGCTAGGTGCCAGTGATCTGGTAGTTGACTGCACGCCGAAGCGGATCGCGGCGGTGAACGTCGACATTTATCGGCAAAGGGGCATCAAGTTCATCGTCCAGGGTGGCGAAAAGCACGAGGTGACCGGACACTCCTTCGTCGCCGAGGCCAGCTATGCGAGCGCTCTGAATCGGGTCAGCACGCGTGTCGTCTCTTGTAACACCACGTCGATCGTCAGAACCCTCACGGTCTTGAAACACGCGGGTCTGCTACATCGCGCACGCGGGACGCTGCTGCGCCGCGCAACCGACCCGTGGGAAAGTCACCTCGGGGGGATCATGAACACGCTTGTCCCCGAGCCTGAAATTCCGAGCCATCAAGGGCCGGATGCGCAGAGCGTCGACCCCGAACTCGATGTGATCACGATGGCAGTCAAGGTACCGGAGACGATTGCGCATTTACATTATTGGTCGGTGCAACTGACCCGACCGGCTGCCCGGGAAGAAGTACTCGACGCATTTTCCGCGTCGTCTCGGATCGCTCTGATCCGAATGGATGCCGGTTTGACGGCCCTCAACACCGTAAAGGAACTCATGGCCGACCTGGGTCGCCCAAATGACAACCTCTACGAAGTGGCGCTGTGGTCAGACATGCTGAAAGTCGAGGGAGACGAGCTGTTCTACGCTTACATGGTCGACAATCAGGCGATCGTCATCCCTGAAACGATCGACGCGATTAGGGCATTAACTGGGACAGTCAGCGCCAAGGAATCGATCGCCAAGACTGATGCAACGCTCGGCATCGGTTTGCTGACCGAAACCTTGGGGAACCGATGATCGTCGACCGATTCCACGTCTCCCTGGGCCTCAATGCGCGTCTATTCTCGATGCCGTTATGGTATTGCGAGCGATGAGCAATTCAAACTCCACTTCCTCTGATTCAGTACAAATTCTCTCGGATCGGCTCAACCAGAATTGCTTCTGCGTCACGCTTGACCGTCGATCGCTGTGCGACGCACTGGAGCAAGAGGCTGGCGATCCGGAATTCTGCGAGACGTTCATCCGCCCCAAGGCTCACTTGTTTTCGAACGTACCGGTTTTCATCTCGGCCGGCGAAGTGGCCGAGATGCAGGACGTAGTCACAGCTATAGAAAAGGCGGCACGGCATTCCGCATACCGAGAGGCAGTCCTTTCGTGGGCTCCCGAAATCTCGCGGGAGGATCACGGCCCGATTGGCGCGTTGATGGGCTACGATTTCCACCTCGGCAGAGATGGCCCCCGGCTTATCGAGATCAACACCAACGCGGGCGGGGGGTTCCTCAACGCCTTGCTCGCAAGGGCGCAGCGCGCTTGCTGTCTCGAAAGGGACATGCCGGTGAAGCCGTATGCGTTCGAGGACGCCGCGTTTCGCATGTTTCACGAAGAATGGATTCGCCAGCGGGGAACCGGTACCGCACGTCGAATTGCCATCGTCGACGACGGGCCGGAGGAACAGTTTCTCTATCCCGAGTTCGTGCTGGCGCGGCAAGTTCTCGAAGCTCGGGGCATAGAAGCGGCCATCGCGGATGCCAGCCATCTTCGCCATGAAGCCGGACGGCTCACGTTCGACGGAAATCCCATCGATCTCGTCTACAACCGGGTCACAGATTTCGCGTTCGATCGGCCGGAACACAAGGCGCTGCGGGACGCCTACCGGGACGGTGCGGTGGTCGTCACGCCGAATCCGCATAACCACGCCCTGCTCGCCGACAAGCGGAACCTGTCGCTGCTATCGGACCCTGCGATACTTGAGGCCTGGGGCCTGGAACCGACCCACTTGGCCCAGCTCAGTTCCATCCCACGCACGATCCTCGTTACCCCTGGAAACGCCAACGAACTATGGAAGTCGCGCAAGGGCCTGTTCTTCAAGCCAACGGGCGGACATGGCGGAAAGGCGGTGTATCGCGGCGACAAGGTTACGAGAGGGGTCTGGGCAGAGATCGAGCGGGGTGGCTACGTTGCCCAGACTTTGGTCAAGCCCAGCGAGCGCATGATCAGCATCGACGAGGGGATCCAGGCGCGAAAGATGGACGTCCGGCTCTATACCTATGACGGGCAGGTGCTCCTGGTGGCCGCGCGCCTTTATCAAGGCCAGACCACGAACTTCAGGAGTCCTGGAGGTGGGTTCGCTCCAGTGTTCGTGATCTGAAATCGACAGCAAGACCGGCAGACCCTGGAAAAGGAAGCCCAGTGCCCGAAACGCCGCGGGACCTTCGGCTCCCTGATTGTAGCCCAGGTCGCGAACGTACCAGGGCGCCGCCGGTACGGCACAGCCCGCCCGCACTCATCGCCCGGCCCGCCAGCACCGCAGGTCGTGTGATGGCCGGCTTCGCTATCCAGACCGACTTCACTGAGGACGCCAACCTCGTCACCACGGCCCGCCATGGACCAGGACTTGCCCCGGACCCCTCGGTGAAGGGACCACGGTTTCACGCCCAGCCTAAAGTGAAACGCTTTCGTTCCGAGGTCCTCCTCCATACTGCATCCGAGGAACCTGCGCGGCATCAGACGGGAGAACCGGCGGTGGCGGTTATAAGGCAAGGTCGAACTCGCTACTGCGCATTACTGCCACTCGTGACACCTCACGCTGTCGCCTGGATGGACATATCCTGGATCACTCTGATCAGCGTGCCGTCGGGAACGCGCTCGTACAGGTCGATGACGTCCTGGTTTAGCAGGCGAATGCAGCCTGAGGAGACCGCCTTGCCGATCGACCATGCCTCTGGCGTGCCGTGCAGGCGATAGAGCGTGTCCCGTCCATCCTGGAAGATATAGAGGGCCCGGGCGCCAAGAGGGTTCTTGAGACCGGGATCCATGCCGCCATTATCGATGGAGTACGGCTCCAGTTCCGGCTGCCGTGCGACCATCTCGTTCGGCGGCGTCCATCGCGGCCACTCGCGCTTGTACTGGACCTTTGCGCGGCCCGACCAGGCGAATCCCTCCCGCCCGACGCCGATGCCGTAGCGGACGGCAGATCCTCCGGGAAGGGTGAAGTAGAGGTACTTGGCGGGCGTATCGACCACCAGCGTCCCCGGAGCCTCACCCGTCGGATCGTCGACCACCGTCCTCCAGAACCGTTCCTCGACCTGCGTGACGTCCACCGCCGGGATCGGGAAGCGCTCCTCCGGCATCGCGTCGTACATGGCCGGGCGAACCGCCAGGGACGGCGAAGGCGGCGCAGCTGGCGCCAAGGGAACTACCGGTGATGACAGCACGCGGTTTCTCGAGTTGCATCCCGCGAGGGCAAGACCGGCGAGGCCAATCAACACGCTACGGCGCGGCAGGCCCATGTAAATCGGTTTGTTCATTGTTGGCTCTCTTTGCAGTCATTTGCGACACTTGTTGGGGAAGATTGGGATTGCGGTCAGCAGCAAGAAGGGGTGATACAACTGGAACGAGTGAGACAAGCACCTGATCCCCCTGCCCGCTTCAAAGCTTTCCTTTCGCTCTGTCTGCGTTGGGCAGAAGAGCCTGGTGGACACTCCGGCTGTCGGCTGCCCGGCCTTTACACCGTGGCCTTTCAAGACCACCTTTCTCCTGAAAGGACGACCCGCACGCTACGCAGCGTTGAACTTGGCTACGGACGTGCAGTCCCAAAGGTCGAAAAGGCGAGTGGCAAAGCGGAACGTCCTGAGCCCCCCACTCCAGTTGAAGTGTGTTTCTTGCCGGCGCTCTCCGTGGGGGCGTTGCCGACCCTGCCAGACCGACCCGGAATGACATTGTCCTCCTGGGTCGGGCATTTCGGTCGGGTAGAAATTCGGACGCCTGTTATTTCAGTTCGACCATCTGCTTCTTTCCCTTAAACGGCCGGTAACGAACTCGATGTTTCGGGTTGTCATGCAGGACGCCGCACAGGCCTGTAAGTGTAATCTGCGGGCCAACATCCGAGCCTGGGACGATGAAATCTCGGCCGATCTGGGTTCCATACGCCCTGGCGTGGCCGGCACAGGCGCCTTCCGCTACCGCCCGCCGGGTCGGACGTCCATCGCCCGGCGGTGTTGCGCATTATTTCAGCTCGATGATCGTCATCTTCCCCCTGAGACGGTCGGCGACGAACTCGATTTTGCTGCCCTCGGCGACCTTCTCGAGCATCGCTTCGTCGGCGACGTTGAACACCATCGTCATCGCCGGCATGTCGAGGTTGGTCAGTTCCTCGTGCTTCACGGTGACCTTTTGCTGCTTGGCATCGACCTTGGTAACCTGGCCCTTGGTGAACTCGGCAGCTGATGCGGGCGCGGCAACGGCCAGCACGAAGGCCGAAAGAAGCGCAATCTTGGAGACATTCATCGGAATATCCTTCGTGTGTGATCGTGAGGTCTGAGACGGCTTATTTGGTGGCCACCGTCAGGGGCCCGTGCATCCCCGACTCGTAGTGTCCGGGAATGAGGCAGGCGAACTCGAAGTCGCCCGTGTTGGTAAAGGTCCAGAGGATCTCGCCCGTCTCGCCCGGCTGCAGGCTGATCGAGTTCGGGTCCGCATGCTCCATCTCCGGGAACCTCTCCATGACCTCCTTGTGCTCCTGGATCGACCCGGAGGTGTCCATGACGAACTCGTGGGGAAGCTCCCCCTTGTTCTGGAAGGTGAAGCGAACCGTCTCGCCCTCCTTCACGTCGATCGTCTTCGGTTCGAAGACCATCCGGCCGTCGTCGGTCTCCACCATGGAGACCTCCACCGTGCGGGTAACCTGCGACGCCTCGCCCGCCTTGCCCAGCGCCATCTCGTCGTCGTGGCCCCCGGCGTGGCTGCCGGCAGCGTAGGCCGGTGCCGCAAGAAGCGTGGCGACGAACGCCGCGCCGATCATCAGTCGGTTCTGCATGAGTTCTTCCTTCTATGTTGGTTGGAAATCATTCCTCGGCTCCCGGCCATCAGTGGCCGGAGTGTCCGCCGCCGCTGGGCACCACCTGCCGCACGGGGGTGGATTTCATCGAGCTGCCCGCTTCGCTCCCCTGGGGAGCTGCCGCAGCCGTCGGCAGTGATCCGGTCCATTCGTAGGCGACCGTGCTGGCTGGATGCTCGTAGTCGCCCGGATCTTCGTAGTCGCCGGGCTGGATCCGCTGGCGCACCTTCACCACGGTGAACATGCCGCCCATCTCCAGCGAGCCGAACTGCCCCCAGCCGGTCATCATCGGGATCGTGTTGGCGGGGATCGGCATCGACATTCCGGCCATGTCGGCCATACCGTCCGTGCCCATCGGCATGTAGTCCGGCTGCACGACCTTGATCTTGCGTGCCACGCTGCTCTTAGCCGCCTATGACGGGGTAATAGTGACTTCCGCCCGTAGCGATCGTCGGATCGGCCGGCATGGTATACGGAACGGCGTCCGGCAGGCCCAAGGGCGCACTGACGGTACAGCCGGCCAGCGCGAGGCTGGGCAAGCCGACAAGTAGAAGGCGGGTCATATCGAAACCTGGTGCTCGCCAGCCATCGCCGCGTCCTGTCGGGCGCTCCGCGAAAGGCCATGCCTGAGATCAAGGGCCGGAAATGCACCCCTCGCGGCTATGCGAGCGGATTGGTCCAGCGTCCTCCGCGCACTACTGCCGGGACGACAGCAGTGGACGCGATAGCAGCGCTAGGAAGCGCTGCCCCAGTGTCTCAGGATCGAGGGGGTTTTTTGGGGCCGGCGACGATGCTGTCGCTCATGGCCGACGCGAGCAAGGGTGCCTTCGTGTCCCTGGACAAGATGTCGGCGACGACACCCCCCGAGGTGGCGACGAAAATCGACGGACAGTGACTCGCGCACTTTCCGTCGACAGCCTTCTCGTGCTGATGCTGCGTGTCCGGCTCTTCGTCTCCGGGCGCGGCATGAGAATGCCCGACATCTGCATCGACGGCGGATGCCTGAACTGCCGCAGGCGCATGAAGGCTCGGCGGTACGTCGGCGTGGGCGAACTGGGAAACCACGACTGCAAAGCACAGGAGAGCTGCTGCCAGCAGCTTTCTCATCGGCTTCGAAAGTAGGTTCGCGTTCACCATGCCCTGCTGGATATCGAAGGACCTTGAATCTGTCCATCCGAAATCGTCGAAGGACGCTCGCGAGGTTCGTCGTGTTGCTGCCACGTCACGCCACCCCGGCAGATCTGCGGCACCGAGAACGCGAACCTATCTGGGTTTGCAGACACCAGGCTTTCCTAATCTCTTCACGATCACCGGACCCGGCAGTCCCTCTGTCCTGTGCAACATGCCTGTGCCGATAGAGCAGCATGTGGACTGGATCGCCGAATGCCTTCGCCAGATGCAGGAAAACGGCGCCACACGCATCGAGGCCAAGGCTGAAGCGGCCGACGACTGGGTTGCGCATGTCAACGAAGCCGCCGACGCAACATTGCTGCCGATGGCGAGCAGCTCTTGGTATCTCGGAGCCAATGTGCCGGGCAAACCCAGAGTTTTCATGCCCTATGCCGGTGGAATGGCTCGGTACGCAGCGATTTGCGACGATGTCGCTGGAAAGGGTTATCCTGGATTTGACATTAAATGACGAGCATAACTCTCGCCATACCAGCTACCCCGCCTAATCGGCCCCGCATACCTGCCTGCGCTTGATCTGACTCAGCTGTGATTTTCTTGTGCTGGGCGTTCGTGATTCCCTGTCTGGCGAAGGGAGGGAAAGAGTGATGGCCTTAACCCTTGCCGACGGCGCGGATCGCTGAATCCATAGTGGCATGAAAAGCCTAACCCGCAGCAACTTTCAAAGGACGAACAGATTGATATGGCGCTGCGGCTGGGCCAAATGGCACCTCTTCTTATTATGCCGAAGTACCCGAAAGCCGCACATCGGCATAATGGAGATCACCAACAGCCGGCCTGATCGATGCGCTGGTTCAGGATGTCTTCCAGCGCTTGGTTGGCGGCCCGATCAAGAGCGTCGGCGAGGACCGACCGCTCCCAGGGCGCCATCCAGTCGTCCGCCCGCTTCAGGATCTGGCGGGTCGCCTCGCCGCCGAAGTCGGCCATCGTGACCTTCTTCTCGTCAGGCTCCAGCGGCGTCATGCCAGCGATCGCCTCCTTCGCGGTGACGGGCCGGTAATCCCACAGATCGACGCCCACATCCGTGGCCCCGGGCACCGTTTTGTTGCCGTGGACGTGGCCGAAGAAATGCCGGACGCCTCGGTAGTAGCCGGGCCATTCCAGGACGGGGTAGTGCGACAGGAAGATCCGCTCGTCGCCGTCGTGGACCATCTGGGTCTGGTTGATCGAAACCCAGCTCCAGTCGTGGATGCCGGACCTGTCGTGGTTGCCGACGATCAGGTGCTTCTGTCCGGCAAGGCGGACGAAGATCTCGCGTGCCGCGTCCAGGGCTTTGAACGAAAAATCCCCGAGAAAGAAGACTTCGTCCTTGTCTGTCACCCGTTCGTTCCAGCGAGTGATCATCGCTTCGTTCATCTGGTGGACAGACCGGAACGGACGCTTCGACATGTCGATCACGCCGGCGTGGTTGAAGTGCGTGTCCGCTGTATAGAACTTCATCGTGCCCTCTCCCTCGCGACCTTTGCCAGGGAGCGCTCGAGGACGAAAGTCGCAAGCGCTTCGATGACCACCGCCTCCACGTCCCGCCCGTCCTCGTCGGCGATTTCTTTCATCCGGTTCTGCAAAACCTGCTCGAACGGAATATCGATAGTCAGCCTGTCCTTGTTCATTCGTGGGGTACTCTCTTGCGCATGACCGCGCTCATGATCTGCAGGGCCAAGGCCTGGCGCTGTTCGGGATGGGTGTAGGCCCAGGCCGAGACGGCCTGGCGCACGAATTCGTCCTGCGGAATTCCCTCGACCTCTTCGATGCGCTCGAGACGTTCCTGGACGTGCTTGTCGAAGAAGATTATCACTGGCGCACCTCGTGACGTTCGCGGGTGTCGATCATCGTCTCGACGACACGCTGCAGCTTGCGCAGCGACCCGCTCTTCCAGGTCTGGCGCAAAATGTCCTCTTCGTCGGGAGCCAGAGGTGCGATCATGCCCTCCTCCCCGCGCTTCTCGGCGATCTCCTCGACGATCCGGCGAGCGATCGATCCCACATGTTCCGGCCCCGGATCAGGCATCCGGATCACCGTGAAGCGGTCCTTCAGCGGCGCCGGGATGCTCAGAGTGTTCGCCGTCGCGACGAAATTCACGTGGGCCAGATTGAACGTGCCATCGACGCCGTGCTCGAAATATTCGGCCGCCGTGTGCGGCTCGAGCATAGGCAGCAGCGAATCCACCAAGGCGCCGTTCGTCGGGCTGCTCGCGGCCTTGTCGATCTCGTCGAGGACCACGAGCGGGTTGGCGATCTCCTTCTGCCGGATCAGCTCCGCGGGCATCGACAGAGACGCCGTGTTCCAGCGGCTTGGCGTTCCCCCAAAGGCGTTGTCAGACGACGAAGCGCAGCCGAACACGACGTAAGGCAACTCCAGAAACGCTGCAAACGCTTGCAGCAGACTGGTCTTGCCCGTTCCCGGCTCCCCGACGAGCAGCAGCGGCCGGATACGGATCGGATCGCCGACCCGCATCTTGCCGATCAGCCGGTTGATGACCGGGCCCGCGTGCGGCCATTCGTCGAGCAGCATCTGCCGCACGTCCTGGATGACCTCGCGGATCGGCACCGGGTTGCCGGCGATCCGATCCAGGCTCTTGCGCAGATCCCGCGACGCCGTGCTACCGCTCAGTGTCGTCTGCTTGTCGTAGACGATGACCGCCGGCATGCCCTTCGGCACGCGGGGCTTGCCGATGTTGCCCTCGTCGTCCGGCGCGGACTTGCGGAGCTTGCTCAAATTGCTGGGCGTCGCGGCCTGCTCTTCGCGCCGTTCGAACCAGCCATCCTGCTTCAAAAGAGAAACGATGGGAGCGAGCGATGCGTCCGTGACGATCCCATGCTCGCGGCGGATCGACAGGCCGACAATCAGCGTGTTGATGGCCTGCAGGACACCAGCGGTCACGCCCTGCGACAGGCGTGCCTTCTGGCGGCCGACGTCGAAAATCCTGTCGTCGGTGGACGGGAAATCGGAGATGAGGCCCTCAAGCCAGACCCGAGCAAGGCCCCTCTCGCAGGCATACCGGACCGGCGCGGGACAGTCGTCGATCGCGGCAGGCCACCGCTGCGTGAGATTATACAGCCAGATCCGGGCGTGGATCATGTCGAGCGGCGACAGCGTCTTCTCGCTGGCTGCGACGACGGAATCGAGATCCCGCTCGGTGCCGGTGTCGGCATAAAGCCGCAACAGCTTGCGGAAGCGAGCCGTCGTGTCGCCTCGAACTTCCAAAACCTCGGCCAGCTTGCGTACGTCTTCGCGGATCGATTCGCGAAACATCGGCAGGCCGCTGGCGATTTCTTCAATGGAGGGAAAGTGGTCGCCCGCGACAATACGTGCGGACAGTTCTTCATTGCGCCGGAGGCGCACCTGGAAACCACCGATGCCGTCGTGAGGGGAAAGCGGCGCGGATTGCGCGTCCTGTGTCATATCGAGGTCCTGACCTGTATGGCGGTCAGTACCGCCGGGGAGTCAGGACACTAGCAGAGACCCGTTAGGAACCCGTCAGTCGATTGGTTCAACTTTTAGCTTTGCAGCGGCCCATTTCAACAGAACATTGGGCCGTTCGTCCGCTTCCATCTCCTTGCGAATGGCGTCCATCTGGCTGAGGGCGGTCCCGAGCTTGATGATCACATCCCGGTTCATATCCTGCTTGCACGTCGCCCATCGCTGCGCCGTCCGTTCACCGACACCAAACAGATCCTGCAGGAGGTCCGTGCGGCGCCGCACGTCTGCCCCGATGCGGTCCATCAGCCGTGCCTGGGTCCAGTGAGCGAGGAACATGCGGTCGGCCTTTGCCGTCGGGGATCGGGTAAAAGAACCCTAGCGTTCCCAGCTTGCCCGACGCTACCAGGAACCAATCTGTCGGGGAAACTGTCGGGGTTCGGATCATCGAGGCCGGGAACCTCTCGCAAACCCCTGAAGATGCTGGTCGGAGTGGCAGGATTCGAACCTGCGACCCCCTCGTCCCGAACGAGGTGCGCTACCAGGCTGCGCTACACTCCGTGACCTGCGCCGCGGTGTATAGCGACGGTGTCCTTCGCCTGCAAGCGCAGATCACGCATTCTGTCGTGCAAATTTCGTATTTTCCGCCGGCGGTGCCGACGGCCTGCTTGCGCTCTCGCGATCCGGCGCCGGACGGCTCAGGTCCCGGCCTCGTTCCGGCTGCATTCCGCGCAGCGGCCGTTGATCTCGATCGAGGTGCGGACCGGCCGGAAGCCTTCCGATTCCGCCCAGCCCTGCAGCCTTTCGCAGATCACATCGTCGGAGAATTCCCAGACGCGGGCGCAAGATTCGCAGATGCCGAAGGCGATCATGGCGCTGCCGTGATGCTCGCCCGGATGGGTACAGGCGACGAAGGCCTTGCGGCTGTCGATCCGGTGGATCAGGCCGCAATCGATCAGCTTGTCGAGGGCGCGATAGACCTGCAGCGGCGCGCGAAACCCCTCGTCTCGCAGACGATCGAGAATGGTGTAGGCGCTCAGCGGTTCGTCGGCCCCGTCAAGCGTCTCGAAGACCAGGCTCTGATTGCGGGTGAGATTCGGTCGGGCACTCATTGCGATGCCTCCGCGGCCGGGTCGCGCGCCGCGCCGCGCAATGGCCACGGCAGCAGGCTGACAAGGAACAGGGCGAGCGCGGCAACGACGATGGACGGGCCCGACGGCGTGTCGAAATGCAAGGAGCCGAACAGGCCCCCCGCCGCCGCGGCCGCACCGATGCCGGCGGCCAGCAGCGCCATCAGTTCCGGCGTCGCGGCGAAGCGCCGGGCGGTGGCGGCGGGGATGATCAGCAGCGAGGTGATCAGCAGGATGCCGACGATCTTCATGGCGATGGCGATGACCAGCGCCATCAGAAGCATGAACAGGAAGCGGGTCCGCTCGGGCGACAGGCCCTCGGCCTCGGCGAGCTCCGCACTGACCGTCGACGCCAAGAGAGGACGCCACAGGAACAGCATGCCGACGAGAATCACCATGCCGCCGAGATAGATCGCCAGGAGATCGACGCGGGAGACGGCGAGAATGTCGCCGAAGAGGAAGCCCATCAGGTCGATCCGCACCCAGGTCATGAATGCGATCAGCACCAGTCCGAGGGCCAAAGTGGAATGGGACAGGATACCCAGCAGCGCATCGGTGGAGAGCCCGCCACGCCGCTGCAGGAGGACCAACGCGGCGGCGACGATCGCCGCGACGCCGAAGACGCCGAGCATCAGGTCGATCTCGAAGGCGGTGGACAGCGCGACGCCGAGCAGCGCCGAATGGGCCATGGTGTCGCCGAAATAGGCCATGCGCCGCCACACGACGAAGCAGCCGAGGGGGCCCGCGACGAGCGCGATGCCGATGCCGGCGAGCACCGCGCGGACGAAGAAATCATCGAGCATCGACGGGCTCCTTGCTAATCGTGCCCGCTTCCTCGGCTTCAGCCGTCGTTGCGTGCGGCCCGTGGTGATGATGGTCATGGCCGGCATGGTGATCGTGCGCGCCATGGTGCCCGGCGACGGGGGTGCATTCGTCGCCGATGGTGCCGTCGGCGAAGCGCACCCGCCCGTCCGGCAGATGGGCATGATCGTGATGATGGGCGTAGATCGCCAGCGTCTCGGCGGCGCGCGGGCCGAACATGCGCTGATAGGCCGGCGAGGACGCGACCGACTGGGGCGAGCCCTGGCAGCAGACATGACCGTTGAGGCAGACCACCGTGTCGGTCTTGGCCATCACCACGTGCAGGTCGTGGGAGACCAGCAGGATGCCGCAGCCCTCGCTGTCCCGGATGTCGGAGATCAGATCGTAGAGTGCCACCTCGCCGGAAAAGTCGACGCCCTGCACCGGCTCGTCGAGGACCAGGAGATCGGGCTTGCGCAGCATGGCTCTTGCAAGCAGTGCCCGCTGGAACTCGCCCCCGGACAGATGGTGCACTTCCGAGCGTGCCAGATGCCCGATGCCGACGCGCCCCAGCACCGCTTCGACGGCGGGGCGTGTGGCCGGTTTGGTCAGCGTCATCAGCCGTTCGACGCTCAGCGGCAAGGTCCAGTCGATGGACAGCTTCTGGGGGACATAGCCGATGGTCAGCTTCGCGGCGCGGCGCACAGTGCCTTCGTCCGGGGTCAGCACGCCGATGGCGCTGCGGGCCGTCGTCGACTTGCCGGAGCCGTTCGGCCCGATCAGGGTGACGATCTCGCCGCGCCGCAAGGTCAGGTCGATGCCGCGCACCAGCCAGCGGCCGGACCGGCGCACGCCGACCCCCCGCATTTCAACCAGGGCATTCGGTTTCGTCGGAGGCTGGTGGCGCATGCGATACCTGCGAATGAGGGCTTGTCGAGCGATATGGCAGACGTTATAGCATTACGCAAGCCAGACGTTATGACATAACATATCACTTCGCCTCGAAACTGGAAGGTTCTCCCCATGCGCATGCTTCGCCTCCTGCTTCTCGCCAGCGCCACGTCGCTGGCATCCTTCGCGCCGGCACAGGCCGAGGCGCCCAAGGTCATCGCGTCGATCAAGCCGGTCCATTCGCTCGTCTCGTCGGTCATGGCGGGCGTCGGCGAGCCGACGCTGCTGGTCGCGGGTTCGGCGTCGCCGCATACCTACGCCATGAAGCCGTCGGATGCCGCAGCCCTGCAGGACGCCGACATCGTCTTCTGGGTCGGCGATGCGCTGGAGACGTTCCTCGTCAAGCCGATCGGGACGATGGCCGGCGACGCCACCAGCGTCGAGCTGATCGACACGCCGGGCCTGGAAACACTGCCCTTCCGCGAGGGCGGCCCGTTCGAGGAGCATGAGGACGAGGAAGACGGTCACGACGAGGCCGGGCATGAGGGCAACGGGCACGGCGAGACCGGCCATGAACAGGATGCGCAGGCCGACGGCGACCACAAGGACGGGGAGCACGCCAGCGAAGCGCACGACCATGCCGATCACGAGGCCGAACACAGCGCCGATGCGCATGGCCACGATCATGGCGAACTGGACATGCATGTCTGGCTCGACCCGCTGAATGCCCGCGCCATGACCGCTCATATCGCCAGCGTCCTGGCGGATGCCGACCCCGAGAACGCCGCCAGATACCGGGACAACGCCAAGGAGCTCGATGCGCGGCTGGCGGGGCTGATCGCCGACATCGACGGGCAGCTCGCCGATGTCCGCGGCACGCCCTTCATCGTCTTCCATGACGCCTACCAGTATTTCGAGCAACGCTTCGACGTGCAGGCGGCAGGCTCCATCACCGTCAGTCCCGACCGACTTCCGGGCGCCCAGCGAATCGCCGAGATCCAGGCGAAGGTACGCGACAGCCGCGCCGCCTGCGTCTTCGCCGAACCCCAGTTCGAGCCGCAGCTCGTCGACGTGGCGATCGAGGGATCGGGCGCGCGTTCCGGCGTGCTCGACCCGGAGGGCGCAGACATCCCCGAGGGGCCGGAGCTGTATTTCACCCTGATCGGCAATCTGGCGGGCTCGCTGCGGAGCTGCCTCGCGGGCGAATAGACCGATCATTCTGCGGCCGCACCCCTTTGCGGCTGCAGACCGGACGGCGTCAGCCGGCGAAGGTGGGAGCCCGCTTGTCGAAAAAGGCGCCGACACCCTCACGGGCATCGGCCGTCTCCCAGGTGTCGGCCAGCCGGCGGGCAGTCTCCTCCAGCGTCGCATCGTCGATGACCGGCCCCAACGACCGGGCCAGGGCCTTGGACGCGGCCACCGCGGCGGGCGAGCAGGCGAGATAGGGCGTCACTTCGGCGGCAATCGCCGCATCCAGCTCATCCGCCGGAACCGCCTTCGCCAGAAGCCCGAGATCGACAGCCTCGGCCGCGCCGAACAGGCGGGCCGACATGAAGACCCTTCGGGCCCGGCCTTCGCCCATGCGGGCCAGGACGTAGGGCGAGATCGTCGCCGGGATCAGGCCGAGCTTCGCCTCGGTGAAGGCAAAGCGCGCCGCGTCGCTGGCGATGGCGACGTCGCAGACCGAGATCAGCCCGAGACCACCGCCAAAAGCCTGGCCGTTGATCCGGCCGATCAGGGGTTTCGGCAATTCGTTCAGCGCCCTGAGCATACCGGCGAGTTTCATCGCCTCGGCGATGCGGTCCTCCCGGGTGGCGGCGAACTGGGCCTTCATCCAGTTGAGATCGGCGCCGGCCGAAAAGCTGCGCCCTTCACCGGTCAGGATGATCACCCGCACCGCCGGATCTCCCCCGAGCTGATGCGCCGCCGCGTTCAATTCGCCGATCATCGCCGCATCCATGGCGTTGTGGCGCTCGGGTCGCGCCAAAGTGAGCGTCGCAACGCCCCTGTCGTCGGTGTCGATGCGGATCGTGTCGGTCATGGTGTCTCCCCGGCCTGCCGGCCGTCATGCGATCAGGCGTCCGCGGGATCGGCCGGTCGCAGCGTGCGCGCGAAGGCGGCGGCCTCTGCCAGCGCAGTGGCATCCAGCCCCGTTTCGAAGCCGCGCTCCCGCAGCAGCGCGTCGACCTTCAGCGTGTCGACATTGCCCTTGGCGCCGGGCGCATAGGGGCAGCCGCCCAGCCCGCCGACGGCGGCGTCGAAGGTCCGCAGGCCGAATTCCAGGCTGGCGGTGATGTTGTCGAGCGCGCGGTTGGTGGTGTCGTGGTAATGGCCAGCGAGCCGCTCCGCCGGCGCAACGTCCAGCACCGCCGTCAGCATCGCGGCGATGGTCTCGGGCGTGCCATGGCCGATCGTGTCGCCGAGCGAGACCTCGTAGCAGCCCATGGCGAGGAGCGCCTCGGTGACGGAAGCCACCGCGCAGGGTGCAACCGGTCCCTCATAGGGGCAGTCGGTGACGCAGGAGACATAGCCGCGCACCGGCACGCCTGCGGCCTTCGCCGCCTCCGCCACCGGGCGGAACCGCTCGAGGCTCTCGGCGATCGAACAATTGATGTTCTTCCGGCTGAAGCTCTCCGAGGCTGCCCCGAAGATCGCCACTTCGTCGGCTTTCGCCGCAAGCGCCGCCTCGAAGCCGCGCAGGTTGGGAGTGAGCGCCGTATAGACGATGCCCGGCTGCCGGGCGATGCCGGCCAGCACGCTTGCTGCATCGGCCAGTTGCGGCACCCATTTCGGCGAAACGAAGCTGGTGACCTCGATCTTGGCGAAGCCGCAGGCGGACAGGAGATCGACGAGCCGGATCTTGTCGTCCGTGGCGATCAGGCGCTTTTCGTTCTGCAGCCCGTCGCGCGGGCTCATCTCGAAAAGGGTGATGTCGGGCGCTGTCATGACGGCTCGATATAGCGTTCGCGCGTATAGATGCGATAGGCAGCATCCGGGGCTGGCAGCGCGGCACGGAAGGCCGGCCGTTCAGCCAGACGCGCGTAATAGGCCGCGACCTGCGGAAACGCGGCGAGGTCGGTGAACAGCCGCGCGATGTGGATGCTGTAGCCGACCCCGACATCCACCGCCGAGAAGCCCGAGGACAGCAGGTGGTCGCGGCCCTCCAGCCGGTCCTCGACGACGCCGAGCGCCTTTTCCAGACGCCGCGTCTCCAGTTTCACAAGGGTCGGCGACTGCAGCGCCGGATCGGTGATGACCAGGATCTGCTGGGTCAGGCTCGCCACATGCACCGAGACCGTCTCGGCATAATGCAGCCATTGCAGCCATTCGGCCCGCTCCGGCGTGCCAGGCGCCCGCCAGAGGCCGGAATCGCGTCCATAGGTCTCACAGAGATATTCGGCGATGGCGCCGCTCTCGAACAAAGTCACCGGCCCGTCGACCAGCGCCGGTACCCGGCCCAGCGGATGGACCGCAAGATAGGCGGGATCGCGCAACTCGCGGCCAAAGGGATGGACGATCACGTCCACGTCCAGCCCCAGCTCTTGGATCAGCCAGAGCGAGCGCATCGAGCGCGCCTCGTGGCAATGGTGGAGGGTGAGGGTCATCCGGCCTCCGGCTCCAGCGCCAGAAGCAGCGCGCCATCCTCGACCTGATCGCCCTCGGCCACCAGCAGCTCGGCGACCGTGCCGTCGCGCGGGCTTTTCAGCGTGTGCTCCATCTTCATGGCCTCGAGCACGATCAGCGCCTCGCCCTTCGTCACAATGGCGCCGGCCTTCACGGCGACCAGCTTGACCAGACCGGGCATCGGCGCGGCGACGCGGTCTCCCCCGGCGCCCTCGTCGGCATGGGCAATGGCGCTGTAATCGGCGAAACGATGCGCCGCCCCGTCGAGGAAGACGGTCAATGCGTCGGGCTCACGGGCAATTGCGGCGCCGAAGACGCGGCCATCGGCCTCGACGCGGATCGTGTCGCCGCTGGGAGACTCGGCCAGCGCCAGTTCCAATGTCTCCCCCTCGGCTGCGACCGAGAAGCGGCCACTGCCGAGATCGGAGACGATCAGGTCGTGGCGGGTGTTCCCCTCGCCTTCGAAGCGCGCGGCCTGCCGGGCAACGCCCCAGGCGCGAAAGCCGCGCAAGCGTGCCCAGGGATCGGCGTCCCGATCGCCCGACCCTTCGCCGGCTGCCGGGACATGGCCGAGCTGCGCCAGGGCGGCAATTGCCGCGGCTTCGGCGGAGCGGGCTTCAGGCGCGGTCAGCGCCTCCTGGTCGCGGCCGATCAGGCCGGTATCGACGTCGCCGGCCGCGAAATCCGCATGGCGTGCCAGCCGCGACAGGAAGGCGACGTTGGTCACCGACCCGGCAATGCGTGTCTCGGCCAGCGCGGCGCGCAACAGCCCCAGCGCACTCGCGCGGTCGGGCCCGTGGACGATCAGCTTGGCAATCATCGGGTCGTAATGCGGGGTGATCCGGTCGCCTTCCCGCACCCCGGTGTCGATGCGGGCGCCTGCCGCCGGAAACCGAAGCTGGGTCAGCGTGCCGGTCGCCGGCAGGAAGCCGCGCGCCGCATCCTCGGCATAGATCCGCGCCTCGAAGGCGTGGCCGTCGATCGCCAGATCGGACTGGGCGAAGGGCAGCGGCTCGCCGGAGGCGACGCGCAATTGCAGCTCGACCAGATCCAGCCCGGTGATCGCCTCGGTGACCGGATGCTCGACCTGCAGGCGGGTGTTCATTTCCATGAACCAGAACCGGTCGGGCCGCAGCCCGTCGGAGGCGTCGACGATGAACTCGATCGTGCCGGCGCCGGCATAGCCGATGGCCTTGGCCGCGGTGACCGCCGCCTCGCCCATGGCCGCGCGCATATCGTCCGGCATGCCCGGTGCCGGCGCTTCCTCGATCACCTTCTGGTGGCGCCGCTGCAGGGAACAGTCGCGCTCGAAGAGGTGCACGGCGTTGCCATGGCTGTCGCCGAAGACCTGGATCTCGATATGCCGCGGCTTCTCGACATATTTCTCGATCAGGCAGTGGGGATCGCCGAAGGACGCCTGCCCTTCCCGCATTGCGCCCTCCAGCGCGGTGCGGAACTCCGCCGGATCGTCGACCCGGCGCATGCCCTTGCCGCCGCCGCCGGCCCGCGCCTTGATCAGCACCGGATAGCCGATCCGGTCGGCCTCGCCGGCCAGAAACTCCGGGTCCTGCGCGTCGCCGTGATAGCCGGGCACCACCGGCACGCCGGCCTCGTGCATCAACCGTTTGGCGGCATCCTTCAGCCCCATCGCCCGAATAGCGGACGCCGACGGGCCGACGAAGATCAGCCCCGCCGCCGTGACGGCATCGACGAAATCCGGGTTCTCGGACAGGAAACCATAGCCCGGATGAATGGCCTCGGCGCCGGTACGGCGGGCGGCTTCGATGATCCGGTCGCCGCGCAGATAGCTGTCGGCCACCGCCGCGGGTCCGATCCGCACCGCCTCGTCGGCCATGGCGACATGCATGGCATCGCGATCGGCGTCGGAGAACACGGCAACGGTCCGGACGCCGAGCCGCTTCGCCGTGCGGGTCACCCGGCAGGCGATCTCGCCGCGATTGGCGATGAGGAGAGATCGGATTGGTGCAGGCATCATGCGATCTCCGGCAGATTGGACCAGCTATTCTTGAGTGCGCGCGGTGCGGCGGCAGCCAAGTTCGTGCCGAATGCCATATTCACAGGGCGAAGATTCCGCCCGGCACCCACACCGAGGCTTTCGAGCATCGTCTCGTCGAGCTGCAGACTGACCGGGTGTTTCATCGTCGCCTCCGATGTCAGATCACATCCGGAACAGGCCGAACCGCGTCTCCGGGATCGGCACGTTCAGCGAGGCCGAGAGCGACAGGGCCAGTATCTCGCGGGTCTTGGCCGGATTGACGATGCCGTCGTCCCACAGGCGCGCAGAGGCGTAGAGCGAATGGCTCTGGCGCTCGAACATCTCGATGGTCGGGCGCTTGAACTCGGCTTCGTCCTCGGCCGACCATCCGCCACCGTGCCGTTCGATGCCGTCGCGCTTGACCGTCGCCAGCACGCCGGCCGCCTGCTCGCCGCCCATCACGGCGATGCGGCTGTTCGGCCAGGTCCACAGGAAACGTGGGCTGTAGGCCCGGCCGCACATGCCGTAATTGCCTGCGCCGTAGGAGCCGCCGATCAGCATGGTCACCTTGGGCACCGAGGTGGTGGCGACGGCGGTGACCAGCTTGGCGCCGTGCTTGGCGATGCCGCCGGCCTCATAGGCCCGGCCGACCATGAAGCCGGTGATGTTCTGCAGAAAGACCAGCGGGATCTTGCGCTGCGAGCAGAGCTCGACGAAATGCGCGCCCTTCACGGCGCTCTCGGCGAACAGCACGCCGTTGTTCGCGACGATACCGACCGGGATGCCGCAGACATGGGCAAAGCCGCAGACCAGCGTCGGCCCGTAGCGCGCCTTGAACTCGTCGAAGCGCGAGCCGTCGACGATGCGGGCGATGGCCTCGCGCACGTCGTAGGGCGTCTTCGGGTCGGCCGGCACGATGCCGAGCAGTTCCTCCGGATCGTAGGCCGGCGCCTCGGGCGCCTGCAGTTCCACCGTGAACGGTTTCGGCCGGTTCAGATTGGCGACGGCCCGGCGAGCCAGTTCCAGCGCGTGGAGATCGTCATTGGCGAGATGGTCGGCAACGCCGGACAGCCGCGTATGGACGTCCCCGCCGCCCAGATCCTCGGCCGAGACCACCTCGCCCGTGGCCGCCTTCACCAGCGGCGGGCCGGCGAGGAAGATCGTGCCCTGGTTGCGCACGATGATGGTCTCGTCGCTCATCGCCGGCACATAGGCGCCGCCGGCGGTGCAGGAGCCCATGACGACGGCGATCTGGGGGATGCTCTTCGCCGACATCTGCGCCTGGTTGTAGAAGATGCGGCCGAAATGATCGCGGTCCGGGAAGACCTCGTCCTGGTTCGGCAGGTTGGCGCCGCCGGAATCGACCAGATAGACGCAGGGCAGGCCGTTCTGCTCGGCGATCTCCTGGGCCCGCAGATGCTTCTTCACCGTCGTGGGAAAGTAGGTCCCGCCCTTCACCGTGGCGTCGTTGGCGAGCACCATCACCTCGCGGCCCGCCACCCGGCCGATGCCGGCGATCATGCCGGCGGCCGGCACCGCGCCTTCGTAAAGCCCGTGGGCGGCGAACAGACCGACCTCCAGAAACGGCGAGCCGGGATCGAGCAGGCCCTCCACCCGGTCGCGCGGCAGCAGCTTGCCGCGTGACAGATGCCGCTCGCGGGCCCTGTCGCCGCCGCCCGCCATGGCGGCTTCGGCGGCCGCCTCGACTGCCTGCATCTGCCGGGCCATGGCGTCGCGATTGGCCGCGAAGGCGTCCGAGCGCGGCGAGATGGACGAGGTGAGGACCGCCACCTACGCGGTCTCCCGGAACAGCTCGCGGCCGATCAGCATGCGGCGGATTTCCGAGGTGCCGGCGCCGATCTCGTAGAGCTTGGCATCGCGCAGCAGCCGGCCGGTCGGATAGTCGTTGATATAGCCGTTGCCGCCCAGCGCCTGGATCGCCTCCAGCGCCATCTGGGTCGCCTTCTCGGCGGCATAGAGGATGCAACCCGCCGCATCCTTGCGGCTGGTCTCGCCGCGATCGCAGGCCGCCGCCACGGCGTAGACATAGGCCCGGCAGGCATTCATCGTGACATACATGTCGGCGAGCTTGCCCTGCATCAGCTGGAACTCGCCGATCGGCTGGCCGAACTGCTCGCGCTCGTGGACATAGGGCACGACGACGTCGAGACAGGCGGCCATGATGCCGAGGGGCCCGGCCGAGAGCACCACCCGTTCGTAGTCGAGGCCGCTCATCAGCACCTTGGCGCCGCCGCCCTCCTCGCCGAGGATATTCTCGTAGGGCACCTCGCAATCCTGGAACACCAGCTCGCAGGTGTTGGAGCCGCGCATGCCGAGCTTGTCGAGCTTCTGGGCGGTCGAGAAGCCGGCCATGTCCTTCTCGATCAGGAAGGCCGTGATGCCGCGCGGGCCGGCATCCGGATCGGTCTTGGCGTAGACGATCAGGGTCGAGGCGTCGGGACCGTTGGTGATCCACATCTTGGTGCCGTTGAGGACGAAGCGGTCGTTGCGCTTGTCGGCCCGCAGTTTCATGCCGACGACGTCCGAGCCGGCGCCGGATTCCGACATGGCGAGCGATCCGACATGCTCGCCCGAGACGAGCTTCGGCAGGTATTTCGCCTTCTGCTCGGCGGTCCCGTTGCGCCGGATCTGGTTGACGCAGAGATTGGAATGGGCGCCATAGGACAGGCCCACCGAGGCCGAGGCGCGCGAGATCTCCTCGATTGCGACGCAATGGGCGAGATAGCCCATGGCCGAGCCGCCATATTCCTCCTCCACCGTGACGCCGAGGAGCCCGAGGGCGCCGAGCTCCTTCCAGAGCTCGTTCGGGAATTCGTTGGTCCGGTCGATCTCCGACGCGCGGGGGGCGATCCGTTCCTGCGCGAAGCGGCGCACCATGTCGCGCAGCGCGTCGATCTCCTCGCCAAGCGCGAAATTCATGCTCTTGTCGAACATCGTCCTGTTCCTCCCTGACCCCGACCGTCCGCAGGACGGGCGTTCGGGATCGACCGCGAATCGTGCCGGTCTCATCCCGGCTGCCGGCGTTGGCGGCGAAGGTCTCCCCTCCCCGTGCGAAGGTCAACTCGCCAGCCGGTCGCAGCGCCCGCCATGGTCATCCGGCAAGCCCGGCCCGACACCGGCTCGCGCCCCGCCAGCAACCGGCCAGTCATGGCGCAGATTGATATTGCTGCATTGCAATATTGCACTGCATTATCGCGCGGAGGGACAATATAGGACAGACGTCGAAGCCGGTTCATCCGAAAGTACTATAGTCGAAAACCGCGGACTCGTGGACGATGCGCGTCATCCGGCGGGATCTGGGGCGGGCGATCGATATGTCGTGCTGTCTGCCGCTACGGCCGGAATGGGATAATCGGGAGGTGACCAATGGCATTTTACAAGGACGGATGGAGCCGTCGTCGACTGCTGACGACCGGCGCCGGCATCACGGCGGGTCTCGCCATGCCGCATGTCTTCACGCGTGGAGCCTGGGCGCAGGATCAGGCATTCTGCAACAACCCGTCCGGTGGCACCGTGACGCTCGGCTTCAACGTGCCGCAGTCTGGTCCGTATGCCGATGAAGGCGCCGACGAGCTGCGCGCCTTCCAGCTGGCGGTCAAGCACCTGAACGGCGAAGGCGACGGCGGCATGCTGTCGACGATGCAGCCGTCCAACCTCAAGGGCAACGGCATCCTGGGCAAGAAGGTCGCCTTCGTGACCGGCGACACCCAGACCAAGTCCGACGCGGCCCGCGCCTCGGCCAAGCGCATGATCGAGGCCGACAAGGCGATCATGATCTCCGGCGGTTCGTCCTCGGGCGTCGCCGTGGCGGTGCAGTCGCTGTGCCAGGACATGGGCGTGATGTTCATGGCCGGCCTGACCCACTCCAACGACACCACCGGCAAGGACAAGCGGCGCTACGGCTTCCGCCACTTCTTCAACGCCTACATGTCCGGCCAGGCGCTCGGCCCGATCCTGGCCGAGGAATACGGCAAGGATCGCCGCGCCTACCATCTGACCGCCGACTACACCTGGGGCTGGACCCAGGAAGAGTCGATCAAGAACGCCACCGAAGGGCTCGGCTGGGAGACGGTGGAGGCCGTTCGCACCCCGCTCGGCGCCGGCGACTTCTCGCAGTATCTGACGCCGGTCCTGAATTCGGGCGCCGACGTCCTGATCCTGAACCATTACGGCGGCGACATGGTCAATTCGCTGCGCCAGGCCGTCACCCAGTTCGACATGCGCTCCAAGCAGGTCAACGGCAAGGACTTCCAGATCGTCGTGCCGCTGTTCTCCGAGCTGATGGCACAGGGTGCGGGCGAAGCCGTGAAGGGCATCCTGGGCACCGCCAACTGGGACTGGAAGCTCGACAACGCCGCCACCAAGGCGTTCTCTAAGTCCTTCGGCGAGGAATATGGCAGCCCGCCGTCGCAGGCCGCCCACACCTGCTACGTCCAGACGCTGCTCTACGCCAACGCCGCCGAGACCGCCGGCACCTTCTATCCGCCGGAGCTGATCAAGGCGCTGGAAGGCTTCGAGTTCGATGGCATGGGCAATGGCCCGACGCTCTACCGCGCCGAGGACCACCAGTGCTTCAAGGACGTGCTGGTCGTGCGCGGCAAGCAGGAGCCGACCAACCAGTTCGACCTGATGGAGATCGTCAAGGTCGTGCCGCGCGACGACGTGACCTACGACGCGTCGATCTTCGGCGGCGAACTCGGTCCCTACGACGCCAAGGAATGCTGATCGCATCCTGATCCGATCAGGTCGCCGGCAGACATGCCGGCGACCGTCCAGCATCGCAGACATCAAGACGACAGGCGCCGGCCCAGCGGGCGACGGCGACACGAGGCAATCGAACTGCCGCTCGCCAGGGCCGCGCGTATCGACCCCGACAATTCAAAGCGGCAATGCCAGGAGCGACCAAGGGGCACATGGACGCCATCATTCTTCAGATCCTCAACGGTCTCGACAAGGGCGGGGCCTATGCGCTCATCGCCCTCGGCCTGACCCTGATCTTCGGTACGCTCGGGGTGGTCAATTTCGCCCACGGCGCCCTCTTCATGCTCGGCGCCTTCTGCGCCGTCGCCTTCTCCATGGTCCTGTCGATCTCCGAGCGCGTGCGCGACGAGAGCGTGACCTTCTTCGAGGCCTACAAGGAAGTCCCCTATCTGGAGATCTGGTTCGGTGAGACCGGCCGCACGATCCTCGACTGGTCGGTTCCCTTGTCGATCCTCGTCGCGATCCCCTTCATGCTGCTCGTCGGCCTGGCGATGGAGCGCGGCCTGATCCGCTTCTTCTACAAGCGCAGCCATGCCGAGCAGATCCTCGTGACCTTCGGCCTCGCCATCGTCCTGCAGGAGATCGTCAAGCACTATTTCGGCGCCAATCCGATCCCGATGACCGCTCCCCCGGCCTTCGCCGGCAGCGCGGATATCGGCCAGTGGTTCGGCATTCCCGGCCTCAGCTATCCGATGTGGCGCATCGTCTACTTCCTGTTCTCGCTGGCCATCATCGGCGCGGTCTTCGCCTTCCTGCAGCTCACCACCTTCGGCATGGTGGTGCGGGCCGGCATGGCGGACCGCGAGACGGTGGGCCTGCTCGGCATCAATATCGGCCGCAAGTTCTCGATCGTCTTCGGCCTTGCCGCCGTCGTCGCCGGGCTGGCGGGCGTCATGTACACGCCGATCCTATCACCCAACTACCATCTGGGCATGGACTTCCTGGTGCTGTCCTTCGTGGTCGTCGTCGTCGGCGGCATGGGGTCGCTGGGCGGCGCCGTGGTCGCAGGCTTCCTGCTCGGCATCCTGCAGTCCTTCTCCTCGATGACCGAGATCAAGGCGATCCTGCCGGGCATCGACCAGATCATCATCTACCTTGTTGCCGTCGTCGTCCTGCTGGTCCGCCCGCGTGGACTGATGGGCCGCAAGGGCGTCATGGAGGCCTGATCGATGAACAGCGCCATCACCTCGACCGACCTCGGCGGCACGCCGCACGAGACCACCCGCAAGACCCGCGACACGCGGCCGTTCTTCGCGACCACGATGGGCGACTACGCCTTCACCGCGATCTTCGCGGCGGCCGTCCTGACCATGCCGATCTGGCTGACGCCGATCGGCGCGGGCTATCCGGACATCCTGCAGAAATTCGCGATCTTCGGGATCTTCGCGATCGGCTTCAACATCCTGTTCGGCTTCTCCGGCTATCTGTCCTTCGGCCATGCGGCGTTCCTGGGCACCGGATCCTACGCCGCGGTCTGGATGTTCAAGCTCCTGTCGATGAACGCGATCTTCGCGATCCCCTTCGCGATCATCGTCGCCGGGCTCCTGGCGCTGGTCATCGGCTTCGTCTGCCTGCGCCGCGCCGGCATCTACTTCTCGATCCTGACGCTCGCCTTCGCGCAGATGTCCTACAATCTCGCCTATTCGGTGCTGACGCCGATCACCAACGGCGAGACCGGACTGCAGATATCCCGCTCAGATCCGCGGCTGATCGACCGGGCGCTGGGCGAAGTCGGCGCGGGCCTGCCCAAGCCGAACTTCTTCGGCATCGAGCTGCAGGGCTATCCGGGCTTCTATTTCTGCGCGATCCTGCTGGTCCTCGGCTTCTTCCTGGCGCTCAGGATCCGCAACTCGACCTTCGGCATGATGCTGTTCGCCATCAAGTCGAACCAGAACCGCATGGGCTATACCGGCTTTGCCGCCCGCCCCTATCTTCTCACCGCCTTCGTCATCTCGGGCATGTATGCCGGCCTCGCCGGCGGCCTCCTGGCGGTCACCGATCCCCTCGCCGGCGCCGACCGGATGCAGTGGACGGCGTCGGGCGAGGTCGTGCTGATGACCATTCTCGGCGGCGTCGGCACGCTGCTCGGTCCGGTGATCGGCGCGGCCGTGATGAAGTATCTCGAGCAGATCTTCTCGTCCTTCAATGACGGCTTCCTCTATCGCAGCTTCGACTTCCTGCCCGGCTGGGCACAGAACCTGGCGGTCGAGATCACCAGCCCCTTCGTCGGCGAAGGCTGGCACCTGACGCTCGGCCTCCTGTTCATGGTCATCGTCATCTTCCTGCCGGGCGGGATCATGGAGGGGCTGCGCCGCATCGGCGCCCTGTTCCACAAGCCCAAACCGGCTGACGGGACCACCGGCGACACCGCCGCTGCCCGCGCGAACCACGAATAGAAAGAGCCGGCATGGACATTCTCACCATCAACGGCGTCAGCAAGCGCTTCGGCGGCCTGAAAGCCCTCGACGACGTCAATCTCAGGGTCAAGGAAGGCACGGTCCACGCGATCATCGGGCCGAACGGCGCCGGCAAGTCGACCCTGCTCAACACGCTGGTCGGGCGGATCGTGCCGGACGAAGGCACCGTCGAGTTCAACGGCGCACCGCTGCTCGGGCACAATCCGTACGAGATCAACCAGGCCGGCATCGCGCGGGTGTTCCAGACGCCGGAGACCTTCGCCGAGCTGACGGTCATGGAAAACGTCATGATCCCGGCTTTCGCCCGCAAGGACGGCGCCTTCAAGATCAATCTCTGGGGACGCGCCAACGACCGGCGTGTCGTGCTGGAAGAGGCCGAGGAGATCCTCGAGGACCTCAACCTGGCCGCCCAGCGCCACCAGCGGGTCGATTCCATGTCGCGTGGCGACAAGCGGCGGCTGGAGCTGGCGATGTGCCTCGTCCAGCGGCCGAAGCTGCTGCTGCTCGACGAGCCGACCGCCGGCATGTCGCGGGCCGACACCAACAATACGGTCGATCTCCTCAAGGCGATCGCCAAGCGCGGTATCACCAAGGTGATCATCGAGCACGACATGCATGTCGTGTTCTCGCTGGCCTCGACCGTCAGCGTGATGGCGCAGGGCACGGTGATCGCCGAAGGCACGCCGGAGGCGATCAAGGCCGATCCGCGCGTGCAGGAAGCCTATCTGGGGGGAGCCCATCTATGAGCGACACGATCGACGCCGTCCGGCCGCATGGTCGCAGCGCCCGGGCCGAGACCGTCCGGTCCGAGGGCCAGCCTTTCTTCGCCGCCCGCGACCTGCATGCCTATTACGGCGAGAGCTACATCGTCCAGGGCGTCTCCTTCGAGGTGCGGGAAGGCGAGATCGTCGCCCTGCTCGGCCGCAACGGTGCCGGCAAGACCTCGACGCTGCGCACCATCGCGCGGGCCGGTTCGCCGGAGCTGAAGCATGGCGAAATCTGGCTCGACGGCCAGCCGCTCCACACCATGCAGGGCTACGAAGCGGCCCGGCTCGGCGTGCAGCTGGTGCCCGAGGACCGGCGGATCATCGCCGGCCTGACGGTGGAGGAGAATCTCAAGCTCGCGCAGATCGAGCCGCCCATCGGCTGGTCGCTGGAGCGGATCTACGAGCACTTTCCCCGGCTGGCCGAGCGCCGCACCCAGGAAGGCATCACCATGTCCGGCGGCGAGCAGCAGATGCTGGCCGTCGCCCGGGCACTGGCCCGGGATGTGAAGCTGCTGCTGCTGGACGAGCCCTATGAGGGGCTGGCGCCGGTCATCGTGCAGGAAATCGAGCGCATCCTGGAAGAGATCAAGCAGATCGGCATCACCACGATCCTGGTCGAGCAGAACGCCATCGCCGCGCTGCATCTGGCCGACCGCGCGATCATCCTGGAGATGGGCGAGATCGTCTTCGACGGTACCGCGCAGCAGATCATCGACGACAAGGAAATGCGGCTGCAATATCTCGCCGTCTGACCCGTCGCCTCAAGCCGACAACGAAAAGCGCCCGGCGGCAACGCCGGGCGCTTTCGGTTTTTGGGCAACGGGCGCCGATGGGGTCAGGTGAGCTTGGCCGTCACCGCCTCGACCGCGTCGGCGGTGCGCGCGACGATCGTGTCGGCTTCCTCCCGGGTCAGGACGAAGGGCGGCGCGAAGCCGAGAATGTCGCCTTCCGGCATGGCCCGGCCGATGACGCCGCGCTCCAGCAGCGCCGCCGCGATCTGCGGTCCGACCTTCAGCGACGGATCGAAGAACTTGCGGTCGTCCTTGTCCTCGACGAACTCCACCGCGGCCATCAGGCCGTCGCCGCGCACCTCGCCGACATGGGCGTGGCCTGCCAGCGCGTCGGCGAGGCCCTTGCGGAAATGCGCGCCCACGGAGCCGGCATTCTCGACGAGGTCGAGCTTGTCGATCAGTTCGAGATTGGCGACGCCGGCGGCCGCACAGAGCGGATGCGCCGAATAGGTCCAGCCATGGCCGATCGGGCCCATCTCGTCGGAGCCCCGCACGAGAACCTCCCAGACCTTGTCGGAGATGATGCTGCCCGACAGCGGCGCATAGGCCGAGGTCAGTCCCTTGGCGATGGTGATGATGTCCGGCTTGATGCCGTAATGCTCGGAGCCGAACATCGTGCCGAGACGCCCGAAGCCGGTGACCACCTCGTCGGCGACCAGGAGGATGTCGTATTTTGCCAGCACCGCCTGGATCTTCTCCCAGTAGCCGGCCGGCGGCGGGACAATGCCGCCGGTGCCCAGGATCGGCTCGCCGATGAAGGCGGCGACGGTGTCCGGCCCCTCGGCGAGGATCATCTCCTCCAGCTTGTCGGCGCAATGCTGCGAGAACTGCTCCTCGCTCATCGAGCGGTCTTCGCGGCGGAAATAATACGGCGCCTCGGTGTGCAGGATCGGCGCGCGCGGCAGGTCGAAAGCGTTGTGGAACAGCTTCAGGCCGGTGAGCGAGCCGGTCATCACGCCCGAGCCGTGATAGCCGCGCCAGCGCGAGATGATCTTCTTCTTTTCGGGTCGGCCGAGAATGTTGTTGTAGTACCAGATCAGCTTGATGTTGGTCTCGTTGGCGTCCGATCCCGACAGGCCGAAATAGACCCGGCTCATGTGGTCCGGCGCCCGGTCGATGATCATCTTGGCAAGCTGGATCGACGCCTCGGAGCCGTGACCGACATAGGCGTGGTAATAGGGCAGCTTGTGCGCCTGCGCCGCGATCGCGTCGGCGATCTCGGTCTGGCCGTAGCCGACATTGACGCAATAGAGCCCGGCAAAGGCGTCGAGGCTTTCACGGCCATTGGTGTCGACGATGGTCGCGCCCTTGCCGCCGGCGATCACCCTGGTCGGCGTCTCACCGCGGGCATGGCTGCCCATATGGGTCGACGGGTGGAAGAAATGATCGCGGTCGAAGGCGGCGAGTTCGTTGTTCCGGTCGAGCATTATCTGCTCCTTTCCTGACTGTATGCGTCGTGACTGAATGCGGTTCTGTCGAAAGCGGCGGTCAGCCGATGTCCTGACAGACATATTTGAGGTCGGTGAAGGCTTCGAGGCCGTGGCGGGCCCCCTCCCGGCCGATGCCCGACTGCTTGACGCCGCCAAAGGGGATCGGCGCGCCGGTGATCTTGACCCGGTTGACGGCGACCATGCCGTATTCGAGCGCCGCGGTCATGCGGGCGATCCGCGCGGCGTCACGCGTCACCAGGTAAGCGACGAGGCCGTATTCAGTGTCGTTGGCGCGGGCCAGAACCTCGTCCTCCGCGTCGAAGGGGGTGACGGCGGCAACGGGGCCGAAGGTCTCCTCGTGCATGATCAGCGCATCTTCCGGCACGTCGGCCAGCAGCGTCGGCCGGTAGAACAGCGGCCCGGCCGAATCGCGGCCACCGCCAGCGAGGCAGCGGGCGCCGCGGCCGACCGCGTCGTGCACCTGCGCCTCGACCTTGGCGATGGCGCGGGCGTGCATCAGCGGGCCGATCTCCGTGCTGGCATCGAGGCCTGGCCCGACAGCCAGCGCCTCGATCCGCGCCTTGAAGGCGGCGAGGAACGGCTCGTAGATCGACCGCTCGACATAGATGCGGTTGGCCGCCAGGCAGTCCTGCCCGGAGGTGGCGAACTTGGCGTCCATGGCGATGTCGACGGCCCGGTCGAGATCGCTGTCGGCGAAGATCATCAGCGGCGCGTGGCCGCCGAGCTCCATGATCAGCCGCTTGACCGTCGGCGCGGCCTGCGCCGCGATCAGCCGTCCGATCTCGGTCGAGCCGGTGAAGCTCATGGCCCGCACGCGGCGGTCCTCGCAGAGGCGGCCGACGATCGTCGCGGCATTGCCGGTGACGACGTTGAAGACGCCGGCCGGCATGCCGGCGCGTTCGGCCAGCGCCGCCAGCGCCAGAGCGGAGAACGGGGTTTCCGACGAGGGATGGACCACTGTCGTGCAGCCGGCGGCCAGCGCCGCGGCCGCCTTGCGGGTCAGCATGGCGGCCGGGAAGTTCCACGGCGTCACCAGACCGACGACGCCCAGCGGCACGCGGGAGAGCGTCATCTGGGCGTTCGGCAGATGGCTGGTGAGCCCCTCGACCGCGATACGTCGCGCCTCCTCGGCATAATAGTCGACGAAGGACGCGGCATAGTCGATCTCGCCCCGGGATTCGGCCAGGGGCTTGCCCTGCTCGAGCGTCATCAGGAGCGCCAGATCCTCGCGCGACGCCAGGATCAGGTCATGCCAGCGCTTGAGGATCCGCGCCCGCTCCTGCGGCAGCAGGGCGCGCCAGGCCGGCAGCGCGGCTTCGGCCGCGTCGATCGCCCGGCCGGTGTCATCGCCGGTCAGAGCGGGGATGAACCCGAGGGTCTCGCCGGTGGCCGGATCGGTGACGGCGACGGTCGTTTCGCTGGTGATCCAGCGCCCGCCCAGAAAAGCCGCCTGGACGAACAGCGTCGCGTCGTCCAGCGCGGCCAGAGGGTGAAGGGTGTCGAGATGGCGTATCGCTGCAGACATGGCGCTCTCCTGTTCCGTCAGGAGAACGCTATCGCGTTCGCAGGCGAGACGTCGGCCATAGATCGGCCCGGGAAGCGAATTCTCTCCTGCCGAAGGGCCGCTGCGGCGATGGCTCGTCGCCCGCGCCTCAGCGCGCCGTGCCGGCGATCATCTGAATGGGGATCGGCGCCTTCTTGATCGACGTCATCACCGGATAGCTGAAGTAGCGCTTGACCCCGGAGCCGTTCGACAGAAGCCGGTCGATGATCGCCTGGTAGCTGGCGAGATCGCGGGTGACGAACTTGCAGAGATAGTCGAAGCCGCCCGACACCGAGAAGCACTCGACGATCTCCGGCACGTCGCGGATCGCCGCCTCGAAGGCCGCGAAATCCTCCGTGCGGTGGCTCTCGATCTCCATCATCACGAAGAGGACGGTGAGCGGCCCGTAGGTGCTCTCGGCAATCATCGCGCCGTAGCCCTCGATGATGCCGGCTTCTTCCAGCCGGTTCAGCCGCTCCCAGCAGGGCGTCGGCGACAGGTTCACGCGCTCCGCCAGCGTCGCCTTCGGGATCCGACCCTCCGACTGGAGGATGGTCAGGATCTTGATATCGCGGTCGTCCAGCTTGATGCGGCCCGGTGGCATGGCGAGTCCTGGTCCGAAGAGGTCGATCCCCTTCAATAGACTGCCGGTTTGGCCGGCGTCCACCGCCGAGTGATGGGTGTCAGCGCACGATCAGGCAATGCTGGGGCGCGAGCGAGGCCACCTTGTGGGACACCGAACCGAGGAGAAAGCCCTCGATGTCGCCATTGCCGCGGGCGCCGAGCACGATCAGGTCGCAGTCATGCTGCTTGGCGAAGGCAACGATGGCGCGCGAGGGCTGGCCGCGCTTGGCATAGGCGGTGACCTCCTCGACACCGGAATCGAGCGCCCGGGCCTTGGCGGCCGCGGCGATCTCGCTGGCGTAGGTCTTGAGGGAATCGTCCGGTCGCTCGGCCGGCTGCTTGACCCGGACCATGGAGAGCGAGGCTTCCAGCGGCGAGTGATGCCGATAGACGCACAAGGTGATCAGGCGCGCGCCAAAGAGCCGGCACATCTCGGATGCCACGTCGAGGGCGCGCGTGGCCATGGGGGAGCCATCCACGGGCACGAGGACCGTCTTGTACATGCATCGCCTCCAGGAGCGGTTCGGATCGTGTCGACAGGCCCCGGCCCTTCGCGGCCTAGCGGAAGGCCAGATCGCGAAGGAACAGCGCCAGCGGCGGCCATGCGATGAGCAACGCACTGACCAGGAGCAGGATGAAGATGAACGGCGGCGTACCGCGGATCACCTCGATATAGGGACGTTTGAAGATCGCGATCGCCGTGAAGATATCGCAGCCGAAGGGCGGCGTGGCCGACCCGATCGCAACCTGCAGCGTGATGATCACGCCGACCAGCACCGGGTCAAGCCCGAGACCGGAGACGAGCGGCGAGAAGATCGGCACCAGCACCAGAATGACCACGATCGGGTCGACGAACATGCAGCCGACGAAGAAGGCGATCGAGATTGCGATCAAAACGCCCACCGGCCCGGCCTCGGTGAGGCCGATCGCCCCGAGGAGCATCTGCGGGATCTGCTGGAACGAGATGACCCAGGAGAACGCCGCGCCGGCCGCGACGAGGATGAACACCACGGCGGTGATCAGGCCGGTCGACTTGGCGATGTCGAAGATGTCGCTCAGCTTCAGCGAGCGGAAGATGACCATCTCCAGAAGCAGCGCATAGCCGACGCAGACGGAGGCCGCCTCGGTCGGGCTGAAGATGCCCCCATAGATGCCGCCGACGACGATCAGCGGGAAGCCGAGCGGCCAGATCGCCGCCACCATCGCCTGGCCGCGCTCGCGCCAGGTCGATTTCGGCTCGGTCTCCAGATTGTGCATCCGCGCATAGATCACGGCATAGATCGAGAACAGGAACAGGATCAGAAGGCCCGGGCCGACACCGGCGATGAACAGTTCCGAAATCGAGGTGCCGGACACGACACCGTAGATGATCATCGCGATCGACGGCGGGATCAGCATGGCGATGTCGGAGGAATTGATGATCAGCGCCAGGGTGAAGCTGTCGCTGTAGCCGGCCTTCAGCATGCGCGGCCGCAACGGACCGCCGACGGCGACCACGGTCGCCTGGGTCGAGCCGGAGACGGCGCCGAACAGGGTACAGCTCATCGCCGTCGCGACGCCCAAACCGCCGCGCATATGGCCGACGAAGCGCATCACCATGTCGATCAGCCGGTCGGCCGAATGGCCCTTGGTGATGATGTCCGCGGCCAGGATGAACATCGGCACGGCGACCAGCGCCGCCGGCCGGATGCCGGCGATCATCTGCTGGACCATGATCTCCGGCCCGATGGGCAGGAAGAAGAAGAACCCCACCAGTGTCGCCATGAGCAGCGGCACCATCATCGGGAACCCCAGAAGCAGGAGAACCACCATGGTCGAGAGCATCGCAGTTGCCATGGATTTCCTCTGGTCAGAGCGCGCGTCGGCGGATGTTTAAGCAGGTCGACGGCGGTGGCGGCGTCAGATCTGGGTTTCGGTGTCTTCGTAGGAATCGACCACGGAGACGGACAGGTAGATTTCCGGCCGGGTCAGATTGGCCAGGGCCGTCAGCACGTACTGGATGCCAGTGATGACGAAGCCGATCGGCAGCCAGACGAGGGTCACGTAGATCGGCAGGCGTAGCACCGGCGAAATCCGGCCGGTGTCGAAGACGCTGACGACGTAGAACCAGGAGAACCAGGCGAGGACGAACATGGTCGCGGCAGTGACCAGCGCGATCACGATCATCAGGGCGCGGCGCGCCGGATCGGGCAGCTCGTCATAGATCGCCGACATGCGGATATGGCGGCCGTGGCGCGCGGCGAAGCCGATGCCGGCGAAGGTCACCAGGATGACCAGGAACTGGTTGAGTTCCTGCGAGAAGTAGAGGCTGCGCCCGAAGGCGAACCGGCCGATGACATTGGCGACCGAATTGACCGCCATCATCAGGATGCCGGCCGTCAGGATGACGGATTCCAGCACCGCGATCGACCGGTCGAGAATCTGGAAGGGCTTGAGAACGCCGGAAAAGCCGCTTTCGGGCGCGTCCGTCTTGTTGGTCGAGGAATCCTCGGAGGGCCTCGGGCCACCCAGACTTTCGGCGGGGGCGTCCGGGTCGGTCGACGGGTCGGGTCGGTTCATCGGCGTTCCATCCTATGGCGCCACACATATGCTGCCGCGCATGATGATAGCGCGGCAGCAGCTTTCGGCGACCGGCGGAACGAACCGCCGGCCGGATTCCCGTCGGATCAGCCGCCGCTGCCGACCCGCTCCTGCGAGGCCTTGATGTCGGCCTCGAAGCCGTCGAGCACGGCCTTGCCGCTGTCGCCCGTCATCTCGACGAACTTCTCGCGGACCTGCTCGGCTGCCTTGCGGAACGGCTCGCGCTGCTCGTCGGTCAGGCGCGTCACCGTCATGCTCGGCTTGGCTTCCTGGATCTTGGCGAGCGCCTCGTCCTCGAGACCCTTCTGGTAGTCGATGATGTAGTCGTAGGCGGCATCGGCCGCTTCCGTGACGAGCGCCTTGTCCTCGTCGGACAGGCCGTCATAGAAGCTCTTGTTGGCCGCCACGGCGGTGGTGAAGGTGTTGTGGCCGGTGAAGGTGATATGATCGGTCACCTCGTACATCTTCGTGGATTCCACGAAGAACATCGGGTTCTCCTGGCCCTGGATCATGTTGAGCTGCAGACCCGAGAAGGTCTCACCCCAGGGCAGCGGCGTCGCCGTCGCGCCGAAGGCGTTGTAGGTCTCTACGAGCAGCGGCGTGGTCATCACGCGGAACTTCACGCCCTCCAGATCGGCCGGCGACGTCACCGGCTCCTTGGTCGTCATCACGACCTCGCCTTCCGGGAACATGTCGATCAGGTGCAGGCTCTGCGCCTCGTAGAGCTCGGCCAGATCCTCGTTGATCGTCGGCGACGTCTTGTAGAAATCGGCCAGCACGGCCGGGTCTTCCGGCAGCACGTAAGGCATCAGGAAGACCTGCAGCTCGGGGATCAGGCTGCCGGTGAAGCCGGGCGAGGCATCGACGAACTGGATGGCGCCCATCTGGGCCAGCTCGGTGGTGTCGGCGGACTCGCCGAGGGTGCCGAACGGGAAGATGGCGACGGTGTGGTCCGAATTCGCCTCGATATGCTCCTTGAACTTCGTGGCGTAGACGCCCTGAACCTCTTCCAGCGCTTCCTCGATGGCGTATTTCCACTCGGCGGCGAAAGCCGGGCCGGCCAAAAGGGTCAGCGCGGTCGTGGCTGCGAGGGTCTTGGCCACCAGATTGCGGCGGCGCGTCTTCATCGGAATGGTCATTCAACGATCTCCGTTTCTCGGTTCGACGACAGGAGGTCAACAAACCATAGCATTCGAAATCAGCAGGAAAAGCGTAGCCCGCGAAAAATCCGCCGACGGCGCACGATCGGCAATGGAATTCAGGATCATCGCCGGCGAGATCAGTCGATCTCGGATATTTCGCCTGCTCAGCACAGGGTTCGATTGCACGAACCGTCGTGAAGCACCGGGCTCCTGCTTGAAGGGAGCCCAAGCCTGCACATCGACGACCGTCAGTCAACGTTCGCATCCTCTGGATCGCCGAAGATCAGCTTCCGAATATTATCGCGCCGTGTCGAGCGAGCGTTCGCCCGAATGCGTTCGGGCCGGCAGCAGAATACACTTCTGGCGCCAGCGAAAAAGGATGGTTCGCCTAATTGCCGGGCATGCCCAAGGCGTGATCATTTGAGCGCTGTAACGTCGGGGAACAAGCGGTTCGCGGGTTGACCGGGGCGAAGGGAAATGCGCCTTTTCGGCTCCGTGCCGCCTGGTCCGGCTTCCACCCTCGGCACCTTGCGCATGCACCGGCGGCGACGGGTTCGCAGAGAGCATCAGGCCATGGCGACAAAACTCTGTTTTCCCTGTTGAAAGTTTCTGCCATGAGCGTCCCGATCACCACCTCGGACCTGCCTCTCGCTCTCGATGAGCGGGCCTGCGAGCGCCGTGTCGGCCTGATTCTTCTGGCGACCGACCAGTCCACCGAGGCCGATTTCACGCGCATGGTCGCCTCCGACGCGATCCACGTCTTCGGCACCCGGATCGAGTTCGCCAACCCCACCACGACGGAGAACCTGCGGGCGATGAAGCCGCGCCTCGCCGCCGCGGCTGGCCTGCTCCTGCCCGGCGAGGCCTTCGACGTGATCTGCTTCTCCTGCACCTCCGGCACTGTGCTCATTGGCGACGACGAGATTGCCGCGGCGATCCATACCTCCAAGCCCGAAGCTGCCGTGGTGACCCCGCCGGCTGCCGCCGCCATGGCCCTGCGCGCCCTCGACGCCCAGAAGATCAGCGTCCTGACGCCCTATGTCGTGCCGGTCGGCGAACTGATGGCGGATTATTTCGTCGATGCCGGCTTCACGCTGGAAAACTTCACCTGCCTCGAGATGGAAGACGACGGCGACATGGCCCGGATGTCGCGGGCCAGCCTGGTCGAGGCAGCCGTCGCCGCGACCGCTTCGTCCGCCGAGGCCCTGTTCATCTCCTGCACAGCCCTGCGCTCGGCTGCCGCGGTGCCGGAGATCGAGGCGCGCATCGGCCGGCCCGTCGTCACCAGCAATCTGGCGACGGTCTGGGCGACACTTGGCCATTGCGGCGCCCTCGCCGCACGACCGGACGCCGGCCGCCTGATGGCGCGGTCCCTGCCCGCCGCCGCGTGACGCCATGGGGATCGTGACGCTCACCGACATCGAAGCTGCGGCCCGCCGGATCGAAGGCCGGATCCGGCGCACGCCGGTCGATCTTTCGCCGAGCCTGTCGGACCGTGTTGGCGTCCCGGTGCATCTGAAGCACGAGCACCGGCAGATCACCGGCGCCTTCAAACTGCGCGGCGCGACCAACGCCCTGCTCCAATTGACGCCCGAACAACGCGCGAAGGGCGTGACCGCCGCCTCGACCGGCAATCACGGCCGGGCGCTCGCCCATGCGGCGGCCGCCGAGGGCGTGCGCTGCATCGTCTGCATGTCGGCGCTGGTGCCGCGCAACAAGCTCGATGCCATCGCGGCACTGGGCGCCGAGACCCGGATCGTTGGCCGGTCGCAGGACGAGGCCCAGATCGAGGTCGACAGGCTGGTTGCCGAAGACGGCATGACCAACGTGCCGCCCTTCGATCATCCGGCCATCGTCGCGGGCCAGGGCACGATCGGGCTGGAAATCGTCGCCGACCTGCCGGAGGTCGAGACGGTGCTGGTGCCGCTGTCAGGCGGCGGTCTCGTCGCCGGCATCGCCGCGGCGGTGAAAGGCCTGCGTCCGGATGTGCGGGTGATCGCCATTTCCATGAGCCGCGGCGCTGCCATGCAGGCGAGCCTCGCCGCCGGCCATCCGGTCGAGGTAGAGGAATTGCCGACCTTCGCCGATTCCCTCGGCGGCGGCATCGGCCTTGGCAACGCCTGGACCTTCGAGGCCGTGCGCAACCTCGTCGACGAGGTGGTGCTGCTCGACGAGGCGGAGATCGCTGCCGGCATCCGCCACGCCTATACCGAGGAGCGCGAGATCGTCGAGGGCGGCGGCGCCGTCGGCATCGCGGCGCTTCTGGCCGGCAAGGTGCAGCCGAACGGGCCGACGCTGGCGCTTCTGTCGGGCCGCAACATCGACATGCAGCTGCATCGCGCCATCCTCAATGGGGCGAACACGCTGGAGGAGGCTGCCTGATGCCGCAGATGCGCATCCTCACCGAAACCGATCTGCGCGGGCTGGTGCCGCTCGATCTGGAGGCGATCGCCGCCGTCGAGGGCGCCTTCGAGGCGCTGGCGACCAAGGCCGTGGCGATGCCGCCGATCCTGCGGCTCGACATTCCCGAGCATCACGGCGAGGTCGACGTGAAGACCGCCTATGTGCCGGGCCTGTCGGGCTTTGCCGTCAAGATCAGCCCGGGCTTCTTCGACAATCCGAAGCTGGGCCTGCCGAGCGTCAACGGCATGATGGTGCTGCTGTCCTCCACCACCGGGCTGGTCGAGGCGCTGCTGCTGGACAACGGCTATCTGACCGACGTGCGCACGGCCGCGGCCGGTGCGGTCGCCGCCCGGCATCTCAGCCGGCCGGATTCCAGCGTCGCCGCGATTTTCGGAGCCGGCGTTCAGGCGCGGCTGCAGCTCAAGGCGCTGACGCTGGTGCGGCCGATCACCGAGGCGCGGATCTGGGCCCGCGACGCCGGCAAGGCGGATAGAGCGGCGGCCGAGCTTTCGGCGGAGCTGGGGATCGCGGTCACTGCTGTCGCCGACGGCGAGCGGGCCGTTGCCGGCGCCGACATCGTGGTGACGACGACCCCTTCGGAAACGCCGATCTTGATGGCGGGCTGGCTGGCACCCGGGCAGCATGTGACCGCCATGGGCTCCGACGCCGAGCACAAGAACGAGCTCGATCCCACCGCCATCGCACGCGCCGACCTCTATGTCGCCGACAGCCTGTCGCAGACCCGGCGGCTCGGCGAACTGCACCACGCGATCGCCGCCGGCGCGGTCTCTGCGGATGCGCCCTTCGCGGAACTCGGCGCCATCCTCTCCGGCCGCAATGTGGGCCGTCCTTCGACCGAGGCCCTGACGATCTGCGATCTGACCGGCACCGGCGTCCAGGACACCGCGATCGCCACACTGGCCAGCGACCGGGCGGTCGCGGCCTCTGCCGGCACATCCATTACCAGCTGACCCCTCCGACCACAGGTGCACCCATGCGTGAGCCGCGATTCAAGTTTACCCGACCCGAATATGCCGAGCGGCTGGAGAAGACCCGAGCGGCGATGGCCGCGAAGGACATCGAACTGTTGTTCGTGTCCGACCCGTCGAACATGGCATGGCTCACCGGCTATGACGGCTGGTCCTTCTACGTCCACCAGGGCGTGCTGGTACCGCCGGAGGGCGACCCGATCTGGTTCGGTCGCTCGCAGGACGCCAACGGTGCGCGGCGCACCGCCTATATCGGCAACGACAACATCGTCGGCTATGCGGATCACTACGTGCAGTCGTCGGAGCGCCACCCGATGGATTACCTCGCCACGGTGATCAAGGATCGCGGCTGGGCTAACCTCTCGATCGGCGTCGAGATGGACAATTACTGGTTCTCCGCCGCCGCCTTCCTCTCGATGCAGACCTATCTGACCGAGGCGCGCTTCGTCGACGCGACCGGCCTCGTCAACTGGCAGCGCGCGGTCAAGAGCACGCAGGAACTGGAATATATGCGCATCGCCGGGCGTATCGTCGGTGCCATGCACAAGCGCATCCTGGAGAAGGCCGAGCCGGGCATCCGCAAATGCGATCTCGTCGCCGAGATCTGGGACGTCGGCACGCGTGGCGTGGACGGCTATGGCGGCGACTATCCGGCCATCGTGCCGCTGCTGCCGTCGGGCCTCGACGCCTCGGCGCCGCACCTGACCTGGGACAATCTGCCGATGGAGCGCGGCGAAGGCACCTTCTTCGAGGTCGCCGGCTGCTACAACCGCTATCACTGCCCGCTGTCGCGCACGATCTTCCTCGGCAAGCCGCCGCAGAGCTTCCTGGACGCCGAGAAGGCGACGCTGGAGGGCATGGAGGCGGGCCTCGAGGCGGCCAAGCCCGGCAACACCTGCGAGGATCTGGCCAACGCCTTCTTCGCGGTGCTCAAGACCTACGGCATCATCAAGGACAACCGCGCCGGCTATCCGATCGGCCTGTCCTATCCGCCGGACTGGGGCGAGCGGACCATGAGCCTGCGCCCCGGCGACCGCACCGAGCTGAAGCCCGGCATGACCTTCCACTTCATGACCGGCATCTGGCAGGAGGACATGGGTATCGAGATCACCGAGTCGATTGCCATCACCGAGACCGGCTACGAGCTTCTGGCCGACGTGCCGCGCCAGCTCTTCGTGAAGGACTGAGCCATGCGGCAGGACAATCTGGCGCCCTCGCCGGTGGTGGCGACGGTCGATTTCCAGGCCGACGGCATCCAGCACGGTTTCCTGCGGATGCCCTACAGCCGCGACGATTCGGCCTGGGGCTCGGTGCTGATCCCGATCACCGTCGCCAGGAACGGCGACGGTCCGACGGCGCTCCTGACCGGCGGCAATCACGGCGACGAATATGAGGGGCCGATCGCGCTCTTCGACCTCGCCCAGCGGCTGACCCTGGAGGAAGTCACCGGCAGGGTCATCATCCTGCCGGCGATGAACTATCCGGCCTTTCGCGCCGGCACGCGCACCTCGCCGATCGACAAGGGCAATCTGAACCGGCTGTTTCCCGGCTCCCCCGTCGGCACGCCCAGCCAGAAGATCGCCGACTACGTCACCCGCTATTTGCTGCCGATGGCGCATGTCGTGCTCGACTTCCATTCCGGCGGCAAGACGCTGGATTTCCTGCCCTTCGCCGCCGCCCATGCGCTGGACGACAGCCGGCAGGAAGAGGAGTGCATCGCCGCCGTCGCCGCCTTCGGCGCCCCCTGGTCGGTAAAGATGCGCGAGATCGATGCGGTGGGCATGTTCGACACCACGGTCGAACAGCTCGGCAAGGTGTTCGTGACGACCGAACTCGGCGGCGGCGGCACGGCGACGGCCCAGAGCGCCGGCATCGCCAAGCGCGGCACCGCCAATCTCCTGCGCCATGCCGGCATCCTGTCGGGCGCTATCGAGGAACGGCCGACCCGCTGGCTCGACATGCCGTCGGACGATTGCTTCACCTTCTCCGAGATCGACGGGATGATGGAGCCGCTGGTGGATCTGGGCGACGCGGTCCGCAAGGGCCAGCCCATCGGGCGGGCCTGGCCGATCGACCGCACCGGCGTCGCGCCCTACGAATATACCGCCAAGATGGACGGCATCCTGGCGGCCCGGCATTTCCCCGGCCTCGTCAAGGCGGGCGACTGCATTGCGGTGCTCGGCGTCACCGACTGAGGGCGCGCGAACGGCCCCGCGATCAGCCGATCCAGTCGACCCGCGTCGCGAAGACATAGCCCGCACCATAGACGGTGCGCACATGGACGGGCCTCTTCGGATCCTCGTCCAGCTTCTTGCGAAGCCGCGAGACCCGCACGTCGACGCTGCGATCGAAGGCCTCTTCGCCGCTGGCGGAGAACAGCTCCAGCAGGAAGTCGCGACTGAGCACCCTGCCCTGCGCTTCCAGGAAGGCGCGCAGGAGCTCGGCGTCGGAGCGTGACAGCGGCTGCTCGGCGCCGCCGGGCGCGCGCAGGGTCAGGGAGCCGAAGTCGGCCCGCCAGCCGGCGAATTCGGCAATGTCGGTCCGCGCCGTCGCGCTGGCGCGCGGCGTCGGGGTTGCCTCCCGGTTGCGCGACGTGCGCCGCAGGACGCTGCGGATACGGGCCGCCAGTTCCAAGGGCTCGACAGGCTTGGTCAAATAATCGTCGGCGCCGCTCTCCAGCCCCTGCAACCGGTCGTCCAGCGCCCCGCGGCCACTGACGATGACGATCGGCAGGCCGTGCCGGCCGAGCTCGTCCTTCAGGAGCGCCAGGCCGTCGCCGTCGGGCAGGCCGAGATCGACGATGCACAGATCCGGCGGCGCGGCGCCGAGCTGGCGGCGGAACTCGGCGATCCGCTGGAAGGTTGCGACCACGAAGCCCTGCTCGGTCAGCTCGCGGGCGAAGACGGCGGCAAGATCGCGGTCGTCCTCGAGGATGAAGATGCGCTCATGCATCCGTCGGCACCCTGCGGGGACGGCTCGCGTCCGGCATCGTCAGGCTCCCGCCGTGAAGGCGGAGACGATGGCCCGCCGCTCGAACGGTTTCTGCAGGACGCGCACCCGCGGCGAGAGATCGGCCCTTACGCCGTCCTGGCCGAAGCCGGTCATCAGGACGATCCGCTTGCCCGGATGGCGGCGCTCGATCTCGGCGGCGAGGTCGACGCCCGACATGCCGCCCGGCATGGTGATGTCGCTGAGGACGAAGTCGATGCCGTCCACCGCTTCGAGAAGCTGCAATGCCTCGGCCCCGCCGCTCGCCTCGATCAGACGGGCCCCGCAGCCGAGGAGATCGCGCCGCAGCACCGTGCGCACCTCTTCGTCGTCGTCGACCAGCAGCACGAAGCGGTCCTTCAGCCCCTCGGTGCAGTCCAGGGCCGCATCGCTTCCGGCCGCCGTCCCGTCTTCTGCCGGCACCTCCGCGGCGGGCAGACGCAGGGTGAAAATCGTGCCCTCGCCGGGGGCGGTGTCGAGCGCCACCGTGCCATGCGAGGCGGTGACGAAGCCCTGCACCATGGTCAGGCCGAGACCGGAGCGTTCGGTGCCGGTCTTGGTGGAGAAGAAGGGTTCGAAGATCTTCCGCCGCGTGGCCTCGTCCATGCCCTTGCCGTCGTCGGCGACGACGATCACGACTGTGCCGCTCGCCGCGTCGCTTTCCGCCGCCACCCGGATACGGCCGCCGGCCAGGCAGGCATCGGCGGCGTTGACCACGAGATTGATCAGGCTGGCTTCGAGCTGGGCGGGGTCGACGAAGGCGTAAGGCGTGCAGTCGATCTCCACCGCGATGCAGGTGCCGTCATGCAGCGACGGGCGCACCAGTTCGACGATCGTGCGGATCGTCTCGCCGATATCGACCACGGCGGGCTCCAGCGGCTGGCGTCGGGCGACGGCCAGAAGCCGCCGCATCAGGTCGGCGCCACGCCGCGTGGCGCGGATGGCCGGCTCCAGCATCTCCGCTTTCAGGGCAGGATCGTCGATCTTCGCGACCAGCGGCGTCAGATTGCCGAGAATGATGGTCAGGAGATTGTTGAAGTCGTGGGCGATGCCGGACGAAAGCTGGCCGAGCGTCTCCATCTTCTGGGCCTGCAGGAGCGCCGCCGCGGCCTCCTTCTCCTTGGTGACGTTCACCGTCAGCACGTAGAAGCCGCGCGGCGTGCCGTCCGGGTCGCGGTCGGGCCGGAGGAAGGTGCGCGTGTCGAGAATCCGCCCGTCCGGAAAGGCGATCTCCTGGTCGAAGTCGAGCGCCTCGCCAGTCTTGGCGCGGGCGAAGAACGGCCGCACGCGGGCCATGGTGGCAGCGCTCAGCACCTCGTCATGGCGCCGGCCGGGAATCGCATCGGGTGACAGGCCATAGGCGCGAGCGAAGCGGCGATTGACGAAGCGGAACACCTCGTCCCGGTCGAGATAGGCGATGCCGGCCGGCACCTCGTTGGCGATCAGCCGCAGCCGTTCTTCGCTGCGGCGCAGATCCTCGGTCTGGCGCAGCAGCCGCTGTTCCAGCCGCAATTCGCGCCGGCGCTGGTCGGTGATGTCGGTATAGACGGTGGCAAAGCCCCCCTCGGGCAGCGGCCAGCCGCTGACCCGGATGACGACGCCGTTCGGCCGCGTGCGCTCCAGCGTGTGCGGCTCGAAGCGCCGCGCCGCCGCCACCCGGTCGGCGACCATCGCCTCGATGTCACCATGGCCGTATTCGCCATGGGCCGCGTTGTGGCGCACGATCGTCTCGAAATGCGTGCCCGGCTCGGCCAGCGCCTGCGGCAGGCCGACCAGTTCGACCAGCCGGCTGTTGGCGAAGACCAGCTTCAGATCCGGCCCGAACAGGGTGATTCCCTGATCCAGCCGGTCGAGCCCGGCCATCAGCATGGCGAGCGTCCCCGCCTGCCCCCGCTCGGATGCCGCGACGCCCGCGTCCCTCTGTCTTTCTCCCAACGCCGCCGATGCCTCCCTGTCCGGCCACGCGGCAGCCTAGCAAGGCGCAACCGCCATTGCATCGCTTCTGGAAAAACTCTCGCAACAATTGCCTGCCAGCGTGACACAGTGCCCTCGGGAGCGGGCATCGAAACGCGGGTCGCACGGCGCAGCAGCCGGTGCCCCGCGGACAGGTCGGCGGGCAGAGGCCGACGGGAGGATGAATTGTGACGTCAGGCGAACGCCTCCTGGAGGTCCGTGATGTCTCGCTGCGCTTCGGCGGCGTGCGCGCCCTGAGCAATGTCAGCTTTCACGTCGAGGCCGGCGAGCTGTTCTCGATCATCGGGCCGAACGGCGCCGGCAAGACCTCGATGCTCAACTGCATTTCCGGCCGCTACAAGCCGACCGAGGGCGATGTCCTCTACAAGGGCGGCTCGCTGCTGAAGCGCTCGATCAACGATCGGGCCCGCCTTGGCATCGGCCGCACCTTCCAGAACCTTGCGCTCTTCGGCCATATGAGTGTCCTCGACAACATCCTCGTCGGTCGCCACCACCGCCTGAAGAACAACCTCTTCACCGGCATGGCCTACTGGGTCGGCGGCGCCCGCACCGAGGAGCTGGCCGAGCGACGGCGGGTCGAGGAGATCATCGACTTCCTCGAGATTCAGCATGTGCGCGGCGAGCCGGCCGGCACCCTCTCCTACGGGCTGCGCAAGCGGGTCGAACTGGCCCGCGCCATGGCGATCGAGCCGGAGCTGATCCTGCTCGACGAGCCGATGGCCGGCATGAACCTGGAAGAGAAGGAAGACATCGCCCGCTACGTCGTCGCGCTGAACCAGGAATTCGGCATGACCATCGTGATGATCGAGCATGACATGGGCGTGGTCATGGACCTCTCTGACAGGGTGATCGTGCTCGATTTCGGCAAGGTGATCTCCGCCGGCACGCCCGACGCGGTGCTGGCCGACGAACACGTCAAGCGCGCCTATCTCGGCGAGGACGACGAGACGCTGGACGCGCTGGCTGCCGAGACGGGAGAACCGGCATGACCGCCCCCCTCGCCATCAGCGGATCGGAGCTGCCTTGGCCGGACGACACGCCGGAGGTGAAACAGGCCGCCGGTCTCGACACCCTGCCGAAGCTTCTCGCTCACAACGCCCTGCTGCACCCCAAGGCCATAGCCCAGCGCGAGAAGGAATTCGGCATCTGGGTGCCCTATGACTGGGAGAGTGTCGAGACGCATGTCGCGCGCATGGCCGTCGGCTTCGCCGGCCTCGGCCTCGGGCCCGGCGACATCGTCGCGCTGATCGGCGACAACCGGCCGGAATGGGTCTGGGGCGAGGTCGCCGCCCATGCCTGCCGGGCGATGAGCCTCGGCATCTATCGCGACGCGCTGGAAGAGGAGATCCGCTACCTCTTCGACTATGCCCAGCCGAAGATCGTCGTGGCCGAGGACGAGGAGCAGGTCGACAAGCTGCTGGCCCTCGGCGACGCCATCCCGAGCGTCGTGGCCATCGTCTACACCGACCCGCGCGGCATGCGGAAATACGACGATCCGCGGCTGATCCCGATCGAGACGCTGGAGGCGGCCGGCAAGGACGCGCTCGACCTCTCCCCCAATCTGTGGCGCGACATGGTCGGCGCGACCCGCGGCGAAGACGTCGCGATCCTGTGCACCACCTCCGGCACCACCGCCCATCCCAAGCTCGCCATGTGGACAGGCACCGCCTTCATCGGCCATGCGGCCAGCTATCTTCGGGCCGATCCGCGCGGACCGGACGACGAATATGTGGCGGTGCTGCCGCTCTCCTGGGTGATGGAGCAGATGTATTCCGTCGCCTGGAACTTCCTTGCCCGGATGAAGGTGAACTTCCCCGAGGAAGAGCAGACCACCATGGCCGATCTGCGCGAGATCGGGCCGACCTTCGTCCTGTTTTCGCCGCGCGTCTGGGAGACGGTCGCCGCCGACATCCGCGCCCGGATCATGGACAGCAAGCGCTGGAAGCGGGCGATCTACGACTGGGGCGTCGCCAAGGGGATGGCCGCGGTCGAGCATGGCGGCCATTCGGGCGCCGCCGACCTTCTCCTGTTCCGGCACCTGCGCGACCGGCTGGGCTTCACCAACCTGAAATCCGCAGCCACCGGCGGCGCCGCCATGGGGCCCGACACCTTCCGCTTCTTCCAGGCCATGGGCGTGCCGCTTAAGCAGCTCTACGGCCAGACCGAGGCGATGGGCGCCCATACCATCCACAAGGACGGCGAGGTCGACAACGAGACGGTGGGCTATCCGATGCCCGGCTGCGCGCTGAAGATCCGCGACCCCGATCCAGAAGGGCTCGGCGAGGTGCTGGTGAAGCATCCCAACATGATGAGCGGCTACTACCGCAACGAGGCCGATTCCGCGGCCAGCCTCGATGCCGAGGGCTGGTTCCAGACCGGCGACGCCGGCTACCTGACCGAGAAGCGCCACCTCGTTGTCATCGACCGAATCAAGGATCTGGCGACGACCGCCAAGGGCGTGCGCTTCTCGCCGCAATTCATCGAGAACAAGCTGAAATTCTCGACCTATGTCGCCGAGGCCGTGATCCTCGGCAACCGGCGGGACTATCTGACCGCGATGATCTGCATCCGCTTCCCGATCATCTCGAAATGGGCGGAGGAGCGGCGGATCTCTTTCACCACCTATTCCGACCTCGCCGCCCGCCGCGAGGTCTACGACCTCCTGCGCGCCGAGGTGGAGCGGGTCAATGCGACGCTGCCCGCCCAGCAGCGGATCGCCCGGTTCCTGCTGCTCTACAAGGAGCTCGACGCCGACGACGGCGAGCTGACCCGCACCAAGAAGGTCCGGCGCAGCGTGATTGCCGAGAAATACGAGGACATCATCGCCCGCCTCTATTCCGGCGCCGACCACGTCGACGTCGACACGGTGATCCACTTCCAGGACGGCTCGAAGCAGCGGATCGTCACGACGTTGCCGATCGAGACGCTGGTGCCGGATGCGGGCCACAGGCAGGAGGCAGCCGAATGAACACCGAACTCCTTCTCCAGCTCGTCATCAACGGCGTCATCGTCGGCATGCTCTACGGCATCGTCGCGATGTGCTTCGTGCTGATCTACAAATCGACCCAGGTGGTGAATTTCGCGCAGGGCGAATTCGTCGTCCTCGGCGCCTGGGTGTGCCTCGCCCTCGTCGTCTCCCTCGGCCTGCCCTTCTGGCTGGCCTTCATCTTCTCCCTCGTCTTCATGACGCTGTTCGGCATCCTGGTGCAGGTGCTGTTGCTGCGCCCGCTGGTCGGCGAACCGGTGATCTCCGTCATCATGGCGACCATCGGCCTGTCGATCTTCATGCGGGCGCTGATGAACTGGATCTTCGGCAATAACGCGGTGCGCTTCCCGCAGGTCTTCGACCGGAGCACCGTCTCCATCGGCGGCCTCAACGTCGAGACCGCCTATCTGATGAGTCTCGTCCTGTCGCTCATCGTCATGGTGATGTTCTTCTGGTTCTTCCGCTATTCGCGCTGGGGGCTCGCCATGCGCGCCACCGCCTACAACCAGCAGGTCGCCCAGTCGCTCGGCGTCAATGTCGGCCGCGTCTTCGCCATGGCCTGGGCCATCTCGGCGGTGGTCTCGGGCATCGCCGGCGTCGTCATCGGCCTCGTCAGCGCCGTGTCCAACTCGCTGGCGATCATCGGCATCAAGGTGTTTCCGGCGGTGATCGTCGGCGGCCTCGATTCCATCGTCGGGGCGATCGTCGGCGGCCTGACCATCGGGCTCCTGGAGAACCTCGCCGAATTCGTCGACGGCCAGTATCTGCAGGTCGGCAACATGTACCAGGTCGCGCCCTTCTACGTCCTGATCGTGATCCTGATGATCCGTCCCTACGGGCTGTTCGGCACGCCCGACATCGAGCGCATCTGATGGCCCACGTTCCCAATCCGCGCCCGGCCGGCGACTTCCGCACCAGCTACAAGGCGGACCAGTCGCTGTTCCGCACCCATTTCGAGCAATGGGCGGTGGTCACCCTCGTCGTGCTGGTGGCGCTGATGCCGCTGGTCTTCGGCGGCTATGTCCTGTCGCAGATGATCCTGATCGGCATCTACGGGATCGCCGCTTTGGGCCTCAACGTCCTTACCGGCATGACCGGACAGATCTCGCTCGGCCACGGCGCGTTCTTCGGCTTCGGCGCCTTTGCTTCGGCCTGGATCGCCTCCAAGGGCATTCCGGTGCTCATCGCCATCCCGCTGGCCGGCCTTATGACGACCGCGGTCGGCATGATCTTCGGCATTCCGGCGGCGCGACTGAAGGGCCTGTACCTGGCCATCGCCACCCTCGCCTCGCAGTTCATCCTGGAGGATTTCTTCGGCCGGGCGGCGTGGTTCACGGGCGGCCCCTACGGCTCGCTCGCCGAGACTGCGACCCTGTTCGGCTTTCCGCTGAACACCGACGAGCGCTATTTCTACCTCGTCCTGTTCTGGGTGGTGATCTGCTTCCTGGCGGTGGCCAATCTGGCCCGCACCCGCGACGGCCGGGCGCTGGTGGCGGTGCGCGACCATTATCTCTCGGCCGAGATCATGGGCATCAACCTGACCCGCTACCGGATCATGTCCTTCGGCATCTCCAGCTTCTTTGCCGGCATCGGCGGCGCCCTCTACGGCCACTATCTCGGCTTCGTCTCCGGTGAGGGCTTCACCATTCTCCTGTCGATCGAGTTCCTGGCGATGATCATCATCGGCGGCCTCGGCTCGGTCTCGGGATCGCTGCTCGGCGCGGCCTTCATCCTACTCCTGCCGCAGGTGATGGAGATCTTCGCCAACGGCCTCGCCGACGTGTTTCCCGCCATCGCCCAGGGCACCGCCTACATCAAGCAGATGTCGGTGGGTGCGGCGATCATCCTGTTCCTCGTGCTCGAGCCGGAAGGGCTTGTCCATCGCTGGCGGCTGATGCGAGCCAGCTGGAAGCTCTTCCCCTTCTCGCACTAGCCATCCCGCCCCGAACCCGGCGTCAGACCGGACGGGGCACCCCGGGTCCGGCGGGCTTCGCGGCACCGCCGCCTTCGGATCGAACCAGTCCGCGAACGGGAGGAAGACATGACCAAACTGAAGATCCTGGCCGGCGCGGCGCTTGCCGCCGGCACCATGCTCGGCACCGCGCAGGCGCAGGACAGCGTGCTCGTCGGCCATCTCGCCGACTATACCGGCCCGACCTCCTTCGTCGGCAAGCAGTATGCGCCGGGCGTGACCGACGCCTTCAAGCAGATCAACGCCGATGGCGGCATCGACGGCACCATGGTCGAGCTCGACACGGTCGACTACGCATACAAGGTCCCCGAGGCGATCTCGCTCTACAAGCGCTGGATCGGCAACGGCATGGTCGCGCTGCAGGGCTGGGGCACCGCCGACACCGAGGCGCTGATCACCTTTATCACCCGCGACGAGATCCCCAATATCTCCGGCTCCTATTCGGCGCATCTCACCGATCCGAGCGGCAAGAACCCCAATACCAAGCTGCCGGCACCGTTCAACTTCTTCTACGGGCCGTCCTATTCCGACGCCTGCCGGGCGCTGGTGCAGTGGGCCTCCGAGGACGCCAAGGCGAAGGGGATCGACAACCCGACCTTCGTCCATACCGGCGACAACCATCCCTATCCGAACGCCCCCAAAGAAGCCTGCGCCGCCTATGCCGAGGAGCTCGGCATGACCGTCGCGCCGCCGGTGGTGGTGCCGCTGGCGCCGGGCGACTTCAAGGCCCAGTGCCTGACCATCAAGGATACCGGTGCCCAGTACGTCTACATGGGCAATCTCGGCGGCTCGGTCGTCTCGCTGATCAAGTCCTGCAACACGGTCGGCGTCGAGGCGACCTACATGGGCAACCCCTGGGCCGGCGACTACCAGACGGTGGAAGCGGCCGAGGCGCAGAACCTGATCTTCCCAACCTCGACGCCGTTCTACGGCGCTGACGTACCGGGCATGGCTCTGGTCAAGACCATCCTCGAAAACGGCGGCGGGCAGGTCGGGGACCGGCCGACCCACCATTACCTGCGCGGCGTCTGCGCGGCCTACTACATGAAGGAAGCCATGGAGTGGGCGAAGGCCAATGGCGGCATCACCGGCAAGGGCATCCGTGACGGCATGTACCAGAAGAGCGAATGGGTGCCCGAGGGGCTGGAAGGCGTGTGCCTGCCCTCGACCTGGACGCCCGAGGATCATCGCGGCCTGATGACCGTGGCGATCAACTCCGGCTCGATGACCGACGGCAAGGCGGAGATCAAGGAGATCGCCGAGATCCACCTGCCGCGCCGCGACGACTGGCTCGGCCAGTAAGCCCGGCCGCATCGGCCGGGGCGCTTGCCGCCCCGGCCGGCCGCACCCAGGGAAACGAAAAGGGTCGCCCCCATGACCGTCGCAGAGCCGCTCTCCGCTCCCCAGCCCGCAACGGCGCCGACCGAGGACATTCTCGCCCTCAACAATGTCGAGGTGGTCTTCAACGACGTCATCCTCGTCCTGCGCGGCATGTCGATGGCTGCCAAGCGCGGACAGATCACAGCCCTGCTGGGTGCCAACGGCGCCGGCAAGTCGACGACGCTGAAGGCGATCGCCGGCCTGCTGCACACCGAGGATGGCGCCATCACCCGCGGCTCGGTGTCCTATGAGGGCCAGGACATCACCCGCATGTCGCCGGACCAGAAGGTCTGCAACGGCATCTTCCTGGTCATGGAAGGCCGCGGCATCGTCCAGGACATGACGATCACCGAGAACCTGCGGCTCGGCGCATTCACCCGTCCGAAGGCCAATATCCGCGAGGAGATCGAACAGGTCTACGAATTCTTCCCGCGGCTGCGCGAGCGCAGCGGCCTCGCCGGCTATCTGTCGGGCGGCGAGCAGCAGATGCTGGCGATCGGCCGGGCGCTGATGGCCAAGCCGAAGCTGATCCTGATGGACGAGCCGTCCATGGGACTGTCGCCGCTGCTGGTGAAGGAGGTGTTCGGCATCATCCGGCGGCTGAACCGCGAGCTCGGCATCTCGATCCTGCTGGTCGAGCAGAACGCCAACATGGCGCTGAAGGCGGCGGACTACGGCTACATCATGGAGAACGGCAAGATCGTCCTCGACGGCACCGGCGCCGAGCTCGCCGACAACGAGGACGTCAAGGAATTCTACCTCGGCGGCGGCGAGCGGCGCTCGTTCAAGAACGTTAAGAGCTTCCGCCGGCGCAAGAGATGGCTGTGACGGCGCCGCACGCCCTGCCCCCGACCTGCACAGAACGATCCCGGAAGGCTCCGGCATGAGCGACTATCTCGACGACCGCGAGACCCGCGCCCCCGCCGCCCGCGAGGCCAACCTGTTCGAGCGGCTGCGCGTACAGTTGCGGCATGCGATCGACACCTCGCCGCACTACGCCGGCAGCCTGGCGGGCATCGATCCCGACACCATCGGCAACCGGGCGGCGCTTGCGGCCCTGCCGGTCCTCTACAAGTCCGACCTGATCGAGATGCAGGAGGCCCGTCCGCCCTTTGGCGGGCTGACGCCGCGCGGCGCCGGCGGTTTTCGCCGGCTGTTCCTGTCGCCCGGCCCGATCGTCGAGCCGGAGGCCGAACACGAACACTGGCGCATGGCCCGGGCACTTTATGCCGCCGGCTTTCGTCGCAGCGACATCGTCGCCAATTGCTTCGCCTACCATCTGACGCCGGCGGGCTTCATGTTCGATCACGCTGCCGCCGCGATCGGCTGCGCGGTGTTTCCGGGCGGCGTCGGCAATACGGAGACGCAGGTCGAGGCCTTCGCGAAGCTTCGCGTCGGCGGCTATATCGGGACGCCGGACTTCCTGAAGATCATCCTGGAAAAGGCCGATGCGGCCGGCGTGGCGCTCAGCTCGGTGACCAGGGCGCTGGTCAGTGGCGGGCCGCTGTTTCCCAATCTGCGGCAATGGTACGCCGAACGCGGCATCGCGGTGCGCCAGTGCTACGGCACCGCCGAGCTCGGCCTGATCGCCTATGAGGCGGCCGGCCCCGGCGACGGCATGGTGATCGACGAGGATGCGCTGGTGGAGATCGTGCGCCCCGGCACCGGCGATCCGGTCCCCGACGGCGAGGTCGGCGAGGTCGTGGTGACCACCTTCAACGCCGCCTACCCGCTGATCCGCTTTTCCACCGGCGACCTGTCGGCGGTGATGACCGGGCAGAGCCCCTGCGGGCGCACCAACCGCCGGCTGAAGGGCTGGATGGGCCGGGCCGACCAGACCACCAAGGTGCGCGGCATGTTCGTGCATCCGCGCCAGGTCGCCAACATCGTCCGGCGCTTCCCGCAGATCGCCCGGGCGCGGCTGGAGGTCGGCGAGGATGGCGGGCGCGACACGCTGCTGCTGCATATCGAGAGCGCCGAGCGCGGCGCGGCCTTCGCCGAGACGGTGGCCGAGGCGATCCGCGCCGAATGCCGGGTCCGCGGCGAGGTCGCCTTCGCCGAGGCCGGCGCCCTGCCCAATGACGGCAAGGTTATCGACGACAAGCGCGCCCTCGGCGTCTGAGCCGGGGGCCGTTGGCTGAAAGGCGCCTACTGTCCCGCGGGGAACGCCGCGTCATAGGCGGCGACCGCCTTGTCGGCGCGCGCGCGCACCGTCGCCGCATCGTCGCCCGGCTTGTAGAGCGACGAGCCGAGCCCGAAATGCCGGACGCCGATGGCGCCATAGGCGGCAAAGTCCGCTTCCGAGACGCCGCCGACGGCGCCCACCGCAAGGCCCTTGGGCAGCACGGCGCTGATCGCCTTGATGCCGTTCGGCCCGAGGACGTTCGCCGGGAAGAATTTCAGCGCCGAGGCGCCCGCCGCCGCCGCTGCCAGCGCCTCGGTCGGGGTGAAGACGCCGGGCATGGTCACCATGCCGTGGACCGCCGCGCGATGCAGCACCGCCGGGTCGACATTCGGGCTGACCAGCAGCCGGCCGCCTGCCGCGTGCAGCCGGTCGGTGTCGTCCGGCGTCAGCACGGTGCCGGCGCCGATCAGCACGCCATCCGGCGCCATGCGGGCCGCGGCGGCGATCGAGGTGAAGGCGTCCGGCGAGTTCAGCGGAATCTCGATGGCCTCGAAGCCGGCCTCCAGCAGCGCTCCGACGACCGGCTCGCAATCGTCCGGCGTCAGGCCACGCAGGATCGCGACGAGGTCGCGCTTCAGCGTCGGCCATAGAGCGGAGCGAAGGTCGGTCATGCGAGAATCTCCCTGGCGGCGGCGAAGAGGCCGCGGCGCACCGCCGCGTCCGCATCGGCGGCCACGGCTTCGATGCCCGCCAGTTCGCATGCCACCGTATAGATGTCGAGGAGCTGCCCGGAGGCCACCAGCGTGACCGCCGGCGTCGCGCCGAAGCGGCTGCGGGCGCCGGCGAATTCGAGGCCGAGAACGAGGCCGGAGAGTTGCGATCCGCCGTCGCCGCCCGCACCGACATCGAGGAGCCCCCCGGCGCGGATCGCGAACATGCGGTTGGTGGCTTCGGCGGGCGATTCCAGCCCGGCGCGGAAGCCGTCGGCAAAACCGGCCCGATCGAAGGGCGCGGCGGGATCGGCCACCGAATGGCGCAAGATCGTGTGCTTCGCCACCGCAGCGAAGAGGTCACCGGTGATGAAGGTGGCAAAGCCGGCAATGCGGCCCGCCTCCAGCGCGACCCATTTGGAATGGGTGCCCGGCATGCAGACGAGATCGCGGCCGCCCTCGCCGCCGGCCCGCTCGGGCAGGCCGAGGATCTGGGTTTCCTCGCCGCGCATGACATCCGGCGTCGACGCATTGCGCTGTGCGACGCCGGGCAGAATGTGCACCGAACGCTCGAGGCCCGGCACGCGGCAGGCGCTGGCGGCGATGGAAGCGGCGGTCGCCGGGGTCTCGACATAGGGCGCCTCGACCCAGCCCTGGCGCGCACCGACCATGCCGCAGGCGATGACCGGCAGATCGGCGGCTGCGCCGACGGCCGACAGATGCGCGTCAAGGATGGCGGCAAAGCCGTCCGGCCCGGCGGCGAGCATGCCCTCGCCGCTGCGGCGTTCGGCAAGGATCTCGCCGGCGGCGTCCAGCAGCCAGAGACGGAAGCTGGTGGTGCCCCAGTCGACGGCCGCGCAATAGGCGTTCATGCAGTCTCCCGGTTCGGTTGGTCGTGGAACGGCTCGACCGTCAGATGACGGCCCAGCATGAACGCGTCGGCGACATGGCGGAGCGGCGCGAGATCCACGTCGGACCCGCCGCTCGCCACCAGTTCGGCGAAGCGTGCATAGATGCCGTCATATTCGGCTTCGGCCTGATCGACCACCGATTCCCCGTCGATCCACAGGCGCGCGCCGCCCGACGACAGGAGAAGATCGCCGGCATCGGTGCCGACATGGATGTCCCAGGTCTGCGGACCGGTCTGGCGCCAGTCGAATTCGGCATTCATCGCCGCACCGGACGCGCCGGCAAAGCGCAGCGAGGCGGCGATGGGCGCGGCGCGGTTCTCGGGGAAGGACAGTTCGCCGCCGGTCAGGAAGACCGGCTCCGGCAGGATGTCGGTGACGATCGACAGGGCATTGATGCCCGGATCGAAGACGCCGAGCCCGCCCGGCTCCCAGATCCAGTCCTGGCCCGGATGCCAGTGGCGGACATCTTCCTTCCATTCCACCCGCACCGATCGCACCTGCCGTCCGGCAAGCCATTTGCGCGCCGGCGCGACGCCGGGGGCAAAGCGCGAATGCCAGGTGGCGAACAGGCTGACGCCTTGCGTCTCCGCCAGATCGGCCAGATGCGCGACCTCTGACAGGGTGGCGCCGGGCGGCTTTTCCAGCAGCACGTGCTTGCCCCGGCGCAGCGCATCGGCCGCCATGGCATGACGCACCTGGGGCGGCACGCAGAGGGCGACCGCATCGATCTGCGGCATGGCGTCGAGCATCTCGGCGGGCGTCGCAAAGCGCGCCACCCCGTCGACAGATGCGCTGCGGCTTGCCGTTGCGACGAGTTCGAAGGCCGGGTTGCGGCCGATCGAGGGAATGTGCTGGTCGCGGGCGATCTTGCCGACGCCGACAAGGCCGAGCCGGATCGGCGCGGTCATCGGGAAAGGCTCCCCGTAAGCCGACGGTCGTCAGGCCCGGCCGCAGGCGGTTCTGGTTGGCGGCGCACCCGGGTCACCCCTTGTTCTTGTTGTAGACGTCGAAGATGACGGCGAGCAGCAGGACGAGGCCCTTGATGACCTGCTGGTAGTCGATGCCGATGCCCAGGATCGACATGCCGTTGTTCATCACGCCCATGATGAAGGCGCCGATCACCGCGCCGACGATGGTGCCGACGCCGCCGGACATGGAGGCGCCGCCGATGAAGACCGCGGCGATGACGTCGAGTTCGAAGCCGAGGCCGGCCTTGGGCGTCGCGGTGTTGAGGCGCGCGGCGAAGACGAGGCCGGCCAGCGCCGCCAGCATGCCCATATTGGCGAAGGTCAGGAAGGTCAGCCGCTCGGTCTTGATGCCGGAGAGCTTGGCCGCCTTCTCGTTGCCGCCCAGGGCATAGATGCGCCGGCCGACGGTCGTGCGCGAGGTGACGAAGGAATAGAGCGCGATCAGCAGCGCCATGACGATGAGAACGTTCGGAAAGCCCCGGAAGGTCGCGAGCATCCAGGCCAGATAGAGGATCGCGCCGACGACGATGACGATCCGCGCCGTGAAAAAGGCGAAGGGCTCGTCCTCGCCGCCATGGGCCTGGCTGCGCATGCGTGCGCGCACCGCCAGGAACAGGATCAGCCCGGCCAGCGCCACGCCGAGGGCCAGCGACAACAGGTTGATGTCCTCGCCGCCGAAGAGGTCCGGCAGGAAGCCCGAGGAGATCAGCTGGAAGCCGCGCGGGAACGGCCCGACCGACTGGCCGGCCAGGAGCCAGAGCGTCAGGCCCTTGAAGACCAGCATGCCGGCCAGGGTGACGATGAAGGAGGGAATGCGCCAATAGGCGATCCAGTAGCCCTGCATGGCGCCGATCACCGCGCCGACGAACAGGCAGATGACACCGGCCAGGACATAGTTCATGTCCCAGTTGACGATCATCACGGCGGCGAGCGCGCCGACGAAGCCCAGAACCGAACCCACCGACAGGTCGATGTTGCCCGAGACGATCACCAACAGCATGCCCAGCGCCATGATGATGATGTAGCTGTTCTGCAGGACGAGGTTGGTCAGGTTGATCGGCTTCAGGAGAATGCCGTCGGTCATGATCTGGAAGAAGGCCATGATGACGACGAGCGCGACGAGAATGCCGTATTCGCGCATATGCCGCCGCACGAAGCCCCAGGACGCGCCGGGTGCGGCCCGGTCCTTTTCCAGATCGATCTGTTGCGTCGCCTGATCAGACATCGCTGTTTCCTCGGTTTCGGTGCCCGGCGCGGATGATCATCGCCATGATCTTCTCCTGCGTGGCTTCTGACGTGGGGAGTTCGCCGACGAAGCGGCCTTCGTTCATGACGTAGACGCGGTCGGTGATGCCGAGCAGCTCGGGCATTTCCGACGAGATCACGATGATCGCCTTCCCGCTGGCGGCGAGCTGCGCGATGATCGCGTAGATTTCATATTTGGCGCCGACATCGATGCCGCGCGTCGGCTCGTCGAGGATCAGCACCTCGGGGCCGGCGAACAGCCATTTCGACAGCACCACCTTCTGCTGGTTGCCGCCGGACAGGTTGATCACCTCCTGGCCGATGCTCGAGCTCTTGATGCGGACCCGGTCGCGATAGTCGCGCGCGACGGCCGTCTCCTTCTCGGAATCGAGCACGATGCCGTTGGCGACGCCCGGCAGATTGGCTAGCGGAATGTTGCGCCGGATCGTCTCTTCGAGGACGAGACCGTAGGTCTTGCGATCCTCGGTGACGTAGCAAAGGCCGTTGTCGATCGCCCGCGAGATGGTCGAGACGTCGACCTTGCGGCCGTCGATCTTCACCTCGCCAGAAATGTTGACGCCATAGGCGCGGCCGAACAGGCTCATGGCGAGCTCGGTGCGCCCGGCCCCCATCAGGCCGGCAATGCCGACCACCTCGCCGCGCTTCACATGCAGGCTGACGTCGTCGACCACCTTGCGGTCCGAATGGATCGGGTGATGCGCCGTCCAGTTCGACACTTCCAGCACCGTCTCGCCGATCTTCGGCTCGCGCGGCGGGAAGCGGTCGGTCAGGCTGCGGCCGACCATGTCGCGGATGATGTCGTTCTCGCTGATCGTGCCGGTACCGCAGTCGAGCGTCGAGACGGCGCTGCCGTCGCGCAGCACCGTGATGGTGTCGGCGACCTTGGCGATCTCGTTGAGCTTGTGGGAGATCAGGATCGAGGAAATGCCGCGCGCCTTGAACTCCAGGAGCAGCTTCAGGAGCGCTTCGGAGTCGGTCTCGTTGAGGCTGGAGGTCGGCTCGTCGAGGATCAGGAGCTTGACCTCCTTGGACAGCGCCTTGGCGATCTCCACCAGCTGCTGCTTGCCGAGGCCGATATCGGTGACCAGCGTCGTCGGCGATTCCTTCAGACCGACCTTGGCGAGCAGTTCGCGGGTTCGGGAGAAGGTCTCGTTCCAGTCGATGATGCCGTTCGTCGCCCGCTCGTTGCCGAGGAAGATGTTCTCGGCGATCGACAGGAGCGGCACCAGCGCCAGCTCCTGGTGGATGATGATGATGCCGAGGCGTTCGGAATCGGAAATGCCGGAGAAGCGGCACTCCTCGCCCTGATAGGTGATGGCGCCGTCATAGGAGCCGTGCGGATAGACCCCGGACAGCACCTTCATCAGCGTCGACTTGCCGGCCCCGTTCTCGCCGACAAGGGCGTGGATCTCCCCGGCCTCGACGCTCAGGCTGACATCGTCCAGCGCCTTCACACCCGGGAAGGTCTTGGTGATGTTGCGCATTTCCAGGATGGTCGTCATGGCGGCTCTTCCGGCAGATCGGCAGCCGCGGGCGGCGCCTCGATCCGAATGGATGGGTCACGGCGCTTCGGCCGTCCGTCAGGAAACCGCGGCCGCTCTGGTGAACGGCCACGGCATGGCGAGGGCGGACGCCGGCAGGCGCCCGCCTGATCGCCCTACTTGATCTGGTCTTTGGTGTAGTAACCGCCGCCGACCAGAACCTCTTCCCAGTTCTCCTCGGTGACCAGCACCGGCTTGAGCAGGTAGGACGGCACCACCTTGACGCCGTTGTCGTAGGTCTTGGTGTCGTTGACCTCGGGCTCGTTGCCCTGCAGCACGGCATCGACCATGTTCACGGTCACCTTGGCGAGCTCGCGGGTGTCCTTGAAGATCGTGGAATACTGCTCGCCGCGCAGGATCGCCTTGACCGAGGGGACCTCGGCGTCCTGACCGGAGACGATCGGCATCTTCTGGTCGCCCGAGCCGTAGCCGACGCCCTTCAGCGAAGAGATGATGCCGATGGACAGGCCGTCATAGGGCGACAGCACGCCATGCAGCTGCTGGTCGGTGTAATTGGCCGACAGGAGGTTATCCATGCGGGCCTGCGCCACCGCGCCGTCCCAGCGCAGGGTGCCGACCGTGTCCATGCCCATCTGGCCGGAGACGATCTTGACCTTGCCCTCGTCGATCAGCGGCTGCAGCACGCTCATGCCGCCGTCGTAGAAGAAGTAGGCGTTGTTGTCGTCCGGCGAGCCGCCGAACAGCTCGACGTTCCAGGCCTCGGCGTCGGGGAAGCGCTGCTCCAGCCCGGCGACGAGGGACTCGGCCTGCTGCACGCCGACCTGATAATTGTCGAAGGTGGCGTAATAGTCGACATTCTCGCTGTCGCGGATCAGGCGGTCATAGGCGATCACCGGAATGTCCATCGCCGCGGCATTGGCCAGAACGTTGGAGAGCGTCGTGCCGTCGATCGACGCGATGACCAGCGCGTCGACGCCCTTGGTCACCATGTTCTCGATCTGGGCGAGCTGGTTGGGAATGTCGTCCTCGGCATATTGCAGGTCGGTGGCGTAGCCGGCCGCCTCGAACTGCTTGACCATGTTGTCGCCGTCGGCGATCCAGCGGGCCGAGGATTTCGTCGGCATGGAGATGCCCACGGTGCCCTTGTCCTGCGCGCTCGCACCGAGCGGCACCGACAGCGCCATGACCGTCGCGGCAAGCCCCGCGATCAGTGTCTTCGTCACGTTCATGATTGTCCTCCCTGGACCTTGGTTCGGCGCATGACGCGCCCTCTGCAATGCTCCCGTCACGGCGCGGACCTTGCGCCGTGATCCCGTTCGCGGTTGCCGGCATCGGTATCGCCGGCCTCGCCCGCATCGTCGCCCCGGCTGCCGTCATCGGCGTAGAGGGCGAGGATGACGTCGTTGAAGGCACTCTCGATGAGCCTTCGCATGAACAGTTCCGCCGCTTCCCGGTCGCCGGCGAGGATGGCGTCCATCACCCGGCCATGCTGGCGTAGCGTCTCCTCCTGCGGGTTCTGCCGCCAGGACAGGGAGAAGGAGATCGACAGGCTGCGCTCGATCATCGCGCCGAGCGACACCAGCATGGGGTTTCCGGTCGCCTCGAGGATGACCCGGTGAAAGGCGAGATCGGCGGCGATCAGCTCCGGCGAGCCGCGCGGGTTCTCGCGCATGCCGGCCATTGCCGCCTGGAGCCGCGCCGCCTGCTCCGGCGAGATCCGGTCGCAGGCGAGCCGCGCCGCCTGGGGCTCGTTGATCAGCCGCATCTCGTAGAGCGACTCGATGAAGGGGCGCCGGATCGCGGCGGTCAGGTGCCAGCCCATCACGTCCGGGTCGAGCATGTTCCACTCGATCCGCTCGCGCACCCGCGTGCCGACCTTCGGACCGACGCTGACCAGCCCCTTGGCGACCAGATGGCGGACGGCCTCGCGCACCACGGTCCGCGAGACTCCGTATTGCGTCTGCAACTCCTTTTCGGTCGGCAGTGCCTCGCCGCAGGCCAGGCGGCCGGACGCGATCCGGCGGCCGAACGTGGCCGCTAGGCTCATGGTGCGGCTGGCCCGCTCTCCATGCATCGTCCGCGCATTCGCCTGAAGCACCTTGCCGAGCCTCCCCTCTCTGCAATGGTCGGATGATTGCGTGAAGTACCGTCCGGAGGCAACCGCAAATTGCTTCGACTATGGTCTATAGTCGTACCTTACCCTGAAGGACGTTGATACGTGCCCGCCGACGCTGCCGCTGGACGCGCGACGCCGCGATCGCATCCCGATCGAGCGATCCCGTCGGCGGATCAACGTATACATTGCAACCGCCGGGTGGATATGGCATCCCGGCGGGAACGCGATGGCGGCGAAGCCGCGGGGACCGGCTCGGCGGGACGGTGCGAACGGCCATCGGCGCGACTTCTGGGGGGATGTCATGAACAAAATCGATCTCGAAGGCCGCATCGCTGTCATCACCGGCGGGGCGCGCGGCATCGGCTATGCCACGGCCGAGCGCATCATCGAGAGCGGTGGATCCGTCGTCCTCTGGGACATCGACGGCGCGGCGGTCGACAAGGCGGTCGCGGATCTGGGCGCGCGCGCCAGCGGCACGGCCGTCGAACTGACCGACGAGGCGGCCGTCGCCGCTGCCACGCGGCAGGCGATGGACGCCGCCGGCAAGATCGACATCCTGGTCAACAATGCCGGGATCACCGGCGGCAACGGCAAGACCTGGGACCTGGCGCCGGACGTCTGGCGCAAGACCATCGAGGTCAACCTGATCGCGCCGTACATCACCAGCCGGGCGATCGTGCCGCTGATGATGGACGCCGGCTACGGCCGGATCATCAACGTCGCCTCCATCGCCGGCAAGGAAGGCAATCCCAACGCCTCGCATTATTCCGCGTCCAAGGCCGGCCTGATCGGGCTGACCAAGTCACTCGGCAAGGAGCTCGCCGGCACCGGCGTCCTCGTCAACTGCATCACCCCGGCCGCCGCGCGCACCTCGATCTTCGACCAGATGAGTCAGGAGCATATCGACTTCATGCTGTCGAAGATCCCGCTGCAGCGCTTTCTCGAGCCAGCCGAGGTCGCCGCGATGATCGCCTGGCTTGCTTCGGAAGACTGTTCCTTCACCACCGGTGCGGTGTTCGACATTTCCGGCGGCCGCGCCGTCTACTGATCCCTCCCCAACCCATCGACACAATGCGAAAGGACGCCATGAAACTCGTTCGCTACGGCCCTGCGGGCCAGGAAAAACCCGGCATGATCGACGCCGACGGCCAGCTGCGCGATCTCTCCGGCCAGGTCGCCGACATCTCCGGCGATATCCTGTCCGACGCCGGCATCGCCAGGCTCGCCGCGCTCGATCCGGCCTCACTGCCGGCGGTCGACGGTTCGCCGCGCTTCGGCCCCTGCGTCGGACAGACCAGCAAGATCCTGTGCATCGGACTGAACTATTCCGACCATGCCGCCGAGACCGGCGCCGAGCCGCCAACGGAGCCGATCGTCTTCGCCAAGGCGCTCAACGCGCTGTGCGGCCCGAATGACGACGTCGAGATGCCGCGCAACTCCGAGGCCCTAGACTGGGAGGTCGAGCTGGCCGTCATCATCGGCACCAAGGCGAAATACGTCTCGGAAGCCGACGCGATGAACCATGTCGCCGGCTTCGCGGTGATGAACGACGTCTCCGAGCGCGACTTCCAGACCAAGCGCCAGGGTCAGTGGACCAAGGGCAAGAGCCACGACACCTTCGGCCCGCTCGGCCCCTGGCTGGTGACGCGCGACGCGGTCGCCGACCCGCACAACCTCTCCATGTGGCTCGACGTCAATGGCGAGCGCCGCCAGACGGGCAACACCAACACGCTGATCTTCAACGTGCCGCATGTGGTGTCGTACCTATCGCAGTTCATGACGCTGATGCCGGGCGACGTCATCTCCACCGGCACGCCTCCGGGTGTCGCCATGGGCATGAAGCCGCCGCAGTATCTGAAGGTCGGGGACGTCATGACGCTCGGCATCGAGGGTCTGGGCGAGCAGAAGCAGACCGTCATCGCCGCCTGACCGCCCATGCACTGACACCGAAAGGCCTCCGTCGCGATCCGCGGCGGAGGCCTTTTGCATTCGGGCTGTGAAATGCGGCCGCTGGCGCGGCTAACGCGCGGCCGGTGCTTTTCGAGCTAGACGAGCTGGATCGTCCAGGTGACGATCTCGGCCGAGACCTGTTCGAACGCCTTGTCCAGCGCCGCGACGAAGGCCGGGTTGCCGGCGCCGTTGACGGGGGCCTGGGCATTGAAGATGCGGGTGCGCACGACGGTGCCGTTGCGGTCGTTCAGCACCTTCACCGAGATCTGCACCTCGGCGGTCGGCGCCCCGGTGACGTCCACCTCGAAGCGGCGGATCTCCATCACCAGCTGGTAGTCGATCGCCAGCCCCTGCCCCGGCACGCCGATGGCGCCGATCGAACCGGTGTTCTCGAAGGCCTGCAGCAGGCGCAGCTGGACGAGCCGCGGCAGGCGGTCGCTCCACTGGCTGTCGCCGAGGAACTGGATCGAATTGGGCGACGGCTTGACGATGATCCGCTTGCTGTCGATCGTCTCGAGCGCGGTCGGCTCCGGAATGAGGAGCTGGCGCCGGGACTTGCCCTCGCGCACCTCGCTGAATGGCGGCGGCGAGATCTCGTAGGTGTCCGGCGGGGTCGACGCGCAGGCCGAAAGTCCGAGCGCCAGAAGCGCGACAAAGCTCGATTTCAGTGCTGCGCGCATAAAATTGGTACACCTTGACCCGGTCGCCGACAGCCCCGGTTGCTTGCATCCGCAACCCGGCCTGTCAACGAAAGCTTTCGTTTACCCACAGCCGCTAGCGGCGGGTGCGGCCGTCATACTGCTTCACATCCTCGCCGCCGTAGATCAGCCGGCTCGGATTGGTCGTGAAGTCCTCGACGGCACTGTCGATGCGATCGACCGTGCGATTGACGTTGCTGATCAGCCCCCGCACCTCGCGCAGGCCCTCGCCGGAGAAGCGCTGGAGATTGGCCGAGATCGGCGTCACCTGGGTCTGGATCGAATCCGCCGCCCCGCGCACCGAGCGCAGTGCCCGGGCCAGATCGACGCCCAGGCTGGTGCCGTCGCCGGCGCCCGCGAGCACCCGGTTGACCGACTTCACGACGCTGTCGATGCGACCCGAGGCGGCCGAGAGCTGCTCGCTGGTCGTCTTGGCGTTGGTGATGATCGCGTCGATGTCCTCGCGCCGGGCGCCGACATCATTGGCAACCTTGGCGATGGAATCGGCCGCGGCGGCGACATTGCCGGTGGCGGCGGAGACGTTCTCGACCGCCGTGTTGACCTTGCCCGGATCGATCGAGGCGAGCAGCGTGTCGAACTGGGTCCGCGTCTCGGTGAAGCCGGTCAGCGTCGTGTCCAGCGTCTGCACCGTGCGGTCGACGCCGTCGATGATCGACTGGATCTGCTCGGTCTTGCCGCTGACGGCGCCTGTCACCCGCTGGACGTCGCCGATGGCCTGATTGACCGTGGCGGAATCGACCGAACCGATGAGCGCATTCGCCGAGGCGACGGCCTCGTTGAAGCCGGTGCTCGCCTGGGTGATGTTGTCGGTGATCGGGCCGAGGCTCGCCAGCAGCTTGTCCACGTCTTCGCTGCGCTCGACGATGGTGGTGGTGATCCGGTTGACGTTCTGCGCGGCGTTCGACGCGCCGGCGATCGCCGAATTGATCGCTTCCTTCTGGGCGCCGATGGTCTCGGCCAGCGAGGAGACGTTCTCGGCCGCCGAGGAAATGCCCTCGATGGTCTTGGACACCTGCGCCGGGTCGATCGCCGCGACGACCGTGTTGGCCGATTGCAGCGTCGTGTCGAGCCGGTCGGCCACCGCCGTTGCCTTCTCGGCCAGCGGACCGAGATTGCTGACGAAGCTGTCGATGCCGGTGGTGTTGCGGCGGATCACGTCGCCGACCTCGCCGACGCTGTCGGCAGCCGTCTGCACCGAGGCGAAGATGCTGTCGAGATTGTCCGACTGGGCGCGCAGCGTGTCGGAGACGGCGGCGACATTGTCGACCACCGTGGTGACCGACGCCGGGTCGACCGCGTCGAGAATGTTCTTGGCTTGCTGGATGGCGCCCGGCAGCTCTTCAGCCACCGTGTTCGCCGAACTCGACAACTGGCTGAGGCTGGTGAGGAAATTGTCGATGTCGTCGGAATTCTCGGCAAGGCTCGCCGTGAAGGTCTCGATGTTGCGAGAGGTCTGGGCGACGTTCTCGACGGTCGTCTCGACCGACGGTCCGACGGTGCCCACGAGGCTCTCGAACTGGCCGAGAATGCTGTTGGCGCGGTCGGCGATGTCGCGCGCCGTCGCCAGGATGTCGGTGACGTCGGACGGATTGGCCTTGATGACGGGGACGGTCCCCTGCTCCGCGGCTTCGCCGATGATGTCGGCCTCGTCGGCCTGGCCGCCCTTCAGCTCGACGAAGGCGGCGCCGGTGAGGCCCTGGAAGCCGATATTGGCCTGGGTCGATGCCTTGATCGGCAGGTCGGGATCGACCTCGGTGGTCGCGATGACGACTTCGGGATTGTTGGAATCCAGCCGCAGCGCCTTCACCGAGCCGACCGGCAGGCCGTTGAACAGCACCTGGCTGCCCTGCTGCAGGCCGGTGACCGAGCCCTCGATGCGCACCAAAAGCCGCACGCGTTCGCTGCCGCTGGTGGCGAAGATCGCCCAGTAGACGAAGCCGAAGGACAGGGCGATGACCAGCATCGTGAACAGCCCCACCCGGACGTAATTGGCTTTGGTTTCCATCAGGCGGCTCCCACGGGGGCATTGGCGGTTTGGGTCGGCTGGACGATCGTGCGGGCGCGCTTGCCACGGAAATACGAATGCACCCAGGGATGGTCGAATTCCAGCATCATCGACAGCGGCCCTTCGACCAGCACCTTGCGTTCGCCGAGGACGGCGATCCGGTCGCAGGCCTGGAACAGGCTGTCGAGGTCGTGGGTCACCATGTAGACGGTGAGGCCCAGCGTATCGCGCAGGGTCATGATCAGCTGGTCGAAATCGGCGGCGCCGATCGGATCGAGACCGGAGGTCGGCTCGTCGAGAAAGACGATGTCGGGGTCGAGCGCCAGCGCCCGGGCCAGCGCCGCACGCTTGATCATGCCGCCCGACAGCTCGGACGGGAACTTGTCGGCCGCGTCCGGCGCAAGGCCGACGAGGTCGATCTTCAGCCGCGCCAGCTCTTCCATCAGGCCGGGCGACAGGTCGAGATATTCGCGCATCGGGACCTGGATGTTCTCCAGCACGGTCAGCGACGAGAACAGCGCACCGTGCTGGAACAAGACGCCCCAGCGACGCTCCACGGCCAGTCGCTCGGCGTCGTCGGCCCGCTCGTAGTCCGTGCCGAGGATCTCGATCGTGCCGGCCTGCTTGGGGTTCAGCCCGAGGATGGTGCGCAGCAGGACCGACTTGCCGGCGCCCGACGGCCCGACGAAGCCGAGGATCTCGCCGCGTCGCACGTCGAGGTCGAGATTGTCGAGAATGGTCTTCTCGCCGAAACTCACGGTCACGCCGGTGGCGCGGATGATGACGTCGTCATCGTCCGGCGTGGCGCGTCCGTTGGGCGAAGGCCTATCAGAGTCCAATGGATGCATAGAAAATCGCGAACAGGCCATCCATCAGGATGACGAGGAAAATGGATTTGACGACGGATGCGGTGACGCGCAGGCCGAGGCTTTCGGCGCTGCCGCCGACCTTCATGCCCTCGGCCGAGGCGATCAGGCCGATCATCACCGCCATGAAGGGCGCCTTGATGACGCCGGAGAACACGGTGAACATGTCGACCGAGTATTGCACGCCCTGGCCGAAGCTGGCGAAGCTGATCCCCGAATACATGTTCAGCGTCAGCATCGCGCCGAGAAGGCCCGCCAGATTGGCAATGAAAGCCAGAAGCGGCAGCACGATGACCAGCGCCACGAGGCGCGGAAACACCAGGACGCCGATCGGGTTGAGGCCGATAACGTGCAGCGCGTCGATCTCCTCGCGCATCTTCATCGAACCGATCTCGGCGGTGATGGCGCTGCCGGAGCGGCCGGCGATCATGATCGCGGTCAAAAGCACGCCGATCTCGCGCAGGATGAGGATCGCGGCGAGATTGACGGCGTAGAGCTCGCCGCCGAAGCGGCGCAGCTGGAAGGCGCCCTGCTGGGCGATGATGGCGCCGATGAGGAAGCTCATCAGGAAGATGATCGGCACCGCGCGCAGACCCATCTGCTCGACCTGCGCGAAGATCGCGGCAGGGCGGATCTGGGTCTTGCCGGTCAGGCGCTGCACGCCGCCGACCATCGCGCCGCCGATGATGTTCAGGGCGACGACCATCTCGTCCTTCACCGCAACCGATCCACGGCCTGTGGCCGCGACGAGGTCGACGATGCGGTTGGTCTTTCGCTTCTCCGGCTGCGGCCGTTCCCGGTCGAGCGCCTTGCGCACGACGTCGAAGAGCGGCTGGTCGCGATCGCTGACCGCCTCCAGCCGGACGTCCCGGCCGTTCGCCTCGAGGTCGCGGACGAGCTTTTCCAGGAGCAGCGCGCCGGCCGTATCGATCCGCGCGACGTCGCCGCAATCGACGACGATCTGCCGGCCGAGATCGGCCGCGCCGGCTTCGGCAACGGTGTCCTCGACCGAGCCGACGGTGCGCGCCAGCCAGTCGCCCGACGCCCGCAGCACGAGCCCGCCGTCACGCTTCTCGCCTTCGAGAGCAGGCGCCACCGTGGAACGGCGACCTCCGGCCGGACCGGAGGATGGGGCTACGGAGCCATCAAGCATCGATATGCGACATCACTCCCTTGGAAGAACCTGCTCGAGGACCATGTCAGCGCCACAGGCGGGCACCACACTTGACGCGGTGCCGATTCGCGGCGACGCAGAGCCGGGGCCTATCTGGCACCACCTTTAGGCGTCCAGTCACGTCTTGTCATGGAATGACCGCCGCAGCGGCGGCCGTTGAGGATGTTTTCACCATGCCGCGTCGTCTTTCAGTCACAGTCGAACATTTCCCGCTGGCGCAGGAGTTCCGAATTGCCCGCGGCGCCAAGACCGAGGCGGTGGTCGTGACGACTCAGATCGGCGACGAGTTCGGCGAGGGACGCGGCGAATGCGTGCCCTATGCGCGCTATGGTGAGAGCATCGACAGTGTCCGCGAACAGATCGAGGAGGTGCGCGCGGCGATCGAGGCCGGCGCGTCGCGCGAACGGATCGGCGAGCTGCTCCCGGCGGGCGCCGCCCGCAACGCGGTCGACTGCGCCCTGTGGGACCTGGAAGCCAAGTCGAACAGCCGGAGAGCCGCGTCGATCATCTGCGGCAGCGCCCCGGGCCCGGTGGAAACCGCCTATACGATCGGGCTCGGCGATGCCGACAGCATGGGCGCCGCCGCCCGCGTCGCCAACCGCTCGCTGTTGAAGGTGAAGGTCGGCACGGACAACGATATCGGCCGCATCCGGGCCGTTCATGCCGCCTCGCGCCACTCGAAGCTGATCCTCGACGCCAATGAGGGCTGGAGCGCCGACAATATCCGCGAGCACATGCTGGCGGCGGCCGCCGCCAACGCCGTCCTCGTCGAGCAGCCCCTGCCGGCCGGTGACGACGCCATCCTCGCCGACATTCCGCATCCGGTGCCGATCTGCGCCGATGAATCGGTGCACACGGCGGATGATCTGGACAAGCTGGTCGGGCGCTACGACTTCGTGAACGTCAAGCTCGACAAGTCCGGCGGCCTGACCGAGGGCCTGCGGCTGGTTGAGCGCGCCCACGAGATGGGGTTCGGCGTGATGATCGGCTGCATGGTCGGCACCTCGCTGGCGATGGCGCCGGCGGTGCTACTTGCACAGGTAGCCGAGTTCGTCGATCTCGACGGCCCCCTGCTCCTGGCCAAGGACCGCAGCGGCGGCCTCGTCTATACGGATGCCACCGTCTCGCCGCCGAGTGCGAAGCTCTGGGGCTAGCCGATTTGTCTCTGCCGGGGTGATGCTGCGCATTCGGCGCTGGCGCCGAAGCGGTCAGCCGGCGAGCTGAAGCTCAGGCTGCACCTGCAGAGCCTCGGTCGCCGACAGGAAGATGTCGGCGCAGGCTTCCCAGCTATAGGCCAGCGAGCGCTCCAGCGCGTCGGCCCGCTCCAGCGTCAGCGCGGCAAGGCACGCCTCGCGCAGATCTGAGGAGATGCAGCCGGCCTCCGTATCCCCGACGACATCCAGCGGTCCGGGCTCCGGATAGGCCGCCACCGGTACGCCGCAGGCCAGTGCCTCGATGAGCACGATGCCGAACGTGTCGGTGAGCGAAGGAAACACGAAGACGTCGGCAGCGGCGTAATAGCGGCTCAGTGCCTCCCCGGTCTGGCTGCCGGCGAAATGCACGTCCGGGTAGCGCCGGCGCAGTTCGGGCAGCATCGGCCCGTCGCCAACGACCACCTTGGAGCCCGGCAGGTCGAGGTCGAGAAACGCCTCGATGTTCTTTTCCGGCGCGACCCGCGAGGCGGTGAGGAAGATCGGTCCCGGCAGTCCGAGATCGACCTTCGGCTGCGGCCGGAACAGGCTGCGGTCGACGCCGCGGGTCCAGGTCACCAGATTGGCGAAGCCGAGCCCTGCCAGCGTCTGGCGCATCGATTCGGTCGGCACCAGGCAAGCGGTGGCAGGCGCATGGAAACGCCGCAGCAGCGCGTAGGTCAGGTTCTCCGGGATCGGCGCCCGCTTGCTGAGATATTCGGGAAACCGCGTGTGGAAGCTCGTGGTGAAGGGACGGCCGGCCCGCAGCGCCGCCCGGCGCGCCGCATAGCCGATCGGGCCTTCCGTGGCGATGTGAATGACGTCCGGCTGATAGTCGCGGATGATGCGGCCGAGCGCATCGGCCGATGCCAGTGCCAGCCGGATTTCCGGATAGGTCGGACAGGCGACGGTGCGAAAGTCGGCGGGGCCGACGATGCGCACGCCCCTTCCCCGGCCGCGAAGCTCCTGGGCGAGACTCGACAGGGTGCGCACGACGCCGTTGACCTGCGGCTCCCAGGCGTCGGTGGCGATCAGGATGCGGGTCATGTCAGGCCGCCTCGACGCGGGCCGCATCCGGCTCGGCGGCCTCGCGCTCGAAGGCCGTCTCGGGCGCCGTGGAGCGCTCGCCGGCCAGATGCGCCCAGTGGATGAGCTCGAAGGAGCCATCATGGCGCTCGGCCACGGCGGTGCAGCTTTCGACCCAGTCGCCGGTATTCACATATTCGACCGCGCCGTGGCGGGTCATCTGGGCATGGTGGATATGGCCGCAGATGACGCCGTCGCAGCCGTGCCGGGCCGCCTCGTCGGCCAGCGCCGTCTCGAAGGCGCCGATGAAGTTGACGGCGTTCTTCACCTTCAGCTTGGCCCATTGCGAGATCGACCAGTAGGGAAAGCCGAGCCGGCGGCGGACATAGTTGAAGACGACATTGATCGAGATCGCCATGTCGTAGGCCCAGTCCCCGAGATAGGCGAGCAGCCGGGCGTTGCGGACCACCACGTCGAATTCGTCGCCATGCATCACCAGGAAGCGGCGACCGTCGGCAGTGGTGTGGATGTCCGTGCGCTTGACCTCGACGCCGCCGAAATGATGGCCGGGAAAATCGCGCAGGAACTCGTCGTGATTGCCGGGCACATAGACGATGCGGGCGCCCTTGCGCGCCTTGCGCAGCAGCTTCTGCACCACGTCGTTATGGGCCTGCGGCCAGTGCCAGGAGCGCTTCAGCCGCCAGCCGTCGATGATGTCGCCGACGAGATAGATCGTCTCGGCATCGTGCAGACGCAGGAAGTCGACCAGCATCTCGGCCTGGGCCGCCTTGGAGCCCAGATGCACGTCGGACAGGAACAATGTCCGGAGATGCCGCGCCGTCGTCAGCTTGTGCATGGTCGCCATCCCGTGCCTTGCCCCGGTTAAAGCCTTTGCGTTGCTTGGGAAATGCACGATTCTGATTGCAGTCGTGTGACGCTCCGGCAGCTCGCTTCCGGCGGTGGACGAGCGGCGTGGTCCGGTTGCCTGCCGGGATCGATACGTTAGAAGAAGCGCGACACGTCGCCGCCGCCATCATCGCGCGGCGACGCCGGGATGGAGGAGCAGGAATGTCCGAACAGGAAACCGCCAAGGATCGGCCGAACATGGGCGATCTCGACGAACAGGCCCTCTTCTATCACCGCTATCCCAAGCCCGGAAAACTGGCGATCCAGGCGACCAAGACCCTGGGCAATCAGCGCGATCTGGCGCTGGCCTATTCGCCGGGCGTCGCCGCGCCGTGCCTTGCCATCGAGGCCGATCCGTCGCTGGCGGCGATCTATACCAGCCGCGCCAATCTCGTCGGCGTGGTCTCCAACGGCACCGCCGTCCTCGGTCTCGGCGACATCGGTCCCCTCGCCTCCAAGCCGGTGATGGAAGGCAAGGCGGTCCTGTTCAAGAAATTCGCCGACATCGACGTCTTCGACATCGAGATCGACGCCCACGAGATCGACCATATCTGCGACGTCGTCGCGGCGATGGAGCCGACCTTCGGCGGCATCAACCTCGAGGACATCAAGGCGCCGGAATGTTTCGAGGTCGAGTCGCGGCTGCGCGAACGCATGGCGATCCCGGTCTTCCACGACGACCAGCACGGCACCGCGATCATCGTGGCGGCGGCGATCCGCAATGGCCTGATGCTGGCCGGCAAGTCGCTGGAGAACGCCAAGATCGTCACCTCCGGCGCGGGCGCGGCGGCGATCGCCTGCCTTAACCTCCTCGTCGAGCTCGGCGCCAAGCGCGAGAACATCACCTGCACCGACATCGAGGGCGTGGTCTATGAAGGCCGCGAGAAGCGGATGGACCGCTGGATGGCGGTCTATGCCAAGAAGACCGACAAGCGGACCCTCGCCGAGGTCATCGACGGGGCCGACGTCTTTCTCGGCCTGTCGGCCGGCGGCGTCCTGAAGCCCGAGCTCCTGGAGAAGATGGCCGCCAAGCCGATGATCATGGCATTGGCCAATCCGAAGCCGGAGATCATGCCGGATCTGGCCAAGCAGGTGCGGCCCGACGCGATGATCTGCACCGGGCGCTCGGACTTCCCGAACCAGGTCAACAACGTCCTGTGCTTCCCCTACATCTTCCGCGGCGCGCTGGACTCCGGTGCCACCGGCATCACCGAGGGCATGAAGACCGCCGCCGTCGACGCCATCGCGGCGCTGGCCCGCGAGGAGGTCTCCGAGGTCGCGGCCAAGGCCTATGGCTCGGACACGCCGGTCTTCGGGCCGGACTATCTGATCCCTGCCCCCTTCGACCCGCGGCTGATCCTGAAGATCGCCCCGGCCGTCGCCAGGGCCGCCGAGGCCGACGGCGTCGCGGCGCGGCCGATCGAGGACATGCCGGCCTATCTCGACCGGCTGAACCGCTTCGTCTTCCGCTCCGGCCTGATCATGAAGCCGATCTTCCGCATCGCGACGGATTCCGGCAAGCGGGTGATCTTCTCCGACGGCGAGGACGAGCGGGTGCTGCGGGCCGCGCAGGTGCTTCTGGAAGAAAAGATCTGCGCCCCGATCCTGATCGGCCGTCCCGGCGTCATCGCCGCCCGGCTCGAGCGCTACGGCCTGCGGATCCGGCCGAACGAGGATTTCGAGGTCATCAATCCCGAGGACGATCCGCGCTACCGGGACTATGTCGACCATTATTTCTCGAAGGTCGGCCGCAAGGGCGTCAACCCGGACACCGCCCGCACGATCGTGCGCACCAACACCACGGTGATCGGTGCCGTCGCGGTGTCGCGGGGCGAGGCCGACGCGCTGGTCTGCGGGCTGGAAGGACGCTTCCCGCACCATGTCCGCGACATCAGCCAGGTCGTCGGCGTGCGCAACGAAGTGCACAAATTCGCCGCCATGAGCCTCCTGATCTCGCAGGAGGACACCAAGTTCTTCCTCGACACCTATGTCCAGCGCGACCCGTCGGCGGAGGATCTGGTGGAGATGACGCTTCTGGCGGCGGCCGAGATGCGCCGCTTCGGCATCGAGCCGAAGGTCGCCCTCGTCTCGCATTCCAATTTCGGCTCCGACGACACCAGCGCGACCCGCAAGATGCGCGACGCCGTGAAGATGCTGAAGGCGCGCGCACCGGAGCTGGAGGTCGACGGTGAGATGCATGGCGATTCGGCGCTGAACACGACGATGCGCGAGCGCACCATGCCGCAGTCGACGCTGAAGGGCGAAGCCAACCTCCTGGTCTTCCCGAATATCGACGCCGCCAACATCACGCTCAACGTGGTCAAGGAGATGACCGGCGCCCTGCATGTCGGGCCGATCCTGCTCGGCGTCTCGTCGCCGGCCCATGTGATGACGCCGTCGGTGACCTCGCGCGGCGTGGTCAACATGGCCGCCATCGCCACCGCCCAGGCGGTGCAGCTCAGCGACTGATCAGGAGAGCGCCCGGCAGAGACCCTGCCGGGCGCTCGCTTAACCGAGGCGCGCCAGCGTGCGCTGCCGGCCGATCAGCGGCAGAAGGGCGGCGAGTTCCGGCCCGTGGTCGCGACCGGTCAGCGCCAGGCGCAGCGGCATGAACAGGGCCTTGCCCTTGCGCCCGGTCGCCTGCTTCAGGGCGCCGGTCCATTCGCGCCAGGTCTCGGGGCCGAAGGCGCCTTCCGGCAGGCTGTCGCGCGCCGCCGTCACGAACTGCCGGTCCTCGTCGGAGAGCTCCGGCGTCCGGTCGAGATCGCCGAAGGCCACCTCGACCCATTCCGCCGCATCGGCGACACGCGCGCAGTTGGCCCGCACCGTCAGCCAGAACGCCTCGCCGTCTTCCGACGGTACGCCCATCGCCGCGAGCCGGTCCGCGACATCGGCGTAGGGCATGGCATGGACGAGATCGGCGTTGAGTCGGTCGAGCTCGGACGGATCGAATTTCGACGCCGATTGCGAGCTGCCCTCGAACTGCATCCGCTCGGCCAGCGCCGCCAGATCCGGCATGGCGTCGATGGCGCCCGGCAGGCCGACCAGCACCGCGAGGGACGCGACGGCCATGGGTTCGAGGCCGGCTTCGCGCAGCGAGACCAGCGACAGCGCGCCGGAACGCTTCGACAGCCCCTCGCCCGAAATCGTGGTCAGCAGATTGTGGTGGCCGAAGACCGGCGGCGTCAGGCCCAGCGCCTGGAAGATGGCGATCTGGACGCCGGTATTGGTGACGTGGTCGTCGCCCCGGATGACATGGGTCACGCCGACATCGCCGTCGTCGACGATGGACGGCAGGGTGTAGAGATAGCTGCCGTCGCCGCGTATCAGCACCGGGTCCGACAGCGAGGCGAGATCGACGGTCTGGGGACCGCGTACGAGATCGTCCCAATGGATCTCGGTGCGCTGGGGCTGCAGCGGATCGTCGGCGAAGTTCGGCAGCAGGAACCGCCAATGCGGCTTGCGCCCCTCGGCCTCCAGTGCCTGCCGCTCGTCGTCGGACAGGCGCCACGCCTCGCGGCCATAGACCGGCGGCAAATTGCGCGCGGCCAGCCGCTTGCGCTTGCGGTCGAGTTCGTCCGGCGTCTCGTAGCAGGGATAGAGCAGGCCTGCCGCCTTCAGCTGCTCGGCGGCGGCGTCGTAAAGCGCCAGGCGGTCGGACTGGCGGATGACGCGATCGGGCGCCACGCCGATCCAGGCGAGATCGACGGCGATCTGGTCGGCGAATTCGGTGCGCGAGCGCTCCTTGTCGGTGTCGTCGAAGCGCAGCACGAAGCGACCGCCCTGCCGCTGGGCGAACAGCCAGTTGAACAGCGCGGTGCGCAGATTGCCGATATGCAGATGCCCGGTGGGCGACGGCGCGAAGCGGACGGTGACGGTCATGGCCTCGACCTAGCGAACGCCGCGCCGGGTGGCAATCGGCACCGGTGGCGACGGGCCGATCAGGTCTCGTGCGGCTGCGGGTCGATGCGGTCGACGGTGCGGACCCCGCCCGGCGCAGTCGCGTTGCCCAGATTCGCTTTCGGCGCCAGCCGGCCGGCAAGCAGCGCCATGGCGATGGTCATCACGAGGCAATAGAGGCCCATCGCATCGATCTGTAGCGGGTACGGCACGCCCAGATCGATGAGGATGCCGGTCACGCCCGGCCCGAGCGCCGAGGCCAGCACCATCAGAGCCACGGTCAACGAGCGGATCGCACCGAGATGCTTGACGCCGTAGAGCTCCGGCCACAGGGCGCCGAGCAGCGTCGAGGAGAAGCCGTTCGACACGCCGAGGCAGATCATGAAGACGAAGATCGCCGCCTCGGCGGTGAAATTGGCCGCAATGAAACAGGCGATCGCCAGCGGGATCAGGAAATAGGGCAGCAGCTTCAGGGCGCTGTAGCGATCAACCATCCAGCCGCAGACCAGCGCGAAGACGACGGTGACCGCCGACATCACCGCGAAGCCCGCGGCGAAGACCTCCAGCGACCAGCCGCGCAGTTCGGTGAGGTAGACCTGATGGAAGAACAGGGTCGTGCCGATGAAGGGCGGCGCCAGAACGCTCATCGACACGAGGTAGAAGCGCGGGCTGCGCAGGACCTCGGCCATCGTCCAGTCGGCAACATTCGGGATCGGCGTTCCCGGCGGCTCGGACTGGGGATCGCGCTCGCGATGGACCAGCGCGACGATGGTCGGGAGTGCGACGAGGATGAGGATCGCAGCGCTCGCGACCCAGGTGCCGCGCCAGCCGAAGGCACCGGCGGCGAGCACGAAGATCAGCGGAAAGAACCCGGTACCGGCGTGATTGCCGAGGGTGACCAGCGCCATGGCCCGGCCGCGATTGGCGGCGAACCAGCGTCCGGTCGTGGTCATGGAGATCTCGGTCATCATGCCCTGGCCGAACAGGCGTAAAAGGTAGATGGCGAGGATCAGCAGCGGCACCGAGCTCGACACGGCCATGGCCAGCGTCGCGATGGCGAGGCAGACGACGGTGACCGCCGCGACCCGCCAGGCCGGATAGCGGTCGAGGGTCCAGCCGAGAAACGGCAGCGTCGCGGCGCTGGCAAGGGTCGCCAGCATGTAGATCATGCCGAACTCGCCATTCGTCAGGTCGTAGTCGCGGCGGATGTCACCGTTCGACAGCGACACGAAGAAGGTCTGTCCAAAGGACGAGAAGAAGCACAGGAGGAAGCCGCCGCCGAGCCAGCGCGCATTCGTGCCGATGAAGGTCAGAAACTGCATGGGACTCCGGGCCGTAGGCGGCATCGCCGGGCAGGCCCGAAGGCGGCGCGGCGGAAAAGACCGCCTCCCTTAGCATTTGCGAGGCCGCGCGCGCCAGAGCGCCCCGGCCGCGACATTGCAAAGCGTCAGTCGGGCATCTCCCCGAGGGTCAGACCGCGACGCGAATGGGCATGCCCGTCGCCAGCAACCAGCCGAAGAGCAGCAGGCCGGCGATGAGGAAGACGCCCCCGAGCACGAGCTGGCGCGCGGCATAGCGGCGTTCGGGCTCGAGCTCTGCGCCGAAGGCACCGGCCCGCAGGACCTGGAAATAGTCGCCGAACTGGAAGCTCGCGCGGTGCCCCGTCGCCTTCCAGATGCGGCGCATGACGAGGAAATACCGCAGCATGAACAGCGCCCCGACGGCAACGCCGACGGTGGCGAGCGTATCGGGCGGTGGTATCTCCATCGGCTCGTCTCCTTGCGTGTCGGCCGGCGAAGCGGCCGTCAGATGCGGCCGGTGCGCAGTCGGGTGGCTCTCGTATCCAGCCTGAGGCCGGGCGTGTTCGGCGGTTGGCGCAGCACAGTCCGGATCAGCTTCTGGGTGATCGCTTGTACCATTGCCCGGTCGAATCCCGCCGCCACGACCGCATCGACATCGCCGTCGCAGGCGGCAAGCCGCTCCGCGACCATCTCGGCATCCTGCGCGCCCGTGTCGTCTGTCGACGTTCCCAGCGGCGCGGCAACCGGCCATTCGGGAATCGCCATCCGGTCCGCGCCAAAACAGTCGGCAGGACGATGGCCGCGCCGCCACCGGGCAAGGTCGGCGAGATCAATGCGGGACAGATCGGCGATCGGGTTCAATCCTGCGGCCAGAACGCCATCGGCCTCGCCGTTGCCGAGGCGCAAAGCCGTCCGGCTTGTCGCCCCGAGCAAAGCCGCGCCGGTGCGCTCCGCCATGGCGACGAGCAACGCGCCGCGTATCTGCGCGCGCGCCGCTCTCGATGCTGGGATGTCAGACACGCCGTCGCCGGCGGCGATTGCCGCGAGGACAGGCGCGAAGGGCACCGCATGGCACGCAATCCCGAGCGCGGCAGCGGCAGTCCTCACCGCGTCCGTCGCGGCAGCGTCGCTGACCGCGTCCGGCGTCAGCAGGCCCTGCACGCGCGACGGAGCCATCGCGTCCACGGCCATGGCGGCGACGATCGCCGTGTCGGCGTCGCCGTGCAGTGTGAGCGTGACCGTCACTGCGCCCTCCGCTTCGGCATGGGCGCGGATGGCGCTGACGCAGGCGCGCCAGATGGCTTCCTCCGGCCCCGGCAGATCGACCACGTCCCGGGTCTCGCAGCGCCAGCCCGCCTCGGTCCGCTGCCAGTCGGACAGGAAGAGCCCGGCCTCGAATTGCGGGCATTGCAACGCCAGCGTCCGGTCGACCTGGAAGGCGAAGCCGCCGCCATCCATGACGCCGTCGCCCTGCCCACCGACGCCATTGATGAACACCAGCGGCAGATCGGTCTCGATCACCTGCCGCAGCACCGCTTGGTGGCGCCGGTCGATCCCGTCGCGGCGGAACGGCATGGCGCTGGGCGCCAGCAGCATCTCCGCGCCGGATTCGGCCAGGGTCTCGCAGACGTCGAGATCGCCCCAAAGATCGTCGCCGATGGGAATGCCGAGGCGCAGGCCGCGAAACGCCACCGGCCCGGGCATCGGTCCGGCCCGGTAGGCGGGCGGCGCCTCGAAACCGCGGGCGAGCGGCAGGTCGACCCGGTCGCGCCAGGTCAGGATGCGCCCGGCGTCGAGGACAGCGACCGAATCGTACACGCCGTCATCGCTGCGGCGCGGGCTGCCGATCGCAAGGCCGGGCCCGCCATCGCCGGTGTCGGCCGCCAATTGGTCGACCGCATCCATGCAGGCCGACACGAGGCCGGCGTCGAGCGGAATGTCGGGGTGTGGAGAGCCGGCCAGGAAGCCTGCGGGAAAGACGACGAGATGGGCCCCCGCGCGGGCCGCATCGTCGCGGGCCGCACGGGCCTTTGCGAGATTGCCGGTAATGTCGCCGGGGAACGGCGCGATCTGGGCAATGGCCAGCCGCAGCCGTCCGTTGAGATTGTCGTCGTGCGGCATCGTCCGCCTGTTCCGGTTGTCGCCGCGCCGCGCCTTGCGGGATGGCATTGCCGCCCCTTAGCAAGCCGGCCATCTGCATGCGAGCCCACCCCAGATGCAAGCGCTCCGGCCCTTTCCAGGGGCGCTGCGGACCGCACCTCTGCGACACCGTGCATAGCGAGAACGCACGAAGCCACTTTTTTGCGCCTCAAAACTCTGCAACAAGCGCCGCCAGACTGGAACGCGACGGGACGGTCGGCGGCTGCACGCCGTTTTCGCCGCGATGTTCGGAGCCCACGTGTACGAAATCCTGCGCCTCATTTCCGAATTCGGACCGATCATCGTCCTTGCCGGGACGTTCTTCGAAGGCGAGGTTTTTGCGATCATCGGCGGGTTTCTGGCCTATCGCGGCACCTATCCGTTCCAGATGATGATTGCGCTGGCCTTCGTCGGCTCCTTCATCGGCGACTTCGCCGTGTTCCTCTTTGCGCGCTATTCGTCGAATCACCGCTGGGTAGCGCGCTGGCGCAGCCGCAAGAAATTCGCCAAGGCGCTGCAGCTCGTCGAGCGCTACCAGGCGTTCTTCGTCATCGTGAACCGCTATATCTACGGTCTGCGCATGCCGGGGCTGATCGCACTCGGCCTGTCGCGCATCTCCATCGCCCGCTTCGCCATCCTCAATCTGATCGGCGCGGCGCTCTGGGCCGGCATCTTCACCAGCGTCGGCTATGTCTTCGGCTATTCCATCGGCTCGGTCTTCGCGCGGCTGGAAGTCATGGAGCGCGGTCTCGGCATCACGCTGGCGGTCATCGCCGTCGCACTGACCCTGTGGTTCGCCTGGCGGCAATGGGGACCGGCCCTCATCAGCCGGGTGCGCAACGGCCGTGGCCCGGACGACGACCAGCGACGGCTGCCCTCCAAGCTCGCCCGGATCAAATCCCGATCGCAGCCTCTCCGCGGTCCAGGATCAGAGGAATGATCAGGTCCTCCTCGTCGGCGAGATGCCGCACGAGGCGATCGAGCAGCCGTCCGCTCGCTTCGGCATAAGCGTCGCCGGCATAGCGCGCCGCATCCGGCGGCACCCTTCCGCCGCCCGTCTCCTCGGCCAGGAACCGGTTCGCCGTTTCGGCCACCGCCATCAGGTCCGCGTGGATCACCTCATGGTCGTTCTCCAGGAGCTCGAAGCCCGGCGCGAGGCGGGTTTCGGCGCGCACGAAGACCGGAAAGTAATGGTGGTCCTCGATCTGGTGATGCTCTTCGAGCTGGGTCAGGAAGAATTGCAGCCGCGGCGCGAACCAGCGGCGGAACGGGTCGAGCGCCACTTCGCCCTCGCGATGCTGCGACAGCGCCTCCTGCATGGCCGCACCGAGTTCGCGGAACATGTCGTGGCGCTGCAGCCAGAACCGGGCCGTCGCGCCGAGATTGGCATGATCGGTCCATGTCTCCCGCGGATATTTCCGCAGGAGTTCGGTCAGATCGACCGGCAGGCCGGTGCGGGTGTCGAGGTCGAAACTCTGCTTCATCGCTGCTGAACCTGCGTCTTCATTCCGGTTTCCGCCATCAGCGGAACGCGAAGGCGTCCATGGACAGGACGCCGAAATCCCGGCTGGCATGCAGCCATTCGCCCGTTGCCCCTAGCCCCGCCGCCCCGAGCGCGACATGCAGCGGCATCAGGTGCTCGTCGGTCGGATGGTTCTTCTCGGCAAACGGCGCCTGTCGGCGGTAGTCGGCCAGGGCCGCCCGGTCGCCGGCAACGAGCCGGTCGCCCATCCAGTCGACGAATTGCGTCACCCAGTCGGGCGTTGCGTCGACCCTAATGCCCTGCCTGATCCGGTCGAACGCTTCCGGCAGGTTGTGGGTGAAGGACCCCGAGCCGATCACCAGCACGCCCTCGCCCCGCAGATCCGACAGCGCCGCGCCGAGGTCCAGGTGATAGGCGGCGTCGCGCGTCGGATCGACGGACACCTGCACGACGGGAATATCGGCGCCCGGATAGGCCAGCAGGAGCGGCACCCAGGTGCCGTGGTCGAAGCCACGCCCGGAGACGGCTTCCGCGTCGAACCCCGCCTCCGCAAGAAGGACGACGATCCGCTGGGCCAGTTCTGGATCGCCCGGCGCCGGATAGCGCATCTGGAACAGTCGCGGGTCGAAATTGCCGAAATCGTGGATCGTCTCCGGCGCCGCATCGCTCGTGACGCCGACGCGGCCGGCACGCTCGAAATGGGCGCTGGCGACGAGGATCGAGCGCGGTACCGGCAGGTCAGCGGCGAGCCTCCGCAGGAAGGCGGCGGCCTGCGTATCGGCGACGGCGGTATCGGGCGCGCCGTGGGAGAGGAAGAGCGTCGGCATCGCGGACATGGCGGAAACTCCGTTCGTTCCCCAGCCTAACCCGTCATGGCCGCGGCGGCAGGCCCGCATATCCCGACAGACCGTCCACCCCTCAAACGAAAACCGGGCGCATCGCTGCGCCCGGTTCCCATCTTATCCTGTGCGCCGGCCGTTGCCGACGGCGCGAAGTGGCATGGGCCTCAGCCTGCCGCGACCTTGCGGGCCGCGTCCTCGGCATGGTCCTTCTTGACCAGCTCGGCGACGAGGAAGGCCAGTTCCAGCGCCTGGTTGGCGTTGAGGCGCGGATCGCAATGGGTGTGGTAGCGATCCGACAGATCCTCGGCCAGCACCGGCCGCGCACCGCCGGTGCACTCGGTCACGTCCTTGCCGGTCATCTCGATATGGATACCGCCGGCATGGGTGCCTTCCGCCCGGTGGACGTCGAAGAAGGTCTGCACCTCCGACAGGATCCGGTCGAAGGGCCGGGTCTTGTAGTCGTTCAGCGTGATCGTGTTGCCATGCATCGGATCGCAGGACCACACGACCTTGCGCCCTTCCCGCTCGACCGCGCGGACGAGCTTCGGCAGATGCGCCTCGACCTTCTCGTGTCCGAAGCGGGTGATCAGCGTCAGTCGGCCGGCCTTGTTGTCCGGGTTCAGCTTGTCGATCAGGCGCAGCAGCGCATCCGGCTCCATGGACGGGCCGCATTTGAGGCCGATCGGGTTCTTGATGCCGCGGCAGAACTCGACATGGGCATGGTCTTCCTGGCGGGTGCGATCGCCGATCCAGATCATGTGGCCCGAGGTCGCGTACCAGTCGCCGGAGGTCGAATCGACCCGGGTCATGGCCTCTTCATAGCCGAGCAGCAGCGCCTCGTGGCTGGTGAAGAAATCCGTCTCGCGCAGCGAGGGATGGCTCTCCGCGTCGATGCCGATCGCCCGCATGAAGTTCATGGTCTCGGAGATGCGGTCGGCCAGCGCCCGGTAGCGCTCCGCCTCGGGGCTGCCGCCGACGAAGCCGAGCATCCACTGATGGACGTTGTCGAGATTGGCGTAGCCGCCCTGCGCGAAGGCACGCAACAGGTTCAGCGTCGCCGCCGACTGCCGGTAGGCCATCTCCTGGCGTTCCGGGTTCGGGATGCGCGAGGCCTCGTCGAACTCGATGCCGTTGATGATGTCGCCGCGATAGGATGGCAGCGTCTTGCCGTCGCGCGTCTCGTTGTTAGACGAGCGCGGCTTGGCGAACTGACCGGCGATGCGGCCGACCTTCACCACCGGCTGGGACGCCGCGAAGGTCAGGACAACGGCCATCTGCAGGAAGGCGCGGAAGAAGTCGCGGATGTTGTCCGCGCCATGCTCGGCGAAGCTCTCGGCGCAGTCGCCGCCCTGCAGCAGGAATCCGCGGCCTTCTGCGACTTCGGCCAGCGAACGGGTCAGCTTGCGCGCCTCACCCGCAAAAACGAGCGGCGGATAGGTCGCCAGACGCTTCTCGGTGTCGGCGAGCGCCGCCGGATCCGGATAGTCCGGTACCTGCTCGATCGGCATGTTGCGCCAGCTCGACGGGGTCCAGTCCTTCGCCATCACATCACTCCTGACCGGTGCGCGCCGGCCGTTCTTCTCGTTGTTCGCTTTGCGAAATTGCGGCCGTGGACGTCACGATCTGACCATCCGCTCCGGCCGGGGCCGCGTTTAAGCATGTCCGGCCGAAATTGTCATCCTTCTCGGGTTCCGCCGCGTCAGATGGCCGGATCCGGATCGATCAGCTGGGCCCCGCGCGCCGCGACCAGGATGTCGAAGAGCTCGGATTCGCCTGGCTCCAGCGTCACTGGACGCGGGTAGCGCGGCGCCGCGCGGTCGCGCAGCACCCGGGTCTCGAAGCCTTCGGTCTCATCGACGAAACGGCGCAGGCCATCGTCGCCGTAAAGGGTCCGGAACCCCTGCATCACCGCGTCGAGATAGCTCTGCAGGATCGCGGCCTGCAGGTCGCCGGCATCGGCCGCGCCGCGATGCGCCTCGTAGATGTAGATCGGGATGTCGGCGACGGGCGGCCCGTCGACCGTCAGCTTCGACAAATCGACGATCCGGCGGGCATAGCCGGCCTCGCGCTCGTCCACCGACGGCAGATGGTCGGCGAGATCGTAGACGACGACGCCGTCAATGGCATGGGTGTCGTTCGGCTTGACCGACAGGAGCGCCATCTCGGCGGCAGCGTCGCGCGGCAGCCAGAAGCGCTGCCAGCCGGCCACGCTGGCACGGCGAATGCCGAGAAACTTCGTGCGCAGCGTCCGCCGGTTGACCAGCGAGCCATAGCCGAAATAGGCGACGACCCGCCCCTCGGCGGCCAGCCGCGGCAGGTCCGGGTGATCGTCGTGAATATCCATGGCGCGGCTCTAACGGAATGGGCGCGCAGATCAAGAGCGGCGGCCCCCTCGTCGCGGCGGCGTGACCGACGGCGCGGTGTGCCCCATCCATTTAAACGTTGACGTAAACGGAAGACTGGACACATTGGCGGCATGGATATCGCCGCGACTGCTTCCGCTCCCGCCTCCGCCCGCCCCGTCGGCGGGCGCGACCTCACCCTGACGACGGCCGATGGCGTGACGCTGCCGGCCACGCTGTTTCGCGCCGAACCGGCCGGCGACGGGCCGGCCGTGCTGATTTCGGCGGCTGCGGCCGTCGAGCGCCGCTTCTATCGCGGCTTCGCCCAGTATCTGCTCGACCAGGGCGCCCGTGCCGTTCTCACCTATGATTATCGCGGTATCGGCGCTTCCGCCCACGATCGGGGCGCCGCCGCATACCGGATGCAGCATTGGGGCACGCAGGACTTCCCGGCCGCCCTCGCCGCGCTGGAAGCGGCCGCAGGTGAAGGGCCGGTCGTCGGCATCGGCCATTCCTTCGGCGGGCTCGCCATCGGCCTCAGCGGGCTGTCGGCGCGGTTCGACCGCTACGTGATGGTCGCCTCGCTCAACGGCTGGTACGGGCGCACCCGCGAGCCCCTGTCGGTGTTTGCCCGGATGAACCTTCTCGGCGTGCCGATGTCGCGGCTGACCGGTCGCATTCCCGGTTCGATCGGCTTCGGCACGGCGCTGGCCGGCCCGGTCTTTCGCGACTGGGCGCGCTGGTGCCGCCGGCGCGATTTCTTCTTCGGCGATCCGGCCGTTCCGGAAGCCGCCCGCTTCGCCGATGTCCGGCTGCCATTGCTGTCGGTTGGGATCGAGGACGATCCATGGGGCACGCCGGCCGCCGTCGGGGCGCTGCTGCAGCGCTTCGAGAATGCCGAGCTGTCGGAGATCTGGCTCTCGCCACGCGACGCCGGTGGCCCGATCGGCCACAACGGCTTCTTCCGGCGCGACATGCAGGCAAGCCTCTGGCCGGTGGTGACCGACTACCTTATGGCCGGCGTGGAGCCGGTCCGGCCTCCCTCCCCGGCCTGAGGATCCCGCCTCAGGCGGTGATCTTCTCGCCGCCGCGGACCCGGTAGCTCGGCTCGTACATGGTCACCAGTTCCTCTGCGGCCGTCGGATGCACCGCCATGGTCGCGTCGAACTGGTCCTTGGTGACGCCCGCCTTCAGCGCGATGCCGAGCGCCTGGCTGAGTTCGCCGGCATCGGCGCCGAGAACGTGGGCACCGACGACCTTGCGGGACGCCGCGTCGACGATCAGTTTCATCATCATCTTGCCGCTGCGGCCCGACAGCGTGTTCTTCATCGGCCGGAACGAGGTCCGGTAGATCTCGATCTCGTCATAGGTCTTGCAGGCCTCGGCCTCGGTGATCCCGACCGTGCCGATCTCGGGCTGCGAGAACACCGCCGTCGGGATCGTCGCATAGTCCGGCTTCGTCGGATTGTTGCGGAACGCCGTCTCGACGAAGCACATGGCCTCGTGGATCGCCACCGGGGTCAGCTGCACCCGGTGGGTGACGTCGCCCAAGGCCCAGATATTGTCGACGCTGGTACGCGAATAATCGTCGACGACGATGCCGCCGCGGGAATCGAGCTCGATGCCGGCCGCCTCGCAGCCGAGATTCTCGGTGTTCGCCTTGCGCCCGATGGCCAGCATCACCTGGTCGACCACGCGCACCTCGCCGCTGTCGCAGCGCGCCTCCATGCGGCCGTCGTCGAGCTGCTTCACCTCCACGAGGGTATCCTGGCAGATGACGTTGAGACCCTTGTCGACCATCGCCTGGTGCAGCTCGTGGCGCAGGTCGTCGTCGAAGCCGTTGAGGATTTCCTTGCCGCGATAGACCAGCGTCGTCTCGACATCGAGCCCGTGGAAGATGTTGGCGAATTCGACCGCAATGTAGCCGCCACCCAGGATCAGGATCGACTTCGGCAGCTCCGTCAGGTGGAAGGCTTCCTCAGAGGTGATGCAATGCTCGGCGCCGGGCAGGCCCGGATGCGGGTTCGGTCGGCCGCCCACGGCGATGAGGATCTGGTCGGCGGTGACGACGCGATCGTCGGCCAGAAGCCGGATCTCGTGCTGGCCCTCGAGCACGGCGCGGCTGTTGAAGATCTCCGCCCCGGTCTTGGCGACATTGGCCGCATAGAGGTTTTCCAGCCGCTCGATCTCGCGATCCTTGTTGGCCATCAGGGTCGGCCAGTCGAAGGAGCGTTCGCCGAAGGACCAGCCATAGCCGGCCGCATCCTCATGCGCCTCGGAGAATTGCGAGGCGTAGACGAAGAGCTTCTTGGGCACGCAGCCGCGGATCACGCAGGTGCCGCCGAAGCGGTATTCCTCGGCGATGGCGACCCGCTTGCCGAGCATGGCCGCGCGCCGTGCGGCGCGCACGCCGCCCGAACCGCCGCCGATGACGAAGAGGTCGTAGTCGTAGCTGTTGCCGCTCACGCTGGCGCTCCCGCTGCTGTCGCCGCCGTCATCCGGACCGCCGTCGAAACGGTCGCGCTTGCGGCGCATCGTCGTCTGTCGCCAAAGCGTGCGGCGAGCGCCGCAGGATCGGCGGACGTCATATCGGCACGATGACGGACGGCAGCTCCGGCCGAACCCGCCCTTTGGTGCCGCCGCATGTTTACTGCGCGGCGTCGGCCGGCGTCATCGGCTCGATCGGCGCCTGGGCCTCGCCGTTCAACGGCGCGTCGCCGGCGGTGCCGTAGAGCTCGTTCATGCCCTGGAAGGCGCTTTGGCGCAGATCGCGGACGATGCCGTTGCTCCAGACCTGCGCCGCCGCCATCATCTCGCGGGTGGCCGTCGGGCCCTGCGCCAGAAGCTTCTTGCCGGGCTCGGACTGGTAGAAATCGGCAATGGCGCGCAGCTCTTCCTCGGTGAACAGCTTGGCATAGACGCGGGCGACCTCGTTCTCCAGCGCCGCCCGGCGCGACGCCAGCGCCAGCGCCCGGTCGTCGACCATGGCGGAGATCTTCTCTTCCATGTCGGGATTGTTCGGGATCAGCTCCGACTTGGTCTGCGTCGCCGCATTCATCAGGATATTGTCGAACTGGTCCGTCGCGTCGATGGCCTCGATCGTGTCGCGGGCCGCGGCGAGATGGGATTCGGTGTATTCCTGGGCGATGGCGTTGGCCGGCAGCACCAGAAGCAGCGCTGCGGCGGCTGCGATGCGGCCCTGGCGTGTCACTCGACTAAACATCATGAACGTCTGTCTCCGTTCGGTTCGCTCCGACGCTGGTCGGATGCGTTCGGCGCTTGAGTATTGGAACTGGCAGCATGCTGGCAAGGGGAAGCCGGTCGCAGGCACGGCGCGAGGCGCCCGCCATGCTCAGGCTTCGAGCGTTTCCAGCCCGTCGTCCCCGGCCAAGATCACGGTGTTCGCCATGCCAAGGAACAGCCCGTGCTCGACGACGCCAGGCACCGCGAACAATGCCTGCGAGAGGGCTTCTGGATCGCCAATGCGGCCAAAAGATGCGTCGAGAATCAGGTGGCCGTTGTCGGTGATGAAGGGCTCGTCGCCGCTGCGCCGCAGGATCATGTCGCCTTCCAGCCCGAGCCCGGCCGCCGCCTTGCGAATGGCCAGATAGGTGGCGATCATGCCGAAGCCGTTGATCTCGATCGGCAGCGGAAAGGCGCCCAGCGTCTCGACCTTCTTGGAGGCGTCGGCGATCACCAGGAAGCGCTCGGACGCGGCCGCGACGATCTTCTCGCGAAGAAGCGCGCCGCCCCCGCCCTTGATCAGCCGCAGCGAAGCGTCGACCTCGTCGGCGCCGTCGATGGTGAGATCGAGCTCGGGCACCGTCTCCAGCGTCTCGGTCGGCACGCCCAGCTCGGCGCACAGCGCCTCGGTGCGGTTCGAGGTCGTCACGCCGACGATCTTCATGCCATCGCGGACCCGCTCGGCGAGCACCCGCACGAAGGCTTCCGCAGTCGAGCCGGTGCCGATACCAAGGCGCATGCCGTCCTCGACATGGGCCAGCGCGGCCTCGCCGGCCATGGTCTTCAGTGTCGCCGAATCCGTCATGGGCGTTCAATCCTCCGCTTGCGCCTTCGAAGCGTCTAGACGGTCCGGCCGGGACTGTCGATGTCACGCCCCGGGCCGGCTCCCTGCCAGGCTTGACCTTGCGGACGCGGATTGCGAAGCAAACGCCGATCCGCGGCGCCAGCGACAGTTCCCATCACCTGCAAGGACAGATCATGACCGGCATCGCCGTCTTCGACCTCGACGGCACGCTCGTCGACACCGCCCCCGATCTTGCCGCGAGCCTCAACCATTGCCTTGCCGCCGCGGGCATGGCGCCGATGCCGCTCGACGTCGTGCGCCCGCATGCCGGCCATGGCGCCAAGGTGATGCTGCGCGAGGCCTATCGCCGCGACGGCCGCGACCTCGACGAGGCCGAGATGCGGGATCAGGTGACGCGCTTCATCGCCTATTACCAGGACCATATCGCCGACCAGTCGCGGCTGTTTCCCGGCGTCCTCGAATCGATGGACCGGCTGGAAGCCGCCGGCATGCGGCTGGCGGTCTGCACCAACAAATACGAGCGGCTTGCCGGCCTGCTGCTGAACGCGCTGGCCGTCGCCGATCGCTTCGCCGCGATCTGCGGCGCCGACACGTTTGCCCGGCGCAAGCCCGACCCGCTGCATCTCCGCGAGACGATCGCGCTGGCCGGCGGGCGGTCCGACCTGTCGGTGATGGTCGGCGACACGGTGACCGACATCGACACCGCGGTGGCAGCGGGCGTGCCCTCGGTGCTGGTGGATTTCGGCTATGCGCCGGACGCGGCGGCAAGAGCCCGCGCCAGCGTCATCATCGAGGATTATGCCAGCCTCGATATCGGCCTCGTGGAACGGCTCGTCGCCAATGCGGGTGAGGCAACGCGAACGAAGCCGTGAATGGCGGTTGACGCGGGCCACGAAGCGGCACTATATCGCGGCGTCCCCGACGCGGCTCACCGCGCCGGCTGGGGCGCGTAGCTCAGCGGGAGAGCACCTCGTTCACACCGAGGGGGTCACAGGTTCAATCCCTGTCGCGCCCACCATCTATTTCCAAACAGATATTGACCCCGAAACCCGGCCATGCCTTCCGGGATCAGCCGCTGTAGATCTGCGGCTGCACGACCGGATGGCGGATCCGTCGCCGGTCAGCCCGGGCGCAGGGCGCGCAGGGCGTTGAGGATGACGGCGACGTCGATCACTTCCTGCAGGAGAGCCCCCTGCACGGGCGGCAGATAGCCCGCGGCGGCGGCGAGCATGCCGAGACCCGACAGTCCCAGCCCGACGACGACGCTCTGCAGCGCGATGCGGCGCGAGCGGCGGGCGATCGCCATGGCGTCCGCCAGCCCGTCCAGATCGTCGCGCAGGAGGATGATGTCGGCCGCTTCCGCCGAGGCGGCGGCGCCTTCGACACCCATCGCCACGCCGAGATCGGCCGCAACCAGCGCCGGCGCGTCGTTGACCCCGTCGCCGACCATCATCACCGAGCCGCCGGCCTTTTCGCGGCCGACCAATGCGATCTTGTCCTGCGGCACGAGGTCGGCGGCGACGGCGTCGAGGCCGAGGTCCCCCGTCACAGCCAGCGCGACATCGCGGCGATCCCCCGTGGCCAGGACGATCCGGCCGACACCGAGCGCCCGCAGCCGGGCCAGCGTCGCACCGACGCCGTCGCGCAGGCCGTCCTGCATCAGGATGAGACCGGCGAGCCGGCCCTCCACCACCAGCGCAACGATCAGCGCGCCGGCCGGCACCGCCGCATCGAGCGCCGCAAGCTCGTCCGGCGCCAAGGTCGACGCGACGTGATGGCGTCCGCCGACGCGCATGGCGCGGCCGTCGATCGCGCCTTCCACGCCTTCGCCGGCCACTTCGCGCCCGTCCTGCGGCATGACGAGGGCGAGGTCCCGGCGATGCGCCTCGGCGACCAGGGCCCGTGCGATCGCATGCTGCGACAGCTGGTCGAGGCTTGCGGCCAGACGCAGGATCTCCGCCTCGTCCCAACCCTTGGAAGCGACGATCCGGGTGACCGTGGCAACGCCATGGGTCAGCGTGCCGGTCTTGTCGACGACGAGCGTGTCGATCCGGCCGAGGGTTTCCAGCGCCCCGCCGCCCTTGACCAGGACGCCTCTTCCGGCCGCACGGGACATGCCGGCGACAATGGCGACCGGGACCGCCAGGATCAGCGGACAGGGTGTCGCCACGACAAGGACCGCGACGGCGCGCACCGCGTCGCCCGACAGCCACCACGCCCCGAGCGACAGGGCGATGGTCACCGCCATGAAGCCCAAAGCGTAGCGATCGGCGAGCCGGGCCATCGGCGCCTTGGCCCGCGCCGCCTCCTCCACCATGCGCACGATGCCGGCATAGGTGCTGCGCGCCGCCGATTCGCCCGCCACCAGATCGAAGGCGGCGCCGACATTGCTGGCGCCGCTCATCGCGGCCTCGCCGTCGCGGCGCGCGACCGGCAACGATTCTCCCGTCAGCGCCGACTGGTCGAGCAGCGCCGCGCCGGAGACGGTTCCGTCCACCGGCAGCACGTCGCCGAGATGGATCAGCAGCCGGTCGCCGGGCGCGATGGCGGCGATGGGCACGGTTTCCAGCGCGCCGTCGCGATAGCGCGTCGCATGTTTGGGCACGCGGTCGAGCAGCGCGGTCATCTCGCGCCCGGCACGGCCTTCGGCGAACGCCTCCAGCGCCTGGCCGCCGGCATACATCAGCGCCACCACCGCGGCCGCCAATGTCTCGCCGACCAGAAGCGCCGCAAGCATCGCCAGTGCCGCGACGATGTCGAGGCCGAAATTGCCCTGCCGCAGGCTGACGACGATCTCGCCGACGAGAATGACGAGGACCGGGATCACGCCGGCGGTCCACGCCAGATCGGCGATGTCGGGCCGGCCGACACCCCAGGCGAGCAGGCCCACCGCCAGCCCCGTCAGCGCGCAGACGATCGCCCCGATCCGCGCCAGACGCCGGACCAGCGCCCCGTTCGGAGCGGCGGCCATACGCCCGTCCCTCGCCTCAGCCATGCGCGCGCTTCATTCCGTTCTTCCCTGCGATAAGACGATGCGTCGAACCACAGAACCACATGACATGCGCAAAACGTAATGTTTTTGCTCTGCGCGAACGGACGGGCGTCCGAAGGTCGCGGGATGTCTTACCGCCCTCGGCCCGCCACCTGCTCGGGAGCTGAAGCGGCACGACCTCGTTGCCACGTGCGAACGCCGCCGCAAATTGCGGCGGCGTTCGTCTGACGTCATTTACTTCCGCGCGGCCAGCCGGCGGGCAGATGCGCGCCGGGTCTCGTCGGTTCAGGCCGCGGCGGCGCGTTGGGTGCGGGCGCGCTCCTCCATCGTCCGGCGGATTGTGACGGCCTGGCTCTCGGTCGCCTCGACATCGTCCCAGCTCAGCATCTGTCCCTCGGCGACCGCGCGCTTCAGCGGCATGTTGTGCGCCAGGCCGATCGGCAGGCCGCCCATGGCCAGGGAATCCTCGGCACGGGCGATCCGACCCCAGACGGTGAAGCCGCCCTCGCCGTCGAGCACATCGCCCGGCTTCAGGGCCTTCTTGGCGACGGCCACGACATCGGAGACGAGCCCGTTGGTCCGGCCGGTCGGCTCACCGCGCAGCGCGGCGTTGGCGACACTGACGCCGAGCTCCAGCCCGATGAGATGGGACGGCCGGAACAGGGTCGCGTAGCGGCCGGAACTGTCGGTGACGACCTGATATTCGCGGAAGCAGCGGCGCACATAGTCGGCGCCGCGGCCGTCGTCTTCCATCGCCTCGAAGGTAATGTAGACGCCCCATCTCAGATCGCCGAAGACATGCCGGCCGTCACGCTCCAGACTGGAAATCACTTCCACCATGCCGGCCTGTTCGAGAATGCCGCCATGAGAACGCGGCTTCAGGATCTCGGCGAGGTCATGGGTGCCGACGGGGGGAAACAGCAGCCCGTCGCGCGGTGCCAGGAGTCCCGACGCGTTGGAGATCGCCGCCATTTCGAGCGCCGACTTGGTGCCGTCCAGAAACGAGTTGAACATCTGCGGGTTCATGCCGCCCTTCGCCGCCTCCTCGGGCGTCAGGCCGTAATGATCCCAGACCGTGTCCGGCGTCGAGGCGGCGTATTGCGGCAGGTACTTGGTGCCCTTGCCGGCGGCCACGACGCGGAAGCCGCAGGTGCGGGCCCAGTCGATCATCTCGCAGACCAGCGCCGGCTGGTCGCCATAGGCCATGGAATAGACCAGCCCGGCGCGGTCGAACTCCTCGACCAGATAGGCGCCGGCCAGAACGTCGGCCTCGACATTCACCATGACCATGTGGCGACCGTGCTCGGCCGCCAGCAAGGCGTGGCGGATGCCGGCCGCCGGATGGCCGGTCGCGTCGATCACCACGTCGAGGCTGTCGGCGCGGATCAGCGCCTCGCCATCCTCGGTGATGCAGGTCCGGCCCGAAGCGAGCGCATCCTCGAAGCTCGACGTCGTCGCCGCCTCGGCGTCCCAGCCGGTGTTGGTCAGCGCCGCCTTCGCGCGGTCGGCAGAGAGGTCGGCGATGCCATAGAGATGCATGCCGGGAATGTGCCGGACCTGCGACAGGAACATCGATCCGAACTTGCCCGCGCCGATCAGGCCGACGCGAATGGGCTTGCCGGCGGTCTGGCGTGCGAGAAGCTTTGTGTAGAGGTTCATGGCGAAGGGTCTCCCTAGAAAATGATGCTCAGACGGCCCGGACAGTTCTGCTGGATCGGTGATGCGGGATCCGGCGATGCCCATGCGGAGCGACCGCCGCCGATCGCCGGGCGCCGCGGTCTCCCGCCGGCGTCCCGGCGTCGGCGCACGTTCCGCATCGGCGCAGGGCCTCCCTCCCCGGCGTGATGCGTGTCTCCCCGATCGGCGGCGGGCCTTCGCCCGATCCGATCGCGCGCCCATCCTCTCGGACGCGCGATGGTCTGACGTCTGGAATACTGGCCGAAGATGAGACGAGGCAAACGACTTTCGCCGGCGGATTGATTAGAATATCTAAATCCGATGCCGATCCCGTTCCGCGCCATTCTCGCCTTTCACGCCACCGCCCGCGCCGGCAGCATGGTCGAGGCGAGCGACAGCATCGGCGTCACGCCGTCGGCGATCAGCCAGCAGATCCAGCTTCTGGAAGCCTATTTCGGCATGCGCCTGTTCTCGCGGCCCGGCCGTGGCGTCATCCTGACGGAAGCGGGCGAACGCTACTTCGATCTGATCCGGCACGAGGTCGAGCGCGTCGCGAGCGTCACCGAACAGATGCGCGAGCGCCATTCCTACACGGTTCTGAACGTGCGCATCGCGCCGACCTTCGCCAACACCTGGGTGCTGCCGCGCCTGCCGGGCTTCATCACGGCGAACCCCGACATCGAACTGCATCTCGACGCCACGAACGAGCCGCCGGACTACAGCCGCGAGGCGATCGACCTGGAGATCCGCCATGGCTCGGGCGGCTGGCCGGGCCTTTACACCGAATGTCTGCGGGACGAGGAAATGTCGGTCCTGTGCGCGCCGGGCTGTGCGCCGGCAGGCTCGCTCGACGTCGCCGATCTGACGCGTTTCCGGCTGCTGCATTCGGTCAAGAACGTCGTGCAATGGTCGCACTGGTTCGACGTCCAGGGCGTGGCGCCGCCCAAGGGCCTGCAACGCGCCCTCTTCGACCGGGCGCACATGTCGGTCGACATGGCGGTCGCCGGCGTCGGGCTGGCGCTGGAATCGGACCTGACCGCCCAGCGCGAGATCGCCGACGGCCGACTGGTTCGCCCCATGCGGCACGAAACGCGCGTGACGCAACGCTCGCTCTGGCTGGTCTGCCCCCACCAGCACCTCAATCGCCGCAAGGTACAACGCTTCGTCGACTGGCTGAAAGCAACCCTCGCCGAGTAAGGCTTGGGCGGCGTGATCAGGACGTTTCCAGTCAGGCCTCGAGCGTCCGTTCGACCGCTGTGGCAGCTCGCACGACGCTCGCCTCGTCGAAGGCCGCGCCGGCGATCTGGAAGCCGATCGGCAACCCGCGGGAGTCGGTCCCACAGGGCAGGCTGATCGCCGGCAGACCGAGCAGGTTCCAAGGATAGGTGAAGCGCCAAGAGGTCTCCAGCACGCACTCGCGCCGGCCACCCAGCACCACCTCGCGCTGGCCGATCTCCCAGGCGGTGATCGGCATGGTCGGGCCGACCACCACGTCGACCCGATCAAACACCGTCTGGAACTTGCCGGCCAGGAGCCGGCGGTAGCGTTCCGCCTGGAGGTAGTCGGAGCCCGTCACCAGCCGACCCATCTCGACCAGCAGCCTGACGTCCTCGCTGTAGTCGTCGATGGCGCCGGAGGTCAGATGCGGGAGATGGCAGGCGGTCGAGGACGACAGTTCGATGGCGAAGATCGCGCCGAGGCCACAGGCGAGTTCCGGCGCCTCGAATTCGACGATCTGTGCGCCGGCAGCGGCCAGGCACTCGATCGTCGCCTCAACCGCGGCTGCGACTTCGCTGTCCAGAGCCTCGAAGAAATGGTTGCGGCAGACGCCGATGCGCAGCCCCTTGGGCGGCGCGGCCGCGAGCGACGCCAGATCGGTGGGCGGTTCGTTCGCCGATGCCGCATCGTCTGGATCGTGCCCCGACATCACGTCGACGAGCAGCGCCGCATCGGCGACGTTGCGGGTGAGCGGGCCGGCATGGTCCAGCGACCAGCTGTGCGGCACGATGCCGGAGCGGCCGATCCGGCCGAAGGTCGGCTTGAAGCCCACAGTCCCGCAGAGGCTGGCCGGGATGCGGATTGAGCCGCCGGTATCGGAGCCGGTCCCGGCAAGGCAGAACCCGGCGGCAACGGCAACCCCCGACCCGCCGCTCGATCCGCCTGGTACCCGCCCCTCGTCATGGGGGTTGCACGCCGGCGGGGTCTCCATGCCCCAGGCGAATTCGTGCATCCGCGTCTTGCCGATGAGGATCGCCCCGGCCTTGCGCAGCCGGGTGATGGCGGCGCCGTCCTCCTTCGGAAAGGCGATCTCGGCAGCCGTACCGGCCGTCGTCGGCATGTCGGCCGTCAGGTAATTGTCCTTGACCGCGATCGGGATGCCGTGGAGCGGGCCCACCGCCCGACCGTCGCGCACGGCCAGTTCCGCTGACTTCGCCTGCTCCAGCGCGTCGCCGGCCAGATGGACGAAGGACTGGAGCGTGCCGTCGCGGATCGCGATCCGATCGAGGCAGGCCCCGACGAGAGCCACCGGTGACAACTTCGCGTCCCGAATTGCCCTTGCCACCTCGCCGATCGGCGCATCGAAGGCGGTGTCGATGTCCATCAGGCGTTCTCCCCGCGGCGCAGCGGCCGGAACACGATGGCCGGGTGGGTCTCGCCCAGATCGAGATGGCGCAGCGCGGCGATCTGTTCGGCGATCGCAGTGTAAGCCGTCCGGACTTCCGCCACCCGATCGGCGCGGATCAGCGTCTCGGAGTCCATCATGCGTTCGTCCTGCATCGGCTCTCTCCTCGTTCCGGTCACGGCTCGCGGCAGCCGCCGCCGCCCGGACGGTCCGGCGGCGATTTGAGCAGGAGGTCCATCACCTCCTGCGGGAAAGCGCTCGGCCGTTCGCGCCGCGGCATGCCGTCGACAAAGGGCACAAGCTGGAGCTTGGCGATCTCGAAGGTCTGGCGCAGCCGCGCCACCGGATCGGGATCCTCATCGACGCGCAGGTCGAGCCGCGGATAGGCTTCGCCGGCATAGACCAGCAACGCCGCCGACTGCTTGCCGCGCTTGTCGCCGCCGGCTGCCTGAGCAGCTTCGAGGCAGCGCATCAGTCGTTCGCCGAGCGGCTCGTCCGCCGTTTCCCGGAAGCTAACTTCCATGGCGACGATGACTTCGGGGCTGGTCAGCATGTTGCCCTGCGCGGCATAATCCGTGCCGGTGGCCGCGGCATGGGCAGGCGTGCAGGCGTCTCCGGTCCAGGACGCCGAGCCGCCGGCCACGTCGACGACGGCGACCTGCCTGAGATGGGCCTCCGGATCGGCCGCCATGGCCGCGGCAAGCGCCGTTTCGGCGCCGGCTCCCTCCCCAAGCGCATCGAGAATGGCCGAGGCAAGATAGGGATTGACCCAGGACTGGGTCGTCACCGCACCGAGGCCGGGCCGGACATAGGGGCACATCGACCCGACGGCCGGCACGGCCGAAGCCACCGCGACGCCCAGTTCGCCGGTTCGCGCGCACCGCGCGACGATGGAGTAGGTGTTGGCTTCCATGGCAGTGAAGCAGCTCCCGTCTGGCTTGCCGCTAGATCCGCAGATGCTGTTCGAGCGTCGCGGCGGTGTCGGCGTGGGCCGCATCCCCCTGCTCGACGATCTCGCCGATCTTCAGGATCGCGTAGCGGTCGGCGACCGACAGGGCGAAGGGCAGGTTCTGCTCGACCAGGAGCACGGCGACGCCGTTCTTCTCCTTGGTCTGCCGCAGCACCTCGGCCATCTTGGTGACCATGGAGGGCTGCAAGCCTTCGGATATCTCGTCGATGAGCATGATCTTCGGCCGGGCGACGAGGCCGCGCGACAGAAGCAGCATCTTCTGTTCGCCGCCGCTCAGCGTACCGGCGCGCTGGCGAAAGCGCCGGGCGATCACCGGGAAGGCTGCTTCCACGTCGCCCATCCGCTCGGCGAGGAGCTTGTCGCTCTCGACGCCAAGGCGGAGATTCTCCTCCACGGTCAGGTCCTGGAAGATCGCGAATTCCTGCGGCGTATAGGCCACCGACTGGCGCGCGATCAGGTGCGGCGGACGGTTGGTGATCTCCTCCCCGCCAAGGCGGACGGTGCCACGCGACGCCCGCACATAGCCCATGATGGTCTTGAGCAGCGTCGACTTGCCCATGCCGTTCTTGCCGAGGATCACCAGGATCTCGCCGGGCGCGATGCCGAAGCTGACGTCGCGCACCACGGTTGCCGCGCCGTAGCCGCTGCTGACATTCTCGACGGCAAGCCAGTTCTCGCGGGGCGTGAGGTTCTGTGCTGCGCTCATACGGCGGTCTCCAGATTGTGGCCGGCATAGACCGCCTTGACGAGATCGGACGAGACGACCTCCTCGACGCTGCCGTCCATCAGGAGCTTGCCCTGGTGGAGGACGACGATCCGGTTGGAGATTTCCCGGACGAAGTCGAGATCGTGCTCGATCAGGAAGACGCAGAGCCCGTATTCCTCGACGAGGCGGGTCAGGACGTGGCCGATGGCTGTGCGCTCGGACTTGGTCAGTCCGGCGGTCGGCTCGTCTAGCAGCAGGACGCGCGGCTCGGTGGCCAGCACCATGGCGAGTTCCAGACCACGCTTCATGCCGTGGGACAGATAGCGGGTCTCAAGGCCCAGCTGCTGGTCGAGCCCGGTTGCCGCAGGATCTCCAGCGCCGGCTCCGGCAGCGTCACCGTCTGCCGCCGTACGAAGGCAGAGGCGCCGTCGATGCGGTAGCGGGCCAGCCGCAGGCAGTCACCCACCGTCAGGCTGTCGAACAGGCTGGTATTCTGGAAGCTGCGACCGACGCCGAGCCCGACGATCTTCTGGGGCGAGCGGCGACCGATCTCGGTGCCAGCGACGGTCTGTTGATTTTCACGGGGAACTGACCCGGGAAGTCGCCTGATTTCCACTGAGATTTGACCCATGTGACCTTCCCCTCCGATCGCGCTGAGCGAGGGGGGCATTGGAGTGATCCACATGGGACTTTTGAACGTCATCCGCCGCTTGGCTCTGCGTGAGAAGCTACCGATCCGCGAGATTGCCAGGCGGACCGGGCTCTCCCGGAACACCATCAAGAAGTATCTGAAGGCCGGCACGATCGAGCCGAAGTTCTCGGTGCCCGAACGGCCGAGCAAGCTGGACCCGTTCGCCGACAAGCTTGCGGCCTGGCTGAAAGCTGAGGCATCGAAGTCACGCAAGCAGCGCCGGCCTCTGACACACCTGCACGCCGATCTTGTCGCTCTCGGGTTCACCGGTTCCTACAACCGGGTGGCTGCGTTTGCTCGCGAGTGGTCTGCCGATCGGCAGCGCGAGCAACACACGACAGGGCGCGGTATCTTCATTCCCCTGACGTTCCGCTCCGGCGAAGCCTTCCAGTTTGACTGGAGCGAGGACCATGCCTTGATCGGTGGCGATCGAACCAAGCTGCAGGTCGCTCATATCAAGCTGGCGCACAGCCGGGCCTTCCTGGTCCGCGCCTATCTGCTCCAGACTCACGAGATGCTGTTCGACGCGCATTGGCACGCCTTCCGGGTCTTCGGCGGTGTGCCCGAGCGCGGCATCTACGATAACATGAGAACCGCGGTGGACCGTATTGGGCGCGGTAAGGAGCGCCAGATCAACATGCGCTTCCTGGCGATGGCAAACCACTACGTCTTCGAGCCGGAGTTCTGCAATCCAGCCTCCGGCTGGGAGAAGGGGCAAGTCGAGAGGAACGTGCGGGATGCACGACCGCGTCTTTGGCAGCCGATGCCGGACTTTCCCGATCTCGCCGCGCTGAACGCCTGGCTTGAGCGGCGCTGTCTGGAGCTTTGGCGGGAGATCCCGCATGGCCGCCTTGCGGGGACCGTTGCCGATGTCTGGGCCCAAGAGCAGCCCGCCTTAATGCCGGTGCCGCCCGCCTTCGACGGGTTCGTCGAGCAGAGCAAGCGGGTCTCGCCAACCTGCCTGATCAACTTCGAGCGCAACCGTTACAGCGTCCCGGCGTCTTTCGCGAACCGGCCCGTCAGCCTCCGTATCTACCCGGACCGGCTTGTCGTTGCGGCCGAGGGGCAGCTCCTGTGCGAGCATGAACGGCGGATTGATCGATCGCATCACCTGCCACCGCGCACAATCTATGACTGGCGTCATTATCTCGCGGTCATCCAGCGTAAGCCCGGCGCGCTGCGTAACGGCGCCCCTTTCGCTGAACTGCCGTCAGGCTTCCGGCGATTGCAGGAGCAGATGCTGAGACGGCCTGGTGGCGATCGCGAGATGGTCGATATCCTTGCCCTGGTCCTGCAGCACGATGAGCAGGCTGTACTGGCCGCAGTCGAACTGGCCCTTACCGAGGGGATCGCAACCAAGACCCACGTGCTCAACATCCTGCACCGTCTGATCGACGCGAAGACGATCGACGGTCCGGTTATCGACACACCGCAAGCGCTGCTGCTGCGCCGGGAGCCCGAGGCCAATGTCGAGCGCTACGACGGTCTGCGTGCCTGCAGCAGTCGCGGAGGCCGCCATGCGTCATGATCCCGCCAGCGGCGCCGTCGTCATCATGCTGCGCAGCCTCAAGATGTATGGCATGGCACAGGCCGTCACCGATCTGATCGAACAAGGCGCGCCTGCCTTCGATGCCGCCGTGCCGATCCTGACGCAGCTTCTGAAGGCCGAGATGGCCGAACGCGAGGTGCGCTCGATCGCCTACCACATGAAGGCTGCACGCTTCCCGGCTTATAAGGATCTGTCAGGCTTCGACTTCTCGGCCAGCGAGATAAACGAGGCCACGGTGCGCCAGCTTCATCGCTGCGAGTCATCGAAGGAATGCAGAACGTCGTGCTGATCGGCGGGCCAGGCACAGGCAAGACACACGTCGCGACCGCCCTCGGCATCCAGGCAGTCGAGCATCACCGGCGGAAAGTCCGGTTCTTCTCGACCATCGAACTCGTCAACACGCTCGATCAGGAGAAGGCCAGGGGCAAGGCCGGCCAACTGTCCGAGACCCTTGCCCGTCTCGACCTCGTGATCCTGGACGAGCTTGGATACCTGCCGTTCAGTGCCTCCGGCGGCGCAATGCTCTTCCATCTGCTGAGCAAGCTCTACGAGCGCACCAGCGTTGTCATCACGACCAATCTGAGCTTCAGCGAGTGGGCCACCGTCTTCGGCGATGCCAAGATGACCACCGCTCTACTCGATCGGCTCACCCATCGCCGCCACATCTTGGAAACCGGAAATGACAGCTTCCGCTTCAGGGCGAGCACCGCGGCCACGAACCACAAGAGGAAGGAAAACGAACATACCTTGACCCAGTCATGACCATCTCAACTTAACTCGAAGCCGGGTCACTTCTCGATGGAAAACCCGGGTCAGTTCCGCGTGGAAATCAACACTCAGGTTATTCGATGATACGAGGATCTGTCGGCGCTGCTTCCGCGCCGCGCAACTCGCTGGCGCTGCTCAGAGCGTACTGCGTGATGCGCCAGCCGCCAGGACATTGCTCTTTGTGTGCCAGCGCCATGCGCTCTCGATGCTCGAAGCAAGATCGTGTTGCGGCTGCCAGCCAAGAACGTCCCGCGCGCGCCGGTTGTCGGCCAAGAGGATGGGGGGGTCCCCTGGACGCCTTTCTGCCCTGCGGGTCTTGACCGGACGGCCGGAGACCATCGCCACTGTCTCCACGAGTTCGGCGACCGAGGTTCCGGTCCCCGTCCCCAGGTTCAGGGCCACGCTTGCCCCATCGTTCAGCAGATACTCGACGGCTCGGACATGGGCATCGGCGAGATCGATGACATGAACATAGTCGCGAATGCAGGTGCCGTCGGCAGTGTCGTAATCGTCGCCGAAGATCGTGAAACAGTCGCGCTGGCCGAGCGCGGTCTCGATCACCAGCGGCACCGCATGAGTCTCAGGGGTATGCCATTCACCGATGCGCGCCTCGGGGTCCGCTCCGGCCGCATTGAAATAGCGGAGGATGGCGCAACGGATCCGGTCCAGCCCGGAAAGATCACGCAGGATATGCTCGACGAGGAGCTTGCTCCACCCATACGGACTGATCGGGGCCTGGACGTGATCTTCGGTCAGCGGAGTGAACTGAGGAATGCCGTAGGTGGCGCAGGTCGAGGAGAAGACGATCTTGTCCACGCCCGCCGCTTCGGCCGCGGTGAGGAGCGACAGCGTTCCCGAGACGTTGTTGTTGTAGAATGCGAGAGGATCGCGCACTGACTGTGCGACCTCGATCAACCCGGCGAAATGAATAATGGCGTGTGGCTGATACTGCCTGAACACGGTGCGCAGGCGATCCGTGTCTCGAATGTCGCCCTGTTCGAACGGCCCCCATCTCACGAACTCAGCATGACCGTTGGACAGATTATCGTACACGACGGACTCGTAGCCACGCTCGGCGAGCAGCAGGCACGTGTGGGCACCGATATACCCAGCGCCACCGGTGATCAGGACTCTCTTGGTCATGCCGAACGCATCCTGCATGCTTGCTAATCCACGGACTAGTCAGCCGAACTGGCGGGTCTTACGCGATACCATCGGATAGTGTCCCACCATGTGGTGTAGCTGACGGCGATGGCCGTGCGGTTCCGGCCAAGCCGGATTGATCAGCGTGCCACGGCTGGCAGGCTAACGAACGGATCATCGCTCAAGGGAGCGACGGATTCCAGCGTCATGTATCGTGCCCTCTGCACGGCCCACTCATCATTTTGCTCGAGCAGCAGCGCGCCGACGAGGCGTTGGATGGCCTCATCGTTGGGAAAGATGCCGACGACGTCGGTGCGCCGCTTGATCTCGCCGTTCAGCCGCTCGATCGGATTGGTGCTGTGCAACTTGGCGCGATGCTCCCTCGGGAAGGTCATGTAGGCCAGCACGTCGGGCTCGGCCTCATCAAGGATGGCGGCGAGTTTGGGCACCTTTGGCCGGATCTGGTCAGCGACGGAACGCCATTGCAGGCTGGCGGCCTCTGGCGTCTCTTGGGCAAAGGCGGTGGCGATGAAGGCGGAGACGACACGACGGCCGCTCTTGCCGGCATGGGCCAGGACGTTGCGCATGAAGTGCACGCGGGGGCTGTTGAAGAAGTCGGCGTCCCCTGATTCACTGGTCCTGTCGATGATTGCCGGAGGCAGCGATGCTGGGTCGGAAGGAGCGCGATCAACTCGAACTCTACATGTGCGGGTCGCTACGCGACC